>CAXYWC010000004.1:0-63150 GCA_964292845.1 uncultured Flavobacterium sp. | reverse complement strand
AATTCTTCTTTTAATTTTTGAGCTTTTTGTTTGTCGTTCAATTTAGTCAAATATAAATCATATAATTTGTTGAAAGTAGTTTTTGAATGACCAATTTCATCTGCTTTTATATAATTTTTTTCTGCATCTCGATATCTTTCAAAATAAACATCAATATATCCTTTAGCGAGATATCCATCGACTTTTGAAATAGCAAGTAATTCGTTAGCGTATTTTTTTGCTTTGGATTCGCTTCCGCCGAAAATTCCTGGCAATTCGATATAAAATAGTACCAATGCCCAGCGGGCTTCAATGTGCTTTGAATCGAGTTTTGTTGCCGTTAAAAAGGCATTTTCTATATTGTCTATTAAGCCTAAGGCAGTCCACTTATTGCTCGATTTTGCTTTTAGCCCCATTGCTCCGCCATATTTGTACCAATAGTCTGCATTTTTAGGAAAAGCGGTTACTAGTTTTTTGCCACAAGCAATAGCTTCGTCCCAATTTTCGGAATAAATGGCTATTTCTCCTAAATAATCAATGGCTTTGTATTGCTTCTGATTTTCTTTTAACGCATTTTCTAACAATGGTTTTGCCGCTAAATATTTTTTTTGTTCCATCATTCTTTGCCCTTTTTCAAAACTGGTTTGGGCAGAAATTTGGAAACAAAGAAAAACTAAAATGAGGCAACCTTTTTTCATTTTTCAAAAGTAAGGAAAATTAAAAAAAGAGACCGATAAATGGTCATGATTTTATTTTGTAGGAATTGCACACAGTCTAAAAATGGGTACACAAACCAAACCAAACGCAAACGGTGTGCAAAAATAATAGCAAACTAGATGCAAATTAGTACATTTGTTTTTTTTAGAAAACAGCCAAAAAACATGAAATACAAAAACATTCGCGAAGAAGAAATAAAAAACAAAGTAGGACAGGATTTTTTTGCTGATTTTGATACCACGAAAATTATAGGAAACGTCGATTTTTGTGCCACCATAAAAAACAAAAATCCCAAACAAAACACCTTGTTTGAAGCCCACTCGTTGCTTTGGGCGGAAGCAAAAACAGGCGATTTTGATATTTTTGCCATGTTTGCCCAGCTGGTACTGACTATTGGCAAAGCCCGAACGTTCGACAAATTTTTGCCACCCGCATTTTTAGGTGCTTTCGATGCCAAAAAAATAGCCTTTGTACCCTACAATGCCATTGTTGACGTGTTTAGCCTAAACGATTTTAATTGGAACGTGACGCCCAGCAACCACGAAACCAAAGAATTTGGCATCATCAAAGAACGCATTGCTACCTCATTACACAAAAACCATTACGTGTATGATTTTGAGAAAGACGAAAAAGAATTGCAGTTTTTTATCAAAAACAACCTTGCCAAAGCGACCGAAAGCGGCAAAATACTCATCGACAAAAACAACTTTGTCTCTATATATCTCCGCTGGCTAGACCAAGTAAAACCACATATTGATTTTAATTGGGAAGAAGGGAAAAAACAAAACATTTTAGACAATAGTTTTTACCTAGCCGATCTTTTTGTAGATGATAAAGGAACAACAGAAACTGATGACGACACGCCTATTTCTGAAAATTTGTTTGTGATTTTTAGAAACAACCATTATGAAATATTAAATAAAAATTTGAATTTACCCGCTTACATGAGTTCGGGAACAAATTCGTTTAATATAAAAGACAAAAGTGTCTACGAGCAATTTTGGAAAAAATACAAACGACCACCGCTCGAAGAAATACAGCAGTACATAGTGAGCCGAAAAGATTTGCTCATTCCGCAAGACATACGCGAACGCAAAGGCGCTTTTTTTACACCCAAAAAGTGGGTCGAACTCAGCCAACAATACATAGCCGACGTATTGGGCTCCGACTGGCAAGACGACTATTATGTGTGGGATTGCGCCGCAGGAACCGGTAACCTTTTGGCAGGACTAACCAACAAATACAACATTTGGGCCAGCACGCTCGACCAAAGCGATGTAAACGCCATGCACGACCGAATAGAAAACGGTGCCTTGTTGCTCAAAGACCACGTGTTTCAGTTCGATTTTCTGAACGACGATTTTAGCAAATTACCACAAGGTTTGCAAGACATTATTAACGATGACGAAAAACGCAAAAAGTTGGTTATTTATATTAATCCACCGTATGCGGAAGCAAGTAATAGAGATACTGTTGTTGGAAAAGGTGAAAATAAATCAAGTGTAGCAACAAAAACTAAAGTTTATGAAGATTTTAGTAATATTGTTGGAACTGCAACTAGAGAACTTTTTGCTCAATTCTTTTTAAGAATCTATAAGGATTTACCTAATGCTAAATTAGCATCTTTTAGTAAATTAAAATATATAAGTTCACAAAATTTTTTCAAATTTAAACAATATTTCAAAGCAGAATATTTAAAAGGTTTTATATGTCAAGCAGATACCTTTGATAATGTTAAAGGGAAATTTCCGATTGGATTTCTAATTTGGAACACCGAAAATAAAGAAAAAATAAGTAAAATTGTTTGTGATGTTTTTGAAGAAGATTTTTTAGGACAGAAAGCATTTTATTCTTTTGATCAAAATATATTTATCATCAATTGGTTGAGAAATTTTTATGATAAAAAATCTGATCGAATTGCATATTTAAGAATGCAAGGTACTGATATGCAAAACAACCAAGGAGTTTTCTTTACAAATCAGCCAACTGAAAATGATTTATTAAAAAAATTAACAACAAATATTACAAAAAACAACATTATTGAAATGTCTATTTATCTTGCAATGAGACATTTCACAGAAGCCACTTGGCTTAACGACCGTGACCAGTTTTTATATCCCAATGACGGATGGCAAACCGATGTAGAATTTCAAAATGATTGCTTAACCTTTGCCTTATTTCACAGTCAAAATAAAATAAGTACAAGTGGTGGCACCAATCATTGGATTCCGTTTACCGAGCAAGAAGTCAATGCGCAAGAAAAGTTTGAGAGCAACTTTATGACGCAATTCATCAAAGGCAAAATCAAACAAGAACAAACGGAGGATTTGTTTTCGACAGCACCAACTCCGAAAGAGTTTGAAACTCTTTCGGAGTTTAAAAAACCATTAGACTTTTCAGAAAAAGCCACCGCCGTTTTCAATGCAGGTCGCGAACTCTGGCAGTACTACCACGCGCAACCCAACGTAAATGTAAACGCAAGTTTGTACGACATTCGCGAGCATTTTCAGGGACGCAACGACAAAGGCAAAATGAACAACAAAAGCCAAGACGAAACCTACATGAAACTCATTACAGCACTTCGAGAAAACTTGAAACTATTGGCCAAAAAAATAGAGCCTAAAGTGTATGAATATGGCTTTTTGAAGGAGTAGAATTGGGATTCCTACGGAATGACAAACACAACGCAAACTATACAATAAAAAAACGTATGAAATAAAAAAAACCGCTCCAAGGATGGAACGGTTCAATTTTATTTGTGTTTGTTGATTATTTCACCAAAGTCATTTCGTCAACAATGTGTTTAGCTCCTGAGAAATTCTCGATTACCCAAAGTACATAGCGAATATCAACATTGATAGTTCTTTGTAATTTAGGGTCAAAAATAACATCTCCAGCCATAGCTTCGATGTTTCCGTCGAATGCTAAACCAATTAATTCTCCTTTTCCGTTTAGCACTGGCGAACCTGAGTTTCCTCCTGTAATGTCATTGTCTGTCAAGAAATTCACGTGAAGCGAACCATCTTTGTCCACAAAACGACCAAAATCTTTGCTTTTGTTCATTTCCAATACACGAGTTGGTAAATCAAATTCTTGATCTCCTTTTTTGTATTTTTTTACTTGACCGTCAAGGGTTGTGTAGTTGTTTACTTTGGCATCATTGCGCTTGTCTGCAGGCAAAGCACGCACTTTTCCATACGTTAAACGTAAAGTTGAGTTAGCGTCTGGGTATTGAATAGCGCCAATTTTTGATTCTCTTAATCCTTCTACTAGCAAACGGAATGAAGCACCGTAATCGTTTTGTGCTTTAGCAATAGCTTCTGATTTTGACATTAAATGCGTTAGCATGTCGTTAGAAAGTGTGTACAAAGGATCGTTTGCTAAAGTAGCTTCGTTTGGCATTTGTAAAAAGGCTGCGATTTTTTCTTTTGATGTCAAAATACTAGCTTCAAACGTATCGTTTACATATTTAGTAAAGTCGTTGTTGTTTTCTTTGGCTAATTTGCTTACCATTGGCGCAATAGCATAACCTGTAGCTTTTGTAGCATACAATTTTAATTGTGCCGCCATAATATCTTTTTCGGCTGGAAGATGCAATTCTTTAAACATTTCTTCCGCCATTCCGGTAATGGCTGGAGCTAGTTGTGCACGTTTTGCTTCATCTCCTTTTGCGTAAGCGTCTAATTGTTTTCCTAACGTTCTGCTTATGGTTCCAAAAGCAGAAGTTCGTAATAATTGTTGCAAATAATTATCATGACGCGATTTCTCGTTTGTTAGTGCATAAAAATTATTGATAGTGGCAATAACATTGCCATATTTAGCTTTATTAGCCGGCAAGTTTGCCCATTTATTGAATTTGTCTTCTTGCGAAGCTTTTGATTTTGCCGTTCCAAATTTCGTTAAGGCATCAATCATCCCTTGACGGTTTTTCCAGTAATTAGCTGTCGAAGCATATTTTGAAGCATATACTAGATTAAGCGCATCGCTTTGATCCATGTATTTTTTCATATTATCCATTCCTGTTTTTGCTCCTTCAACCCATGCAGGATAAGCAAATTTTACATTTTGCTCGATTCCGCCAGCTGGCATCCAACGATTTGTACGACCTGGATACCCTAAAATCATAGCAAAATCATTTTCTTTAACGCCTCCTAAATTAACTGGTAGGTAGTGTTTTGGATTTAAGGGAACATTACTTGCAGCATAATCTGCTGGATTTCCGTTGGCATCTCCGTAAATACGGAACATAGAGAAATCGGCAGTATGACGCGGCCATTCCCAGTTGTCTGTATCGCCACCAAATTTTCCTAAACTTTCAGGTGGTGTTCCTACTAAACGTACGTCTTTATAATCTTGGTAAACGAAATAGTAATATTCGTTCCCTTGAAAGAACGGACGAACAGAAACGGTGTATTTTCCGCCTTCGTTGTTTTCTTTTTCGATTGCAGCAATTTCTTTGTTGATAGCCGCTTCACGCTCCAATTCAGTCATTGAAGGGTTTACTTTTGCTAAAATACGTTTCGAACAATCGTCCATACGAACGAAGAATCGTACATATAAGCTAGAAGGTTTAATTTCTGCTTGTCTGTTTTGTGCCCAAAACCCATCTTTTAATAGGTTTTTTTCGGCAGTAGAAAGCTCAGCAATAGCATCATAACCACAGTGGTGGTTGGTTAGCACTAATCCGTCTTTTGAAATTACTTCAGCCGTACAACCTCCATTGAATTGTACAATAGCATCTTTTAAACTGTGGTGATTGATGCTGTAAATTTCTTCAGCAGTTAATTGCAATCCCATTTTTTGCATGTCTCGGTGGTTCAAACGTTCAATGAACATCAAAAACCACATTCCTTCATCGGCTTTAACACTTGCAGGAACAAGCATTATGGCTGCGATTAAGGATAAAATAATTTTTTTCATAATTTTTTTTTTAGTAGCACGAAGGTAATTTATTTTTAAAAAGTTTAAAAATATTAGAAGCATTAATACTTGTTTGTTAAGATAACTTTAACGTAATGAATTGTAATTAGGGAAGTATAATTTAATTTCATAATTTTTGATTTCGTTTCTGATTTTTGGCATTTAATTTGCTAAATTTGAGATTATAACAATTAAAATTAATTAATTATGGGATTATTTTCGTTCATTAAGAATGCTGGAAAAAAGTTATTTGGTGCTGCAGATGCTGCTCCTGTTGAAGAAAAAGCACATTTGAAAGCTAGTGCGTTGCTAGCACACGTGCAAGCTTTAGGGTTGGCGTTTAAAAGCCTAAAAGTTTCTATAATGCCTGATGATTCAGTAGTAGTAACAGGGGAAGTAGAACAACAAGCAGATTCTGAAAAAATTGTTTTGGCTTTAGGAAATGTTGAAGGTGTAGAAACAGTTGATAACCAGATGACGGTTGCTGTTCCTGCTCCAGAAGCGAGATACCACACAGTTGTTGAAGGCGATTGGTTGTCTAAAATTGCTAAAACATATTACGATGATGCTACAAAATACGATGTTATATTTGAAGCTAACAAGCCTATGTTGCAAGATCCAGATGAAATTTATCCAGGTCAGGTTTTAAGAATTCCTAATCTATAAAATCAAAAAAATGGCACTCAGTGAGTGCCGTTTTTTATTCTTTAATAACTTTGAAGGTTTTACTCGTTCCGTTTTCTGCGATTATTTTTCCTAGATAGAAACCTTTTTTGAGGTTATTGGGATTTATTTTTATTTCTTTACTTTGGTTGTTTAAAGTTTGATTAAAAACTTGTTTTCCAGACAAATCGTAGATGCTAATTTTGAGTTTTCCTAGAAACTCACTGTTGGTGTAAATGGTGAATTGCTCAGCAAACGGATTCGGATATATATTTAGAGACGAATTGTTAGCAAAATAACCCTTTTTCAAATTTAAGGTTTGTTCAAAATCTCCTTTCTCATTATTATTTTTATCTAAAGAAGAAATAACAAAATATTTCGTGTCTAATAAATGTGAGTTCACTAGCAATTGATTGCCCACAACAATGTCGAGAATTTTAGAGCCATCGTCTTGGTTTGTAATTGCTTGAAGCGGACTGTCGAAAGCATAAATTACATATTTTACCGGAAAATCGCCATCTGGCGCTACCGCTGGCGTGTCCCACTTTAGGTATAATCCTTCTGTTCTAATACGGATAGGTTTATTAGGACAAACAGAATCTTTTCCAGTACCTAAAATTGGAGGGGGAAATGATTTGTATTTATATTGTGCCGAATTTAAAGTTGAATTAATTGCTTTGTCATTGTTTTTAATGGTGGAATATCTATAGGCAATTTGTCCAAAAGTGGCGTCCATAGCAGTTGCTCTATCGTGACTAATTTGGTTTTCAATTTCAGAAACCGACCAGTTGTTTGCATCGGTCATTTTATAATACGCTTGACTTACATATAATTGTTTGTTTTTTGCTTTAATTTCATCGTTCCACCATGTAGATAACGCTATATAATCTTGCGAACCGTTTATTTGCCAATACAATTGTGGTGCTAAGTAATCTACTTTTTCCGCATTTAACCACGCAATGGGGTCGCAATAAAGTGCTGAAAAAGATGCGTTTCCAGAAATTCCAGTTGGCATTCCTGATTTCCAAATTCCAAAAGGACTCACTCCGAAAACAATATTTTTATTTTGGCTTGAATTAATAACTTGAATAGCATCATAAACTTTACCAATCATCACGTTTACATTATTGCGTCTCCAATCAGCAAGGGTTGAAATATGGGTCGGATTATAATCCGTGTACGTTTGATTGTCTTGGTTTGTAGCCATTCCTGCATTGGGATAAAAATAATCATCAAAATGGATTCCATCAATATCATACCTAGAAGCAATATCGTGAACAACACTGGTTATGTAGTCTTGAACCGCAGGAATCCCAGGATTGAGAATTTTTGAATTCGCATCATTTGAGGCGGTAAGAATCCAATCAGGGTGCATATTTAAAACACTATTAACCGATGCTGTATATGATGTTGCATTTGCCCTAACTCGATACGGATTTAGCCATGCATGCAAATCGAGTCCACGGGCATGCGCTTCGGTAATTGCAAAAGCTAGAGGATCCCATAATGGGCTAGGTGCTAGCCCTTGTGTTCCGGTTAATCGGTAAGACCAAGGTTCGATACTGGAGTTGTATAAAGCATCGCATTCGGGTCTTACTTGCAAAAAAACAGTATTGTAATTATTGTTTTTTAGGTTATCTAAAATAGTAATTAATTCTGCTTGTTGGGCTGCTGGTGTTGCTAATCTATTGCTGGGCCAATCGAGATTAAAAATAGAGGCAAGAAAAACGCCTCTTAGTTCTCTTTTTGGAATTGCTTTGTTGAACTCAGGGTTTTGAACGCATTGTCCAATTGCTAACGGAGCGAACGATACTATAGTGAAAGTAATAATTATGCGCGCAATTTTTTTCATGCAAAGAGACTATGCTTCCGTATTTAACATCGCCCATAATTTATCTTTTAATTCTGTAAGCCCTTGTTGCGCCACTGACGATATGAATAAATACGGAATGTCTTTGAAATCTTTGTCTAATTGTTTTTTCATTTCCATTTGTAATTCGGCATCGAGCATATCACATTTAGAAACCACAATTAATCGATCTTTGTCTAACATTTCAGGATTGTAACGACGCAATTCATCTAATAGAATGTCGTATTCTTTCTTAATATCATCCGCATCGGCAGGCACTAAAAATAATAGTGTTGAGTTACGTTCGATGTGACGCAAGAAATAATGTCCTAATCCTTTTCCTTCGGCAGCTCCTTCTATAATTCCTGGAATATCGGCTATTACAAAAGATTGAAAATCACGATACGCCACAATTCCAAGATTTGGTTTTAGTGTTGTAAACGGATAATCGGCAATTTTAGGTTTTGCAGAAGTTAGTACTGATAATAATGTCGATTTTCCTGCATTAGGAAAACCTACTAAACCAACATCAGCAAGCACTTTTAACTCTAATACAATATCTGCCTCTTGGGCTGGTAATCCTGGTTGCGAATATCTTGGTGTTTGATTCGTTGAACTACGAAAATGCCAGTTTCCTAAACCGCCTTTTCCACCTTCGGCAATGATTCTTTTTTCTCCGTCTTCGGTAATTTCGAAAAGAATTTCGTTGGTTTCTTTGTCACGAACTACGGTTCCTAAAGGCACTTCGATATATTTATCTTCTCCATCATGTCCTGTGCTTCGTGAACTTCCACCATCGCCACCGTGACCCGCTTTTACGTGTCGGGCAAATTTGAGATGAAACAAAGTCCAGAGTGCTTTGTTTCCTACTAGATATACGTGTCCGCCACGACCTCCGTCTCCTCCGTCTGGTCCGCCTTTTTCGATAAATTTTTCTCTATGTAAGTGCGTAGAGCCTTTTCCTCCTTTTCCGGATGAAACATATATTTTTGTGTAGTCTACGAAATTTCCTTCGGTCATCTTATTGGGTTTTGGGTTTTGGGTTTTGGGTTTTAGACTTTTAAAACTTTGACCGAAAACTAGTTTTCAAGTACGCGGATAGTTGGCTTTTTAACCCCGATTAGAGCGGAAATCCTTTGCTTTTTTTCTTTAGAAAAGCAAAGATTAGAGCGGAAAGCGGGAATAGGGTTTGCTGAAAATGCCTTAACTATTCGTTCTTGATTATTGTTATTTTATTTTTCTGCGATTGAGCTGACTAAAACTTTATCGATTTTTCGGCCATCCATATCGATTACTTCGAGTTGCATTTTGTTCCAAACGAGCTTTTCGCCTACTTTTGGAATGTACGATAACTCGGTCATTATGAGTCCACTAACGGTTGTTACGTCATAATCGTTGATGAGGTCGTCCATGTCGAAATAGGTCAAGAAATCGTGTAGCGAATAATGTCCGTCTACGAGCCAAGTGCCGTCTTCACGGGCGTTGAGCTGAAATTCTTCTTCGTAAAAATCGGCAGCATCGCCTACAAGTGCTTCCAGAATATCGTTTAGGGTAATTATTCCTTGTATCATTCCGTGTTCGTCGGTTACGAGGGCATAATGTACTTTGGATTTTTTGAATATTTCCAGGGCTTTGTATGCTGATGTGTGTTCGATAAAATAAACAGGCTCTTTGGTAATGGCTCTCAAATCGAATTTTCCTTTTTCGAAACTGGCAAATAAATCTTTTAGAAACACAATTCCTACTACTTCGTCGAGATTGTCTTTGCAAACGGGATACACAGAGTGCAATTCGTTGAGCATTTTTGCTTTTAGCGAATTGATATCGTCATCTTCGATGGATAAATAAACTAATGAATTTCGGTGTGTCATTAGCGAGTTTACTTTTCTGTCGCCAATGTGAAAAACCCGTTCTACGATGTCTTGTTCTATTTCTTGAACTTCTCCGCCTTCGGTTCCTTCTTTGATGATGGCTTTTATTTCTTCTTCAGTTACCTTGCCGTCGGCTGTGGGTTTTATATTTAGAATGTCTAAAATAAAATCGGTGGTTGAGGTTAACAACCAAATGAAAGGAGCGGTTACTACCGAAATAATTTTCATAGGAACAGCCACTGCTTTTGCTATAGATTCCGGATGGTTGAGCCCTATTCGTTTAGGTAATAATTCGCCTAGTACTAAGGAAAAAAAGGTTAGTATAACCACTACAATTCCTACCGATAGATTATGCGAATAGGGTTGTAAAACGGTAAATCCTTCTAGAAATAATCGGACATCGGTTGTAATTTTGTCGCCAGAATAGATACCAGTAAGAATTCCTATTAAAGTTATTCCTATTTGTACTGTCGAAAGAAATTTGTTTGGCGAATTAGCTAAATCTAAAGCCGTTTTTGCACTGGTATTTCCTTTTTTTGCTGCCGATTCTAGTCGGTTTTTACGAGCGGAAATCAATGCAATTTCTGACATTGAGAACACTCCGTTTAAAAGAATTAAAAAGAAAATGATAAGTATTTCCACTTTTTGTTGATTTGGTTATTCGTTTATTTCTTTATTCGGGATAACGAAACCGTTTTATTATTAATTTATCTTTTTTGCTAAAATTTATAAATTATCAATGACTTTGCTGAGTCGTTCGGTAATTTCTTGAATGGTTCCAATGCCGTTTACCGCATGAAATTTTCCTTGGTTTTGATAGTATTCCATCAAAGGAGCTGTTTTTTCATTGTATTCTTGGTAACGATTTCTGATTTTTTCTTCATCTTGATCGTCAACTCTTCCGGAGGTTTTTCCTCTTTCTAGAATTCTTTGAACTAGAATTTCATCGTCAGCTTCAAGTGCTAGAGTGGCTGTAATGACTTCGTTTTTGGATGATAAAAATTGGTCTAAAGCATTTGCTTGTGCTAAAGTTCTAGGAAAACCGTCGAATAAAAACCCTTTTGAATGTTGGTTTTTATTTACTTCAGATTCTAACATTTTGATGGTTACTTCATCAGGAACTAAATCGCCTTTGTCGATAAAGGTTTTAGCTAATTTTCCTAATTCCGTTTCGTTTTTTATATTAAATCTAAAAATATCGCCTGTTGAAAGATGTGTTAGCGTGTATTTTTCTTTCAAAAATTCTGCCTGAGTACCTTTACCAGCCCCTGGCTTACCGAACAAAACAATGTTAATCATTTTAAAAAATTGTGTAGTTATGTTGTTATTTATTTAATTTTTTAGTTGGTATACTTCGGGTAAATTTCTGCCCAAACCGTCATAGTCCAAACCAAAACCAACAATGAATTTGTTAGGTATTCTGATTCCTATATAATCGAGTTTCATGTCTTTTTTATATGCCTCAGGTTTAAAGAACAGTGTTGCAATTTTAAAATGCTTTACGCCTTGTTTTTTGAATAAAGCTTTCAACTCTTCGACAGTATTTCCAGTATCTACAATATCCTCGATGATAACAACGGTTCTTCCTGTTAAATCCTGATTGATGCCTATAAGTTGTTTGACTTCGTTTGTAGATTCCATACCTTCGTAAGAAGCCATTTTGATAAAACTGACTTCACAAGGTGATTTATAATGTTTCATAAAATCAGAAACAACCATAAATGATCCGTTAAGAATTCCTACAAAAACAGGGACATCATCTGCAAAATCTGCTTCTACTTGCGCTGCCATGGTTGCAATGGCAAAGTCTATTTCTTGTGCCGAAATAAAAGGGACAAAATATTTGTCGTGTAATTTAATTTCCATACTTATTTTATAGAATAATTTGCAAAGATAACAAATTAGCATTCAATTAGAAGATTTTATTTATTTTTGAAGTATGAATTTAGAATTGCTTCAAAGAATCGAAAATAGCACGGCTCATCGAAAAAGTCGAGAAGACAATGCGCACTATATTTTAAATAATCCAGAACTTTTTCCAGAGTTGCTACAACTTGCTTTTACTACAGATGATAAAAACCACTATAAACCCTGCTGGATTTTAGAATTAGTATTAGAAAAAGAACTTCATTTAGTAGCACCATTTTTAGATACATTTTGCGACAAAATTTCAAAATATACGAATGAAAGTGCCCTACGCTCTATTTCAAAAATTTGTATGTTTCTTGCCCAGCACATGGTTTTAACAAAAAATCAGGAACAAAAAATTATAGAATCCTGTTTTGATTGGCTCATTCTCGAAAATGTAAAAGTAGCCACCAAAGCATATTCTATCAGAGCATTATTTGAATTGGGCAAAAAAAACGACTGGGTTTATCCCGAATTGAAACGGATTCTTACTGACGATTATGTCAAATATTCTGCGGCATACAAAGCTGTTGCAAGAGAAATTGTAAAGAAAATAAAATAGATTTTTTCTATTAAATCTTTATAAAGTATCTTTGCCTGAACACAACTACAATGAAACGGTTGAAGCCACTGCGCTTAACCATTAAAAAACGATAACTACAACAAATGAATTATTTTTCTTCCAATTTCAAATTAGGCATTCTTGGTGGCGGACAACTTGGCAAAATGCTTCTTGCCGAAACTAGAAAATTCGATATTCAAACGTATGTTCTTGATCCAAGCGATGAAGCGCCTTGCAAAATTGCCTGTAACCATTTTTTTCAAGGCAGTTTGATGGATTTTGAAACCGTTTATAATTTCGGAAAAAAAGTTGATGTTTTAACTTTCGAAATAGAACTGGTTAATCTTGACGCTTTAGAAAAATTAGAAAACGAAGGTTTAAAAGTGTACCCATCGCCAAAAACCTTGAAACTGATTCAAAACAAAGGAATTCAGAAAGCGTTTTATGCTCAAAACAATGTTCCGACAGCTCCTTTTGAAAAATTTTCCAATTTAGAAAATCTGAAATTGGCCGTCGCATCGAGAGCAGTCGAGATGCCTTTTGTATGGAAATGCACCGAATTCGGCTACGATGGAAATGGCGTAAAAGTAGTAAAAACCGTAGAAGACTTAGACAATTTGCCTAATGTAGAATGTATTGCCGAAGAAATGATAGCTTTCAAAAATGAATTGGCCGTTATTGTGGTTCGAAATCCATCTGGCGAAATAAAAACATATCCTGTGGTCGAAATGGAATTCCATCCCGAAGCCAATCAGGTAGAATACGTAATTTGTCCCGCACGAATTGACGACAAAGTGGCTGCAAAAGCACAAGAAATTGCATTGCAAGTTTCCGAAAAATTCAATCACGTTGGATTATTAGCAGTCGAAATGTTTCAAACCCAAAACGATGAAATATTGGTAAACGAAGTTGCTCCACGTCCACACAATTCAGGTCATCACACGATTGAAGCTAGTTATACCTCGCAATTCGAGAATCATTTGCGAGCTATTTTAAATTTGCCATTAGGAAATTGCGATAGCAAAGTGGCCGGAATTATGGTAAATTTGGTGGGAGCCGAAGGTTTTTCGGGCAATGTAGTTTACGAAAATATCGAAAAAATCATGGCGATAGATGGCGTTACACCACATATTTACGGCAAAAAAGAAACCCGCCATTTCCGCAAAATGGGACATGTTACGATTGTAAATGAAAACATGAAAGAAGCAAGGAGAATTGCGGAAGAAGTAAAGAATACGATAAGAGTAATCAGTGGTCAATAATCAGTGTTCAGTCGCAGTTTGGCAACATTAAATAAAAAAAGTATAAAATCCAAAAAGTATATACTAAAAAGATATACATTTGTAATATAAATTTTGTACTTATGAAAACAATTTCCTTAAAAATAGACGATGCCATTTACGGTGAAACAGAAAACATTGTCAAATCTATAAAAAAACCAAGAAACAGGTATATAAACGATGCTTTGGAATATTACAACAAGATGCAAAGCAGACTTATTTTACAAAAAAAGCTACATTTTGAATCAAAATTAGTTTCAGAAAGTTCTATGGAGGTTTTAAAAGAATTTGAACAAATAGATACTTTACATGAATCAATATGAAATTTGGCTAGCCGATTTGAATCCACAGATAGGTACCGAAGCAGGAAAAGTGAGACCGGTGGTAATTGTTCAAACCAATTTTCTGAACGAAATAGCACATCCTTCAACCATTATTTGCCCAATTACAACCAAGCTAAATAACGAATCGGATATTTTAAGAATCCGAATACCCAAAGGTAATTGTGGCTTGAACGAGAATAGCGATATCATGATTGACCAAATTCGAGCCATTGATAATTCGAGATTTATAAAAAAAATTGGATTTATAACCAATGATATGAAATCGAAAATCAAAGAAAATATAAAAAATGTTTTAGATTTTTAATAAAAAAAACAATGAGCAAAGTAGCCATAATAATGGGATCCATATCCGATATGCCCGTAATGCAAGAAGCCATCGATATCCTAAAAGGATTTGATATAGAAACCGAAGTCGATATTGTTTCGGCACACCGAACACCCGAAAAATTGTTTGATTTTAGTAAAAACGCCCATACTCGTGGCATTTCAGTAATAATTGCTGGAGCTGGTGGTGCGGCACATTTACCCGGAATGGTCGCCTCAATGTCGCCACTTCCAGTGATTGGAGTTCCTGTAAAATCAAGTAATTCTATCGATGGTTGGGATTCGGTTTTGTCCATTTTGCAAATGCCAGGAGGTGTTCCAGTGGCAACGGTAGCTTTAAATGGAGCCAAAAACGCAGGTATTCTGGCTGCCCAAATCATTGGAACTTCAGACAAATGCGTTTTAGATAAAATTATTCTTTATAAAGAAGGATTGAAAGAAGCGGTGAATAAATCGTCTGAAAATTTAAAAAAATAAAAATATTACACAGAGGCACACGAAGTAAACACGAAGATACGCCAAGAATCTTTTTTGACTTGCTTTATTAAAACTTTGTGAATCTCTGTGCTATCTTAGTGAATCTTGGCGAAATAACTTTTAAATTACAAAATGAGCATCTTAACTTCAACATTCAACACAAAACACGATACAGCACCATTTTCGCAAATAAAAATAGCAGATTACAAACCCGCTTTTATCGAAAATATAGCTTCTGCAAAAGCAGAAATCGACACTATAATAAACAATCCAGAAGCGCCAACTTTCGAAAACACTATCGAAGCCTTAGATTTTTCAGGAAATGCTTTGGATCGATTATCGTCAATTTTCTTCAACCTGAATTCGGCTGAAACCAGCGACGAAATGCAAAAAATCGCACAAGAGGTAATGCCATTATTAACCGATTTCAGCAATGACATAACATTAAACGAAGATTTATTTAAACGAATAAAATCGGTTTACGAACAAAAAGACACCTTAAATTTATCTCCAGAGCAAGCGACTTTATTAGATAAGAAATTTAAAAGTTTCTCTAGAAATGGTGCTTTACTTTCAGATGATAAAAAATCGAAACTTCGTGAAATCGATACAGAATTAGCTAAACTTAAATTGACTTTTAGCGAAAATGTTTTGGCCGAAACCAATAATTATCAATTACATATCACTAACGAATCCGATTTGAAAGGTTTGCCAGAAGGAACTATTGAAGCTGCGAAAGCTTTGGCTAAAGCTAAAAATTTGGAAGGCTACATTTTTACTTTAGATATGCCTAGCTATTTACCATTTGTAACCTATGCTGAAAATCGTGAGTTAAGAAAAGAAATTTCCATTGCAGCAGGAAAAAAAGCATTTCAAAATAATGAATTCGACAATCAGGAAATCACGCTTAAAATTGCAAAATTACGTTTTGAAAGAGCTAATTTATTAGGATATGAAACGCATTCTCATTTTGTTCTCGAAGAGCGAATGGCGCAAAATCCTGATAAAGTAAAAGCGTTTCTAAATGATTTATTAACCAAAGCAAAACCTGCCGCCGAACGAGAATTTGCCGAATTAACCGCTTTTGCGAAAGAAACGGATGGAATAGATCATCTAGAAAAATGGGACGGTGCTTATTATTCTGAAAAGTTGAAACAGAAATTATTCAATTTAGATGACGAAAAACTGAAGCCTTATTTTCAGTTAGAAAATGTTTTGAATGGCGCTTTTACTATTGCTGGAAAATTATACGGACTAACATTTACCGAAGTTTTCGACATTGAAAAATACCACGAAGAAGTAACCACATACGAAGTTAAAGATGAATTTGGCGAACTCGTTGCTATTTTCTATGCCGATTTCTTTCCAAGAAAAGGCAAACGAAATGGCGCTTGGATGACTTCTTTCAAATCGCAATCTATTAAAGACGGCAAAAACGAGAGACCGCATATTTCGAATGTTTGTAACTTTACCAAACCAACAGAAACAAAGCCTTCATTATTAACTTTCAATGAAGTGACGACTTTGTTCCACGAATTTGGTCACGGATTACACGGAATGTTAGCAAACACCACTTACCCAAGTTTGTCTGGAACATCCGTTTATTGGGACTTCGTAGAATTGCCAAGCCAAATTATGGAAAACTGGTGTTACGAGCCAGAAGCTTTGGCTTTGTTTGCTAAACATTACGAAACGGGCGAAATCATTCCGCAAGAATACGTAGAAAAAATAAAGGAAAGTGCTAGTTTTCAAGAAGGAATGGCAACGTTACGCCAATTGAGTTTCGGATTATTGGATATGGCTTTCCACAGTAATAATCCAACTGAAATCACGAACATCAAAGTGTTTGAAAAAACAGCTTTTGAAAATACAACCTTATATCCAGATGTTACCGAAAATTGCATGTCAGTTTCGTTTTCTCACATTTTTGCTGGCGGATATTCTTCAGGATATTACAGTTACAAATGGGCTGAAGTTCTCGATGCAGATGCGTTTGCGTATTTTCAAGAGAAAGGCATTTTTAATAAAGAAGTGGCAACTAAATTTAAAGATAATGTACTTTCAAAAGGCGGCACCGAATTGCCAATGGAATTGTACAAACGTTTTAGAGGGCAAGAGCCAAAAGCCGATGCGTTGTTAAAAAGAGCTGGATTAATTTAAAATTTCATATTTGGCTTTTGGAGAATTTAAAAAATAGTAATCCAAGATTATATCAAAAGAATAGTTATTGGATTTTTTTTCTAACTAAATTTTTCTAGTAATGATTATCTATTAAAGTGTCCATTTGTGAATTGTAATCATGCTTAAAAAAATCCCGATAAATTTTATGTTTATCGGGATTTGAATTTATTTCAATGCTGTATTATTGAATATTAGTTTTTTTTAAATTCAGATAATTTTCAGTAAGAACTTTTATTTCAATTTTTCTTCTACTTGTTTTAAACGAGTTTCTAAATTTTCTAATGCACTTTTAAGTTGTGTATTTTCATTTTTAAGTGCTGTATTTTGAGTACTCAATTCTTGTATAGATTTTATCATAGGCGACATTAAATCATTGTAACGTACGCTGTACATTCCTTGATCATCTTTAGTGATGATGCCATTAGTGTTGGCTCCAAATTTTACTAGAGATGCTTCTAATTCTTGTGCAATAATACCATATTCTACTTTTTTAGTGGCATCGTTTTTACGGGTATAAAAAACAGGTTTTAAGTCGTTTATAAAATTTAAACCTAAATTAGTTGGTTGAATATTTTCTTTCCAACGCTTATCGGAAGTTACACTCCAAGCCACTTGAACCCCTGCATACGTTATATTTGCATCTCCAATGCGTATTTGGTTAGATAATGTACCATCAGGTACTTGCGCATTATAACCAATACCAATATTATTTGAACCAGTAGTAACATTCGCTAAAGCTTCGGCTCCACTCGCGGTATTATAAGTTCCTGTAGAATTTGAAACTAAAGCACCTCGACCATAGGCACTATTTCTTTCTCCTGTGGTGTTGGTAGCTAGAGCATTTACTCCATTGGCGGTATTGTTAGATCCTATGGAGTTTCCATTTAAAGCACCTACTCCATTAGCGGTATTACTATTTCCTGTAGTATTTGAATATAAAGCACCATTCCCATTGGCAGTATTACTATTTCCTATGGTATTGTTCTGTAAAGCACCATTCCCATTGGCAGTATTTTGAGCTCCTGTAGTGTTTGCATATAAAGCGTAATATCCTAGTCCTGTATTATAACTTGCGGTAGTATTAGATTGTAAGCAGCTATGACCCACAGCCATATTTTGAGAGCCTGTTGTGTTAGAAAACAGTGCATTTGTACCCAAAGCTATATTGTAATTACCCGTAGTGTTATTTTGTGAACTGCCATTACCAAAAGCCATATTTTGAAGTCCAGTTGTATTAGCATATAGAGCATATAACCCAATAGCAATGTTACTTTGACCACTTGTATTTGAGCGTAAAGCTTCATAACCAAAACCCATATTATATGTTCCGGTTGTGTTGTAATATAGTGCATTTGTACCAAAAGCCATATTTTGAGATCCCGAAGTATTTTGATTTAGAGCACTTACACCAAAAGCAATATTTTGAGTTCCAGTGTTTGCACGTAAAGCATCTGAACCAATAGCAATATTAGAACTCCCTGTATTTGAGTTTAAACTTCTTATTCCAATACCAATGTTATCTCCACCTGTGTTTCCAAACATAGCTTGGTTACCAATGGCAATATTTCTTACCCCATCTACTTTATCACTTAGTGCTTGGTATCCAATAGCCACATTGTCATCCCCGTTGGTATTGTTTTTCATTGCTTCTACACCTATAGCTGTATTTCTGTCTCGTGTACTTGCGGATAGTGCATTTACCCCAAAAGCAGTGTTTGAAGTATGCAATAATCCTGCTCGAACGTTATTTCTTTTAAACACTAAATCTACAAAATCTGTTGTACCTAAAAAATTAGTTCCAGCTGTTGTTCCAGCGTTTCCTGTTAATAACCAATTCGTGCCAGCAGTACTCGAAGGATTTAGTCTTACCCATTTAACACCATCCAGTAGTAAAAACCAGGCGTAACATCGCCAGCTGTGGCAGTGTTATACACTAATTCAGAAGTTGTTGGGGTAACTACCGTAGCCGTAGTAGTGTTAGAAAGAGCAACTCGTGGCATTAATAAACCATCGGTTGTAGAAGTTACGTCTAAAGCTCCTTTTGGAGCTGTTGTACCAATACCTACTTGTGAAAATGCAAATAATGTAGAAGTCAAAGTGAGTGCAAGAAGGATCTTTTTCATATAATTTAATTGTGGAATAAAAGAATATTTTTATCAAAGATATTCTTTTTTTTTTTAAATTGATATTAATCGGTTTTTTTTAAATGTTTAAACAGGTGTTATGAAATAAGAGCCATTTTATTTCAATTTCATCTGTAATCTAGTTTTTTCTCTTACTTACAAATGTTATAATTTCTAACTAAACTTGTATATCCAGATAAAAATCCACCACAAAATAGGAATGCTTTCTACCCAAAAAGAAGTGTAGTATTTCGCACGTTTTTCAGTAACAAAAAAAATAGAAATAGCAATGCTAAGTGCTATAAAAAAGGAAGTTATGTCAGGATTTAGAAGACAGAAAATAAGCAATAAACAATAACCTAAAATTTTGGTATTCTGAATTCCTATTTTTTGTGGTATGGTATAAATAGTTTCGGCATCTTTATTTAGGTCAATAATTTCTAGAGGAAGTAACAAGCAAATAACCACTATAAACCGACTTAGCAAGTAGCAATACTCTATGGCATGATTTACCATGGGAATATAAGCTGTAATGTAAGTAACACAAAAAGAAACAACAATCATTTTAAACAAACCAAATTTTCGCAACAACGGATACAGCAAAACAATGAAGCCTATTTTGACAAATGCCCATTTGAAATTGGGACTAAGCTGAATGTAAAAATACATAGCCACAAAAAATGCAAGTAAACTAACAACAACCAGTAGGTAATTATGCTGGAGCGTAAAAATGTGATTTTTAAAAGGAGCGTAGTATTTTAGAGCATTATAGCTCAAAATTGTTCCGAAAAAAACAAAATAATCTATAGAATAATCGGTCGAAACAAGCAAGTCTAATTTTGTAATTTGAAACAAACAAAAAACGCCAAAAGCCACATGAATACTGTAGTTTATATAAAAATCGATTAGTTGTTTAAAAAACCTCATGAAGCAAAAATAATCAAACTGTTAACAAGAATCTAATTTAGTTGAAAAAGCATGAAAAAATCGATTGTTAAAACGGCTTTTATTAACAGATTAATATTTATTTTTGCAATCGAAAATTGATAACACAACCTTTACATATATTTATGAAAACAGACGCTTTTGCTTTAAGACACATTGGGCCAAGAGAAAACGACCTTCAACACATGCTGAAAACTATCGGTGCCGAATCAATAGAACAGCTTATTTACGAAACACTTCCAGATGATATTCGTTTAAAAGCTCCGTTACATCTTGATCCTGCTATGACAGAATATGAATATTTAAACCATATTCAAGAATTAGGCAAAAAGAATAAAGTTTTCAAATCCTATATTGGTTTAGGTTACAATCCTGCTATTGTTCCCGCTGTTATTCAAAGAAATATTTTTGAAAATCCAGGTTGGTACACCGCCTACACACCGTATCAAGCAGAAATTGCACAAGGCCGTTTAGAAGCCATTTTAAATTACCAAACGACTGTTATCGAATTAACGGGAATGGAAATTGCAAACGCTTCTTTATTAGATGAAGGAACTGCTGCTGCAGAAGCCATGGCGTTATTATTCGATGTGCGTTCTCGTGACCAAAAGAAAAACAACATAAATAAATTTTTCGTTTCGGAAGAAATTTTACCTCAAACACTTTCTGTGCTTCAAACACGCTCTACACCCATTGGAGTAGAATTAGTAGTTGGAAACCACGAAACATTCAATTTTTCATCAGAATTTTTCGGAGCTATTTTACAATATCCAGGAAAATATGGTCAAGTTCACGATTATGCTGGATTTATAGCCAAAGCAAAAACAAACGAAATTAAAGTGGCCGTTGCGGCCGATATGTTATCGTTAGTAAAATTGACTCCTCCAGGCGAAATGGGTGCTGATGTTGTTGTAGGAACGTCACAACGTTTTGGAATTCCAATGGGTTACGGTGGACCACATGCGGCTTTCTTCGCAACAAAAGACGAATACAAACGTTCGATGCCAGGAAGAATCATTGGTGTTTCTATCGATGTAAACGGGAACCGTGCCTTACGTATGGCATTAGGTACTCGTGAACAACATATTAAACGTGAAAAAGCCACTTCAAACATTTGTACTGCTCAGGTTTTATTAGCGGTTATGGCTGGAATGTATGCTGTGTATCACGGACCAAAAGGTTTACAATATATTGCAAATAAAGTTCATGCCTCTGCAAATACAACTGCTGAAGCATTAAATAAATTAGGTGTTTACCAAACGAACACTTCTTTCTTCGATACGATTTTAGTAAAAGCAGATGCTGCTAAAGTGAAAGCGATTGCCGAAAGAAATGAAGTGAATTTCTTTTATGTTGATGCAGATACGATTTCGATTTCATTTAACGAAACAACTTCAATTAACGATATCAATCAAATTATTGGAATTTTTGCAGAAGCAACCGGAAAAGAATTTTCTCCAATAGAAATTCTTTTACCATCGGGAAGAATTACAGAAAATTTAGAAAGAACATCAACTTTCTTACAACATGATGTTTTCAACAACCATCATTCGGAAAGTCAATTGATGCGTTATATCAAAAAATTAGAACGTAAAGATTTATCGTTAAATCATTCGATGATTTCGCTGGGTTCTTGTACGATGAAATTAAATGCTGCTGCCGAAATGTTGCCATTATCTATGGCAAGTTGGAACAATATGCACCCGTTTGCTCCTATTGAACAAGCGGAAGGTTATATCACGATGCTTAAAAAATTAGAAAGTCAGTTAAATGTAGTAACTGGTTTTACTGGAACGACTTTACAACCCAATTCGGGCGCACAAGGCGAATATGCAGGTTTAATGGCAATTAGAGCCTATCATGCATCTCGTGGCGATGATCACAGAACGGTTTGTTTAATTCCTTCATCGGCTCACGGAACCAATCCGGCTTCTGCAGCTATGGCTGGAATGAACATTATTGTTACCAAAACCACTCCAGAAGGAAATATTGATGTGGAAGATTTAAGAGCTAGAGCTATTGAATTTAAAGATAGATTGTCCTGCTTAATGGTAACGTATCCATCTACTCACGGTGTTTTTGAAAGCTCAATCATTGAAATTACAAACATCATTCACGAAAATGGCGGATTAGTATATATGGATGGTGCCAATATGAATGCGCAAGTGGGATTAACTAATCCTGCTACCATTGGGGCTGATGTTTGTCACTTAAACTTACACAAAACGTTTGCTATTCCTCATGGTGGTGGTGGACCAGGTGTTGGGCCAATTTGCGTGAACGATAAATTAGTGCCGTTTTTACCAACAAATCCAGTTATGAAGGTGGGTGGAGACAAAGCGATTACGGCAATTTCATCTGCTCCATACGGTTCGGCTTTAGTTTGTTTAATTTCGTACGGTTACATTTGTATGTTAGGTGCAGAAGGTTTAACAAATTCGACTAAGCACGCTATTTTGAATGCCAATTATATGAAAGCGCGTTTAGAAGCTCATTATCCCGTTTTGTATTCTGGAGAATGCGGGCGTGCCGCTCACGAAATGATTTTAGATTGTCGTGCCTTTGAAGACAACGGAATTAAAGTAACGGATATTGCTAAACGTTTAATGGATTATGGTTTCCATGCGCCAACAGTATCTTTCCCAGTGGCTGGAACCTTAATGATTGAGCCAACAGAATCAGAAGATTTAGCAGAATTAGATCGTTTTTGTGAGGCCATGATTTCAATTCGCAAAGAAATTGCAGCTTCTACAAAAGACGATACCCAAAATATATTGAAAAACGCACCGCATACGTTAGCCATGGTAACATCAGACGAGTGGGTGTATCCATACACTCGTGAAAATGCTGCGTATCCATTAGAATACATTGCAGAAAATAAATTCTGGCCAAGTGTTCGTCGTGTAGATGAAGCGTATGGTGATAGAAATTTAGTTTGTTCGTGTGCGCCTATTGAAGCGTATATGTAATCTTTAGTTTCAGATTTAAAGTTTAAAAAGTTCAAGATTTTTAATCTTGAACTTTTTTTATCACAGCTTAGAACCTAAAACTTGAACCTTTTTGAATATGAAAGACATCGAAACCCGAGAAGATATTCTCCTAATTATGCGAAAGTTTTATGTTAAACTTTTAGCCGATAAAAGCATTAATTTTTTCTTTACTCAAGCCACACACGTTGACCAACATTTGGAGGAGCATTTTGAGACTTTAGCTACATTTTGGGAGCAAGGTCTTTTTTTGAAAGGAGGATATAGTAATAATATGTTTCAAATTCATAAGGACATTCACGACAGACATCCGTTTGCGCACGAACATTTTGAAATTTGGTTAGACCATTTATATACAACTATCGATGACGAGCGTTTTACTGGAAAAAATGTAGAGCAAATGAAAACCATGGCCTTGAATATGGCTACCGTGATGCGAATAAAGTTTCAGTAATAAAAAAAGAGGGAAAAACCAATCCCTCTTTTTAAAACTAAACTAAATTTCACTATTTATTGCTTAACCAATTTTTGAGTAGAAGTGCTTCCGTTCTCGCTTTCCACACGAACCATATAAATGCCACGAGATAAATTGGAAACGATTACATTTTTAGAAGTCGAAGATTGTACTTTTTGTCCTTGTATAGTATAAATTTCAACTTGTTTTAGTTCCGAATCCATTTCGACAGTCAAAACATCGTTTGCTGGATTTGGGTATAAATGCACTTTTAGGTTGTTTTTTTCAAAAGAAGGATTGCTTAAAGCAGCAGGCAAATAGGTTATGTCGTCTACTGCAAATCTATCAGTAGCACTAGTACTTACGTGCTTTATGGCAATATATCTATGGTTGTTACTATTTCCAGAAAAATTTACCGTATTTTGAGCCCAAGTACTTCCAATACTTGCTATATTTTGATATTGAACAAAAGTATCTAATGCATTCGGAGCTTCTACAGTTCCTACTATTATGTTTGTAGGTGTTGTTCCTGTTACACTTTTGGTATAAAACGTAAATACTCCATCAATATTGGCATCTAATTTTGGACTTACTAAGAATCGGCTACTAGCCACGGCTCCGTCCACTACAACACCTCGACTTCCTGTTCTAACTGCCGATACAATGCTTTGTGCCAATACGGCTTCGGTATTAAACCAACATTGAGGTGTTTGCAAAGCAGTGCTACTTTCAAAACCTTCGGTAATTGTGGTTAATGCTGTTGCACTACAAGCTGTTTTTACATCATATCTTACCCAAGGTGTTGAAAAACTGGTGTTACAGTTCATACGCACATAAATATCATAATGTGTACTTGGTGCTAATCCTGATATAGTATGCCCTGTGTTGGATGTTGTATTGGATGTTGTACCTGAGCTTTGTAACTGGTTGTTGGCTACTACATTTACATCGACACTTGTTCCGCTATCAGTATTCCAAGTCATGTCTAATGAAGTGTCGGTTGTATTGGTGAATTTTACATTTTGATCAAATTTACAGGTTGTACTATAAACAACATTATCCAAAGCTACTTTTATTGCTCCGGAAGTATGCGTGGTTTTTATAACGACATACTCATCGTTACGAATATGAGAGTTTAAGTCTAAATTTATAATTGCATAACCCGTAGATATAGGATAAGTGCTTCCTATTTGTGTAAAAGTTGACATATCTGTATTACTCGTAGCAGAACCTATTTGAATCGAAGCATTTCCATTTATTGATCTTGCGTAAAAACTTAAAAAACCTCTAGCATTAATAGTTTGAGGTAAAATAATGTAAACATCTCCCGAGCCAAAAGCAGGATTAATCATCAATGATTTTGTGCCTTGATATGCCCAAGAACTAAATGTATAAGCACCAGCCGTATACCCCACAATTGGAGAGTATTTTTGCCATCCTGCTGGAACTTGATTTTCGGTAACTGCTTCAAATGTTTCCGAAACGCTACCAACTTGTGCTGTTATTGGCAAACTCAAAAAGAATGCGAATAAAAATAGTAATCTTGTTTTCATAGTTTGTGAATTAAATTAGTAAGGGTAAAATTAAGTCGCTTTTATTTTATGCAATTACTTCAACTTCTAAAACGCTGTTTTGAACTGCTGAAAATAAAAAAGCTACTTCTAACTTAATTAGAAACAGCTTTATATTGGACTTGAAGAATCGATTTATTGTTTTACAAATTTTTTAATTGTTGTTTTTCCATCAATGGTGATTTCTAAAAGGTAGAATCCAGAATTTAAATCATCTACTGCAATAGACGTTACATTTCCTACTTGTTGTTTTAGTTGCTTTCCTGCAATATCGAAAATGCTTACTTTTTGAATTTCAGAATCGGTTGCGGCTCTAATGTTTAAAATGTTGTTGGCTGGATTTGGGTATACTGAAAATTGTTCTTTTGCTGAATTTTCATCGACACCTAGCGTTGCCGCACTGGTATAGACAAAATTATCAAAATGGTAGAAATCGGCAAAAGTTTGAGATTGCATTTTTATAGCAATGTATTCGTGCCCATTTGCATTTGATGATAAGTTTAGATTAATATTGGTGTATGTACTTGTTAAAAAAACATTGTTTAATTTTACTGAAAACGACGCAACATTAGTAGGTGAAGAAACCGTGCCGACTTGAATTATTGTTACAGGGCTTCCCGTTTGAAAATTATAACCCGAAGCATAAAAACTCAATACGCCTCTTGTGTCAACAACTCTTGGTAAAATAAGGTAAAATGTTACTGGACCAGTCCCTGGTTCTACTCGAAGAGATTTTACCCCTTGTTGTGGTAAAACGCTTAAAACTTGTGTTGAACAAACGCTACAAGAAGTAGTCCAGCCAGAAGGTAAAGCACTTGCAGCTTCAAATGTTTCAGAAATAGTATTGACTTGCGCTGTTATTGGCAAACTCAAAAAGAATGCGACTAAAAAAAGTAATTTTGTTTTCATAGTATGTGAATTAATTTGAAACAAAATTAAATCACAACTACTTTATGTAATTATACCAACTTCTAAAACACTGTTTTGAATTGCTGAAAAAAAAACTGTACCTAACTTAATTAGAAACAGCTTTAATTTGACTTGAAGAATTGATTTATTGTTTTACAAATTTTTTAATTGTTGTTTTTCCATCAATGGTAATTTCTAAAAGGTAGAATCCAGAAGTTAAATCATTTACTGCTATTGAAGTTGTGTTTCCTTCTTGAAATTTTACTTTTTTCCCTGTAATATCATAAATAGCTAACTTTTGAATTTCTGAAGTATTTGTATTAGAAATAGTAAGTTGGTCGAAAACTGGATTTGGGTATAACGAGATGGTGTTTTGAGCGTCAAATGACTCCAAAGACAAAGCCGCAGGACAGTTCCTAATACTAAATCCATAAACATAAAGATTTACACCCGTATTATTGCCAATAGCAAGTTGACCCACATGGTTTTGACCAGAACTATGCAATTGCCCATTGGTATCTAAAATTTGTGATGAGTAGAAATTAACGGCTATTTTGGAAGTCGGATTACTAACAAGTGTATTTAATGTAGGGGTAGCTAATGTTGTGGCAACATTACCTAGTTCACCAAAACTATTTTGCCCCCAAGTATAAAAGTAGTTTGTGCCCGCAACATTCCGAGTAGCTATAGTGTGACCTGTTCCTAATTTAACATTTGTAAAACCAGTTGTAAAAGTGGTTAATTGATAAGGAAAATGACTATTGATCGTAATTCCTACACCCCAAGTATACAGTGCTCCAGCAGTATCTATAGCGGCTCCAGTGTTAGGTCCACCTGTGATATAATCAAATGAAAGTGAGGGGCTTATAGCTACTGGATTGATTTTTAGTACAGTAGTATTATCACCTAGTTGGCCAACATGGTTTCTACCCCAAGCCCATAGTTTTTTTGTTGTTTTTAAGGCATAGGAATGATACTGTCCTGCAGCAACTTGTAGCCAATCAGTTGCAGTGCCAATTTGAAAAGGATAGTTTCTAGTTGGTAAACCACCATCACCCAACTGTCCGTATAAATTGCTTCCCCAAGTCCATAGTGTTCCATTTGACTTAATGCCTATTGAAAATTCCTGACCTCCTACTACGTCTAACCATTGACTTGTGCCAATTTGTACTGGGGAAAGTTGATTTACATTATTGCCATTACCTAATTCACCGTCAAAATTGTTACCCCAAGCCCACAAAGTGCCATCGGTTTTAATCGCAAAAGAATGGTTATAGCCTGTTGCAATTTTACTCCAATTGGTATCCGTCCCTATTTGTACTGGCGAAAGTTGATTTGTAGTAGTACCATTTCCTATTTGTCCAACACTATTATAGCCCCACGCCCAAAGAGTACCATTTTGTGCAATAGCAATGGTGTGATAGGCACCAGAGGAAATTTTGTCCCAGCATTGGGCATTGATTTGTAATGTAAATACAATAAAGAGTAAAAATTTTGCTTTCATACTATTTGTTTTAAAATTAGGAAACAAAAATAACAGCTTACTCTTTTTGAATTTCAGGCTAACTTCTAAACCTCTTTTTTCAATTGCTGAAAAGTTATTGTAAATCTTGAAGTATCAACATCAGTTCATCTTTCTTGTCTTTTGAAACTGGAATGCGCATTTCGTTTTCCATTTCAATATAAGTCCCGTCTTTTTTGACTACTTTTTGTAAGTATTTTAAATTGACTAAATAGGAGCGATGTGGTTTGTAAAAAAGCTCTTTGTTTTCAACCAAATCGGCAAAATATTTCATGGGTTTGCTTATTAGTATTTTCCGGTTTTTGGTTAAATGAAAATTGGTGTACATACCATCAGCTTCCAAAACATAAATTTCATCAAGTTTTACAAACAAAACACCATCTTCTACAGGAAGTGCAATTTTACTAAATTTATCAGATGATAAACTATTTTTTAACTCTAATAATCGTTGTTGTACTTGATTTTGAGAAAGTGCTTTTTTGGCTTTTTCAATAGCTTCTTGCACTTTGTTGGGACGAAGTGGTTTTAGTAAATAATCAATTGCTGAAAATTCAAAAGCCTTGATAGCATATTCGCTGTAGGCAGTTGTAAATATAACTTCAAAATTTACCGATTCTATTGGAATAAAATCAAACAATTCTAAGCCGGAATGTTGTGGCATTTCGATGTCTAAAAATAAAACAGCTATAGCGTTTTTTTGAAGTATTGTAACACCATCAAGTAAGTTAGACGCTTCTAAAATAGTAAAGTTATCCGTAAAATAATCGGTTAATATGGTTGTCAATAAGGAACGTGCTTTACTTTCGTCGTCAATTATTAAAATGTTCATTTTCAGTATTGTTTTTTAATTAGGGATAACAATTACAACTTTAGTTCCCGATGGATTATTGGTAGCATCATATAAATCATTGATTTGTAAATCTATTTTTTCGGCGGTACTTTGATTTAACAAATCCAGTCTGCTTTGGCTTGCCTTTGTTGCAAACGATTGGTGCTTTCTTTTGGTGTTTATTTGATTGCTGGCATCTCTCCCAATTCCGTTATCTTCGATTTCGCATTGCAAAGTATGGTTACTCAATTTGGTAAATGTAACTGATAATTTTTTCAACCCAGAACGATGCAATAAGCCGTGTTTAATAGCATTTTCTACAAAGGGTTGTACTAAAAACGAAGGCATGTAGGTTTGGTCCTTGTCTATTTGATTGTCACATTGAATTGTATATTCAAAATCATCGTCAAATCGAATTTTTTCTAATTTTAAATACAAATCCAATGTTTCTATTTCGTCTTGGATACTTACAGAATCTTCTTGACTGTGTTGCAAATAACTTCGCATTAAATCAGCAAAATCGGCTAAATAATTTGAGGCTAATTCTTTTTTATTCAGTAAAATAAATTCCTGAATACTATTTAAAGCATTAAATATAAAATGTGGATTCATTTGCGATTTCAACGTGGTAAGTTTCGATTTGTTGAGTTCTTGAATGTACTTTTCTTTTTCAATTTCTTTATTTTTTTTAGCTACTACAAAACGTATTCGGAGATTGTAAATTAAAAAAATCAGCCCAAACAAAGCTACTATTGAAAACAAGATAAACTCTTTGGTTTTCCAAAAAACACTTTCTATCTGAAAGGAATAGTGAGTTGTAGTTTCGGAAACAGATGTGTTATAAACGGCTTTTACTTTTAAAGTATATTTTCCGTCTGGCAATTGTGTATATCTAATTTTGTTGTTAGAAAAATTGGTTGTGTACCATTTTGTATCATAACCTTCTAACCGGTATTGGTATTTTAGTTTGTTTTTAAATTTTTGAGTAATAGCCAATAAGGTAAATTCAAAGGTGTTTTCGGTGGGTTTGAAATTTGATTTTTGAGGGGTTATTTCGATACCATTTACAGCAATTCCTGAAATTTTAATGGTAGGCAGTAGCGTAGTATTGGCAATTGTAGCAAACGACATTTTTTGTAAACCTTTGGAAGTAATGATAAAAACTGCATCGTTGGTAATTTCAAAATCAAAAACGGCGTTGGATAATAATCCTTCGGCTTTCGTGAAATTTTTAAACCGATTAGACTGCAAATCATACTGTTGCAAACCTTCGTGAGAAGCAATATAAACAAAATTATGGTCTCGTTTTAATTTAGAAACCCGATTGGACAATAAACCCGATTTTTGATTGATAACCCGAATTAATTTTTGATTTTGATATACTAAAATCCCATCGGTAGAAGCCACCCAAACGGTATTGTTCACTTTGATAATGCTGGTAGAAAAAACAGGACGATTGCGGTATATAACTTTAGTGTATTTTTGGTCTTTGTAAAACTCAAGTCCAGTAGAGGAAGCTATCCAAATTGTTTTAGCAACAATGTCTTCTAATACAGCATAGCTTCGCAAGGTATATCCAAAATTAACATAATCGAGCGATTTGCTGTTGGTAGAAAAAAGACCGTCCCGTGTAGTGTACCAAATAGGGCTGCTGGCATTGGCTTGATACACATCATATTTGTTAAATTGTTGATCTTTAAGCTGTTTTTTTAATCCAGAATCGTATGCCAAACCATTAACAAAAAAAACGTTTAAATTAGGCATATACCGTAAAAATTCAATCTTTTTCTGATTAGAAAGCACTTCGGTAACATCATTTCCATTGAGTTGATAAACAGTGCCTTTGGAGCCACCAAAAAACAGTTGACGGTCTTTTTTTGTAATTCGCAATAAATCGTCTTTTTTTAGCAAATCGTTGTTGGTGTATTCAATCACATTCAAGTTGGGAATAAAAATAATCCCTTTTCCAAAAGTGGAGAGCCAAGTATTCCCTTCGTTATCTTCGAGATAGCTGGATATAAAATAATCTTCAAACAACAATTTGTTATTGTACAGTGATTTTCCATTCAAATTAAAAGCGTAAATCCCATTTTTAGAGCTTGCTATCCAAATAGTTGGATTGTTTTTTGAAGTAAAAAAATGGTAAATAGAAGCATTGTTTGTTGGCGCATTGTAATTGACTATTTCTATTTTTCCTTGTTTTTTTATAAATCCTTGCGGTTTAGTATTTACTTGAAAATTAACAGTTCCTGTATTTGTTACATACGGTTTTAGCAAATTATTTATTTCTTGGGAAATTTTCATAAAGTGTTTGGCCTTATTGTTTTCTATGTAAAACACATTTTGCGAGTCGTAAAAATAGATTTTACCTTCTTTGTCTATGGCTAGCGAAGAAGCTTCTTCACTTTTAAACGTATATAAAACACTAATTTTTTTGTCTAGATTTACGTTTAGCAATTTTTTGCACGAAATATAAAGATTGTCCTGTTTGTCAAAACATAATTGAATAACACTCGACAAATATTCTTTTGGAACAGTACAAAAAAGTTGTAATTGATTGTTTTTTATGCAAAATATTTGTCCACTCAAGTTGTAACAGAAGATGATTCCTTTGGAATTTTTAATCAATCCAAAAAGCGATTGATCCCCAATTAAATTAGAATTTATGGAAGAAAAATTAAGGGTGTCGTACCGAAATAAACCCGAATTTGTAGCTAAAACAATAGAATTATCAATATCCTGAATACTGCTGTAAATATTTATTCCCGCCAACTCATCTTCGCCAATAAGCAAATGTGACGGCTGTTGCGAATAACCATAGAAAAACAAAAAACAAAGGAGATGCTTGAACCACTTCATAAGATCAAAAGTAATCTCATTTTATTAAAATAATAGTATAAACTTCTAAAAATTCGATTCTAACTTCTAAACGGAAATGAAACAAAACAACCAAAGTTAAAAAAGCTTGCTAAAATAAACTTCTTTAAAATACATAATTCATAATTTTGACTAAAAAAATAAAGAGTATTCATAAAAAAACAGAAATTGTTGCAAAAAGTAAAATCGGCTATACAATTAATTAATACCTTTGAATTTCGTAAAAATATCCCCATGAATATCAAAATAACAGGTTCAGGAAGTTACATTCCGACTGAAATAGTTTCCAACATCGATTTTGCCAAGCACGTTTTTTTAAACGATGACGGCACTCCATTTCCTCAGCCTAACGAAATAATTACTCAAAAATTCAAAGGTATTACTGGCATTGAAGAACGAAGATATGTATCGGATAATTTATTAACATCAGACATTGCCTTTATCGCTGCTAAAAAAGCTATTGAAGATGCTAATATTGACCCAGAAACACTAGATTATATAATATTTGCACACAATTTTGGAAACCAAAAAAAAGGAGCAATTCAAGCCGATTTGTTACCAAGTTTAGCCACTCGTGTAAAGCACGAATTACGCATAAAAAATCCAAAATGTGTGGCTTACGATATGCTTTTCGGTTGTCCTGGTTGGATTGAAGGCGTTATTCAAGCACAAGCTTTTATCAAAGCTGGAATGGCAAAAAAATGTTTGGTCATAGGCGCCGAAACCTTATCAAGAGTTACCGATCCGCACGATAGAGATTCGATGATTTATTCTGATGGTGCTGGTGCTACAATAATAGAAGCAGTTGAAGGTGAAAACGAAGGAATTTTGGCACATGAATCGGCGACGTATGCGTATGATGAGGCCAATTATTTGTTTTTCGGAAACTCTTTCAACAAGCAAAATGATCCAGATGTTAGATACATTAAAATGCACGGAAGAAAGATTTACGAGTTTGCATTGAGTAATGTTCCAAAAGCAATGAAAGACTGTTTAGATAAAAGCGGTATTCCAATTGCAGAAGTCAAAAAAATACTCATTCACCAAGCCAACGAAAAAATGGATGAAGCCATTATTCAACGATTTTTCAAACTATACAATCAAGAAACGCCAAGTGGCATAATGCCCATGAGCATTCATAAACTAGGAAATTCGAGTGTAGCCACCGTTCCAACCTTATACGATTTGTTGGTTAACGGGAAAATCGAAAACCAAGAACTACACAAAGGCGACATCATACTATTTGCCTCCGTAGGTGCAGGAATGAATATCAATGCAATTGTATATAAAATGTAATTTCTTTAGGAGCCAATCCAACTGTTCGCTACAAGATTTTTTAAACAATTGTCGTTTTTCTAAGTCCAAAAAGGAGCTTCTATTGTCGCTCTTTTTCGGTAAGAAAAACGGCAATTTTTTTTCAAAATGCTTTCCACTTCCATTTGGGCTAAAATCTAGAATTAAATACAACAAAAGATTGTAACTTTGCACCTTTCAAACTTGGCAATTTAAAAAAAAATGTACGAAAAAACATTTCCAAACAAACGATTCAAACACACGCTCGATTTTTTACAAAAACACATTAATACGAGCGAAACGATATTAGATTTAGGCGTCGAAAATCCGTTTTCGAAAATCATGCTAGAAAACAAGTATGTGGTAAAAAACACTACCGGCGAAGATTTAGACAACAATCAAACTACCCTACAAACTGAAACGTATGCCGTAGTAACAGCTTTCGAAATATTCGAACATTTACTCAATCCGTACACTGTTTTAGAAAATATAAAATGTGATAAATTACTTATTTCCATACCATTGCGTTTGTGGTTTTCTCCAGCATATAGAAGCAAAACTGATATGTGGGATCGTCATTATCACGAATTTGAAGATTGGCAACTCGATTGGTTATTGGAAAAAACAGGTTGGAAAATTATCGATAGACAAAAATTTACACACCCTGTCAAAAAAATCGGATTTCGTCCAGTACTCCGCTATTTCACGCCGCGGTATTACATGGTTTATGCAGAAAAAGTAAAATAAATAACTTTGACAAAGCTTTGAATAAAACAAATGAACTATTACATTATCATTCCAGCACACAACGAAGAAGCATTTATCGCTTTAACATTGGAATCTTTGATTTCGCAAACCGTTTTGCCTTCAAAAATTGTGGTGGTTAATGACAATTCGATTGATAAAACGGAAGAAATTGTTTCAGCTTATGCTAAAGAATATTCTTACATTACTTTAGTCAATACGACTTCGCAAGCCATACATTTGCCAGGAAGCAAAGTCATCCAAGCTTTTAACAAAGGATTAGAAACTTTAGACGACAATTATGATTTTATTGTAAAAGCCGATGCCGATTTAATTTTTCCAAAAAATTATTTCGAAACCATTAGCAATCATTTCAAATCTGATGATGCTATAGGAATGGTTGGCGGATTTGCTTATATAGTAAAAAATAAGGATTGGGTTTTAGAAAATCTAACCGATAAAGAGCATATTCGTGGCGCTTTTAAAGCGTATAGAAAAGAAATGTTCAAGCAAATTGGAGGGCTACAGCCTGCTATGGGTTGGGACACGGTTGATGAATTATTGTGTAAATTTCACCATTGGAAAGTGGTAACTGACGCATCACTTCAAGTAAAACACCTCAAGCCAACAGGTGCCAACTATAACAAAACGGCACGTTACAAACAAGGCGAAGCTTTTTATAGTTTAGGTTACGGATTTTTTATTACTGCTATTGCTTCGGCAAAACTAGCCATGCTAAAAAAGAAACCGCTTCTTTTTTTAGACTATATAAAAGGGTTTTGGAAGGCAAAATTAGCCCAAAAACCGTTGTTAGTTTCCCACGAACAAGCAAAATTTATTAGAAAGTACCGTTGGCAGAAAATGAAAAAGAAGTTGATTCGTTGATTCTTTAATTTTAATTATCAATTGATAATTGTTAATTATTAATTACTTTAGCCATTATTTTAAACGTATGATGTTACTTCGTTATTTATCACAAATCGGAAGATATTTTCTGATGATAGCAGAGATTTTCAAAAAACCAACCAAATGGTCGGTGATGAGAACACTTATCTTCAAGGAAATAGATGATTTAATTATTGGTTCGCTCGGTATTGTGGCTTTCATTTCCTTTTTCGTAGGGGGAGTGGTGGCAATACAAACGGCTTTAAATTTGACGAATCCATTAATTCCTAAATACCTTATTGGTTTTGCGACCAGACAATCTATTATTTTAGAATTTGCGCCTACTTTTATCTCCATCATTATGGCGGGAAAGATGGGTTCATTTATCACCTCGAGTATAGGAACCATGCGTGTTACCGAACAAATTGATGCACTCGAAGTGATGGGGGTTAACTCTTTAAATTATTTGGTTTTTCCAAAACTAACGGCTTTGTTGTTGTATCCGTTCCTAATCGGAATTGCGATGTTTTTAGGTGTTTTGGGCGGTTATATTGCCAGTGTTTACGGAGGTTTTGGTAGTAGTGCCGAATTTATTGATGGTTTACAAAAAGAATTTATTCCGTTTCATATTACGTATGCTTTTATTAAAACGTTGATTTTTGCGTTAATTCTGGCTACAATTCCTTCATTTCATGGGTATTACATGAAAGGTGGCGCACTCGAAGTAGGAAAAGCAAGTACGGTGTCGTTTGTTTGGACATCGGTCATGATTATTTTGATGAATTATATTTTAACGCAACTCCTTTTAACCTAATGATAGCAGTAAAAAATATCGAGAAATCGTTTGGAGATACTAAAGTTTTGAAAGGCGTATCTATTGTTTTTGAAACCGGAAAAACCAATTTAATTATTGGTCAAAGTGGTTCTGGAAAAACCGTTTTACTAAAAAGTTTGTTAGGGATTCACACACCAGAAGTGGGAACTATTTCCTTTGATGGCAGAATCTATTCCGAATTGTCTGCCGATGAAAAACGGGAATTGCGTACCGAAATAGGTATGGTTTTTCAAGGAAGTGCTTTATTTGATTCGATGACGGTTGAAGAAAATGTTGGTTTCCCATTAAAAATGTTTACACAAAATTCTAAATCCGAAATTCAGGATCGTGTCGATTTTGTGCTTAAAAGAGTCAATTTGATTGATGCCCACAAAAAATTACCTTCTGAAATTTCGGGCGGAATGCAAAAACGGGTTGCCATTGCTCGTGCCATTGTAAACAATCCTAAATATTTATTTTGCGACGAACCTAACTCTGGTTTAGACCCCAGTACCGCTATTTTGATTGATAATTTGATTGGTGAAATCACCGAAGAATACAATATTACCACCGTGATTAATACGCACGATATGAACTCGGTAATGGAAATTGGTCAGAATATTTTGTTTCTGAAAAATGGACTAAAAGCTTGGCAAGGAACCAAAGAAGAAATTTTTAGAACCGATAACGAAGCTGTAACTGATTTTGTGTATTCGTCAGAATTGTTTAAAAAAGTGAGAGAAGCAGTTTTGAAGGAAGGGTTGTAGATTTTTTAGCAATAACACTAAGTATAGTAGAGGATTAGCTGTTCTTATTTAAGACGTTCCATTTTCTGTGGTGAGATTCTATATGCAAATGGTCTTTCATCGGATACTTTCTTTTTAATTTCTGGCCAACGCTTAACTAGTTGCTCAACCATTTCCCAAAAAGTATAACCATTTGAAGGTGGTTTAAAAAAGAAAACAGCTAAACCATGCTTCTTGTATAATTCGTTTTGATGTCTCGTTGTATGAATTCGTAAATCTTGGGTTATAACAATTCCTTTTTCTTTTCCAACTAACGGAATCCATTCTTCATCTTTAGCACCTCTTCCAAAAACTTTATTAATAGATAATACTTGAATTTTTATTTTCTCATTTGAGTTTAAATGCTGTTGAAAAACATCTAAACCACTAGCAAGGTGATGGGAGAAATTCTCATCTATATAAATGTTTGTCATTAGGCTACGCTTTTACAATAATCAATTGCATCATTCACTTGTTTTAAAGAAATTTCATATGATTCAGCAATAAATTTTTTACTTTCTTTTGATTTATGAAGATTATAAATTGTTTGCGGATAAATATTTGTATTCTTTATAACTGGCTGCCCAAATTGATGCTCAGGATCTACAATTACACTGTTTGATTTTCCTAATGGATAAAATTTATTTGCTAAATTATTTTTATCAAAGTCTAATTTATGTGCAAACAATTTTATGAATTTAAGGTTCAATTGTTTTGTGGAGTCTAAATTTATGATTTCATTATCATTTATTTCAAATACTATTCTTTTACCCACACAGTTCATTTTGTTTATTATACTTGAAACTGCAAACGGAAATGCCGTTTCAAATCTTTTTGAAAGTTCACTATGAGCATCTAAAATTTTTTGAGTTGGAACGCCAACTTCTTTGAGTTGAAAAAAAATATAAAATTCCACTAAAGTATGAAAACTGACAGCTTTGCTATTATGAACTTTCCAAGAATATTTTTCGCCATATTGACTTGCGAATCTTTTATCCCAATATTCATTTAATAAACTATGAACTTTAGAATATTTTAAATTTAATATAGAAGCAATGTCAGGAACTGTAAAAATCCCCAAACCAATTTCCATATTATTTTCAAATTCCATTTTTCCCATTTTGCACAAAGCTAGTAATTTATTTTCAATGCTAAATTTTATTTGTGATTTTCTGAAAACAATTTATTCAACTAATAAATTTATCTTTTCTTAGTCCTAACTTTCCAATTTCTTCACTACTGCTTTTATATCCTGCTCCTTACTTTTTGGGTAGATTAGCAAAATCCCTTCTTTATCTACAATGATATAATCGTGCAAACCATCAATAATAATGAGCTTGTCGGCATCGGAACGAATAATATTGTTAGATGCATTTTCGAGTAAAACTTTAGCATTTACCACTGCATTATTATTTTCATCTTTGTCTAGTTTTTCGTGAAGCGAGCCCCAAGTTCCTAGGTCATTCCAATCGAAAGTCGCTGGTAATACATACACGTTTTTAGCGGTTTCCATCACGGCATAATCTATAGAAATATTTTCAGCAAGAGCATAATTTTCTTCTATAAATTGTTTTTCGGCTGGTGTATTATAACTTTCTAATCCACTCAAGAATAAGGTATTCATTTGTGGTTGAAAAGCAGCGAAAGCTTCTGTAATTGTTTTGACGCTCCAAATAAAAATTCCACCATTCCAAAGGAAATTTCCGGAATCTAGAAATGATTTTGCCGTTTCATAATCGGGTTTTTCTCTAAACTGGTTTACTTTTTTTATCGAATTGGAATCGGTTTTATCATATTCGATATACCCAAAACCAGTATTGGGAAATGTCGGTTGAATTCCTAAGGTCATCAAGGCATTTTCTTTGGCACAAAAATCAAAACATTGTTGTAAATTTTGGGCAAATATATCTTCATTTTCAATCCAATGATCGCTTGGCGCTACAACCATCACCGCATCTGGATTCTGTTTTTGAATTTTTAATGACGCGTACAAAATGCAAGGTGCTGTATTTCGCATCGCTGGCTCTAACAAAACTTGTTCTTGTTTTACCATTGGTAATTGTTCTAAAACCAAATGGTTATAACTTTCGTTGGTTAAAATCAGAATGTTTTCGACAGGAATTAACTTGGCTAATCTCGAAAAAGTTTTTTGTATTAATGTTTCTCCTGAGCCTAACATATCATGAAATTGCTTAGGAAATTCAGCTGTACTTACTGGCCAAAATCGTGATCCAACACCACCAGCCATTAAAATTGCGTAATAATTTTTATTCATTTTATTTTTTAATTTGGCAATAATTCTACTTCTGCATTTGGGTTAAATAAATAAGTTCTGCCAGAACTTACCTCTAAGCATTCATACCTTTTTAGCCTTAAGGCTACTTTTTTAAAAATTTTACCATTATGAATGCGAAACACACTTCCATAAGGTATCTCAAAGATATAGTTTTTATCGTTCTCTGGGTCAAATTGTTTTAGTGCCAATGATAAAGTAGCATCAGTATCGCTGCTCGCTTTTGGATTTCTGAAATGTCTCGCTAATAAAGGTAATAATTGACTTGGAAATATCTCAGGACGAATAAACGGAACCATCAATCGCTGAAAAGTTAGTTTCCATTCGTCTCCGTGTGGTTTTATGTTTCGACCGTATTTCTCGAAAGCTACTAAATGGGCAATTTCATGAATCAACGTTATTAGGAAACGATATTTATTCAAACTGGTATTGACCGTAATTTCATGTTTTCCAGACAGCCCTTTTCGGTAATCTCCATGACGAGTTACTCGTTCATTTACGATTTTTAGATGCACCTGATTGATTTTAATTAATTCAAAAATGGGTTCTACGGAATGTTCTGGTATGTATTTTTCTAAAATAGTTTTCATTTACGGTGTTGTCGATGAAACTTGTAGCACTTTTCCATTATAATATTTATTTCCAGTCAACGCAAAATTATAAATATAATCGGCCATTTCTTTGGCTGAAAGTGGTGCTTCATAGCCAGGAAAGGCTTCTTGCAACATTTCGGTGTTCACAGCTCCAAGGGCTAAAACATTGAATGCAATACCTTGTTCTTTGTATTCTTCGGCTAACAATTCCGATAAGGTAATTACAGCGCCTTTACTTGATGAATATGCTGAAAGCCCTGCGAATTTCATGCTCCCTTGAATGCCTCCCATAGAACTAATAGTAACTACATGACTTCCTTTTTGCATAAAAGGAATACAAATTTTTGTCAATTCGGCAACTGCAAAAACATTGACTTTGTAAATATTTTTAAATTCTTCAGAAGTAATTTGTGTAAACGGTTTGTGTAGCAAACTTCCCGCATTGTGAATTAAAACATCCACTTTTTTCCAAGTTTGAGCAATGAATTTTTCTGCTTGAAGCAATTCGTCTGGATTTGAAATATCAATTGACAAACACGTAATATTTGGGTTTTCAATTAAAGTTTGCGGTGTTTTTCTGGAAATAGCTAATACTTGATGTCCTGTTTTGGCAAATTGTAAAGCCAATTCGTATCCTATTCCACGAGAAGTTCCTGTGATGATGATGTTTTTCATATAGCAAATATAAAAAAAAAGAGAGGATGTCTAAAAAAACATTCTCTCTAGATACAAACTAAAAAAAACTTTATTTTTGGGTTGTTGTCAATTAATTTGACATCCAAATATCGTTAAAACTTGTAGAACCAGAATAGCCGCCAATAACGCATATTTTAGAATTAAAAACTAAAGCTTGATGTCCTGCTCTTACGGTTCCAAAACCAGCAGCATTTACAGCCACTTTTTTCCATGTTTTTCCATCAATAGTGTTCCAAGTCTCATTAGCAATTCCGTCTCCGCCTATTAGGTATAAAACACCATTGAATACTACTGTTTGATGAGAATAAACAGGACTAAATTTTGCCCCAGAAACTATTTCTTCTCTCCAATGAAGACCATCGGTTGAGGTCCAAACATCGTTTTTAAATCCTCCAGCTCCATAACCTCCAATGACATATAATTTGTTATTATACACAGCTACTTGATGACCCGCTCTTGAGCTAAAATGAGTGCCAACCACTGTTTCTTGAGTCCAAGTGACACCATTAGAACTTGACCAAATATCATTTTTAGTAGCTCCATCATCACCGCCAAAAAGCCACATTTTATTGTTGAAAACAACAACTTCATGATACGAACGCGGACTGAATTGTGCATTGGCTGTTTCTTGTGTCCAATTGATTCCGTCTGATGTTGACCAAACATCATTTAGAGCTGAACCATTATTTAAACCACCAATAACCCATAATTTGTTATTAAAAACTACCATTTGTTGCAATTCTCTGTTTCCAAAAACAGCACCTACAGTAGTGGTTTGTGTCCAAGTGCTTCCGTTTGTGCTTGACCAAATTTGATTCGTGCTTAAATTATTTACACGACCTCCAATAACCCAAAGTTTGTTATTAAAAACAATAGATTGATGGTTGTAAACTGCTGCAAATTGAGTCCCAGTTACAGTAGTTTGAGCGTAAGTAATAGTTGATGGTAATGGGTCAATTGGCAAAGTAATTGGCGTTTCATCGTCTTTACTACAAGAAGTGAATGTTGTGATTGTTAATGCAATAGTTAAAAATGTTGTTGCTAATTTTTTCATGATTTTGAGTATTTAATTTATTTTCTTATTTTTTCGTATTGAAATTATTAAAAGGTGAGGAGTAAAAATAGATTTGCAAATATGAGTCCTACTATGATTAATGAAATAGCGATTCGGATTATCTTATCCCTATTTGTCATTTGTGCTTACTCTATTATTAACGTTTTGTTTAAAGAGCCTTCGGTGGCGTTTATTTTTACGATATACATTCCTTTAGATAAATCCGAAACTGTATATTGACTTTGATTTTTGAACGATTTTACCAATTGTCCTTGTATTGAATAGATTTCCACTTTTTCTATTTTTGTATCACTAGCTAATTCGAAATAATTTTTAGAAGGATTTGGAAATAATGAGATTACATTTTTATCGAAAGAAACACTATTTATGTTTAAAGCAGGATCCATATAAGCAAATAACTCTTTACCCACAGTTCCATCATCGGCAGCAAAAAATAATTCATTGCCTAAAACCATTAAATATGATATATTACTAGTTGCTGTTGGGTTCACTTCAATCATTGTTGTTCCTATTGAAGTACCATCTGAAACCCAAAGCTCTGTTCCATTCGTTCCATTATCGGCAGTGAAATATAGTTTACCATTATAAACTGTCAAATAATCTGGATTACTATTTCCCGAAGGATTTATATTTTTGACCAAAACGGTGCCTATAGCAGTTCCGTCTGTTTTCCATAATTCGACGCCATTAGTTCCATCAGTAGCAACAAAGAAAACTGTTGAACCCATTTCTGTAAATCTTGAAGCATTACTATCGCCAGAAGGATTAATATCTTTGATCATTAAGGTTCCTAAACTAGTTCCGTTTGATTTCCATAATTCTTGCCCTACAGTTCCATTGCTAGCACTAAAATACAAATCGGAACCTATAACGGTAATATTGGACGGATTACTATCTCCTGCAATATTGATGTCTTTTATTAATGTTAAACTGCCTGTCCCATTTGTTTTAAACAATTCTTTTCCAAGGGTTGGATGTTGTGCTGTAAAAGTTAAAAACGATCCTAATACTTTCAATTGTTCAGGATTACTGTTGCTTGAACCTGCATTCAAATCTAAATACAGCGTAGTTCCAACATTGGTTCCATCGGTTTTCCATAATTCTCTACCATTAATACCGTCATTTGCACTAAAAAAAACATTGCTACCAAGTACTGTCATACCTCTTGGACTAGATACATTTAGTCCTGGATAGATATCTTTAAGAATTGATGCTCCAGTTGTATCATTTGCCGATAACAATTCATCGCCTCCAGCGCCAAATGTTGTGGTTACTTTTGGTGTAAATAGTATATTCCCATTTAAAATAACGGCATCACCTAACTGTACACTATTTGATTGTCCTAAAAAAGTAGTTTCTTGATAAACGGTATTTGTGTATAAACCTAGTGTTTCTGAAACACCATCACATTTGGATAAAAAACTATGATTAGGAAGTGGTACTGAATATCCGTTAATCATAACAATTTGATTGTTATACACGATGTGTGGAATAGTTGGACTAACAAAAGGACCTTCTACTACAGAATTTATTAAGGAGTAAAATCCTTTTATAGTCGTTCCGTCTGATAAATAATAATTTTCATTAAAACTGAAATAATTTGCCGAAAAAAATAGTTTGCCATTAAAGATTCCTTTCAAAACAGGATTTGAAGCACCAACTCCAGGCTTTATGTCATTTACCAATCGTAATTGGGCATTGGCTCCAAGAGCAAAGAACAGTACCGTAGTAAGTAATGATTTTTTCATAATTGTAATAGTTAAAGTTTACACCACAAAACAACAAAATCTTCATAGGCTATTTGTTTTTATATGATAAGTGTGGCAATTGAGTTAACCTGACGAGCTAATTGTGTTAAAAGTGCGAAGTATTGGATTATAATTGTGGGTAGTTCTTGTATAAGTGTAGTTTTTAAATTCTAAATTTGTTTTTAAAGAGAGTACAAATGGTATTTAGAATTGTGTTTTTCCTTTCCTTTTTATTTAGTCAAAATGCTTTGGCTCAAGATCCTTATACAATTAATTATACTATTAATGAAGGATTTCCGTCCAATACAATCTATTCGGCAAATCAAGATGAGAAAGGTTTTTTGTGGTTTACTACCGATGTCGGATTGGTAAAGTTTGACAGTCATAAATTTGAACTTTTTAATACTGATAAAGGAATTTCTGATAATGAAATTTTTCAAATGAAAACGGACTTCAAGGGGCGTACATGGTTGCTAACACTTAGCGGAAAACTGTCGTTTATATATAAAAATAAGATATACAACGAAAATAATTCATCGCTAATAAAGCAAGTTTCGGGTTCAGGTATTGCTGCCGATTTTTATGAAGACAAAAACCACTTCATTTATATTACTTTTAGAAACAGTCAAATTACTATTATAAACCCCAAAAACGAAGTAGCAAAACAAAAAATAACAAAAAACTCACTGGCAGGTATTTGGAAATATCACAATACCATTTGTGTTATTACTGGCGAAGGAATTTATAATTCGGCTACCAGAAAAAAAATAAAACCATTTGAAAAGCAATCGTTTTTTAAAATTCATCATACTCAATATGGGGATTATTTAAGCGACACCAATATTTTGTATAAAATAAATGCTGATAATGATTTCAGTAAAATAATAGAACTTCCAAATCAACCAGAAATACTAAACATTTATTTAGAAACCGAAAACAAAATATGGATTTCCACTAGAAACGGATTGTTTTTGATAAACAATTCGACACTAGTCAACTCTTATTTTAACGATTATGCTATAACCTCAATAATCAAAGACTTTGAAGGCGGATATTGGGTTTCTACATTAAAAAACGGATTGTTTTATGTGCCTTCCTTCGATATTTTAATTGATAAAATGGAAGTAAAAGAGCAACTAAAAATAAATTGTATAAGTATAAATAGCAAAAAAGAAATTTGGGTTGGTGGCGACAATAATAATTATTATGTTAAAAAACCAAAGCAACGCTTCGAAAGGAAAATCGCATTTGTAAATAAAAAGAAGGATTTAGTTACAAATATTCGTTTTTATGACAATGATACCTATGTTATTGGCAAAAACGGAGTGAATAAAATTGATAATAAAAACAATGTAACCAATTATAACTTTAGTTCAAATGATATATTGATAAACGACAAACAATTTTATATTGGATATACGTATGCTTATAAATTTTCTATCGAAAAGCCAGAAAATTTCAATGCAGATTACATCAATTCAAAAATAATACTAAACAAAAGGGTTACCACACTTTCTGAAGGAAATGACAATCAGGTTTGGATAGGGTCTAATTTTGGTTTGTTCCAATACACAAAAAAGGATTCTATACAGTATTGGGGAGACAAAAGCGCTATATTTCAAACCTCAATTGAGGATATTTACTACGATAAAAACACAAAAACAGTTTTTGTAGCAACTGCTTCAAAAGGAATTGTGGCTATTCAAAATAACAAAATAAAATTCCAGATAAATAAAGGATTAAACAGCAATACCTGTAACTCAATTAAAAAAATAGCAGAAACAAATTATCTAATAGGTACAAATAATGGATTAAACCTATTGATTTTTAAAAACAAGACCATTGAAGTCCAAAATTTAAATGCTATTTTAGGTTTAAAAAACAATAAAATAAACGATGTGGATTTTCTTGACAACATTGTTTATTTAGCTACCGACAACGGATTGCTTTCCTTTAATTTTAAACAAATAATTGCAAAAAAAGGCAAACCAAAGTGTCACATAATTAATATTAGAAACCAAAATAAAATTATTGCTGAAAATTTCATCTTTCCATATAACAAAAGCGATATCAGCATTTCGTTTAATGGAATTTCCTATTTAAATCAAGGCAATTTAACGTACTACTATAAATTAAATAGTAAAAATAACGAATGGACTTCCAGCAAAGAATCTCAAATTAATTATAAATTATTGCCTCCTAAAAAATATATTTTTAGCGTGTATGCTATTGATGGATTTGGAATAAAAAGCAATGTTGAAACCATAAAATTTGAAATTCTTCCGCCATTTTGGCAAAAAATTTGGTTTTTAATACTGTCGGTTATTATTTTTTCTTTGCTTTTGTTTTTCTTTATAAAATACCGACTAAAAAAAATACAATCTCGTTTTGATAAAGAGAAAATAATTATTCAAAACGAACGTGATAAAGCCAACCTTGAAAAACAAATGATTGAGCTGGAACAAAAAGCACTTCGAATGCAAATGAATCCACATTTTATATTCAACGCACTAAATACCATAAAGGGCTATTATTCCGAAGGAAACGACGAGAAAGCAGGCGATTATATATCAAAATTTTCAAGACTTTTACGCATGTTATTGGAAAACACAGAACAAACAATTCCACTTGCCACCGAAATAAAAATGCTTCAATTATATATCGATTTAACAAAAATCAGGTACAAAAATGCCTTCAATTATAGCATTGAAATTGATGAAAAAATAAACCAAGAAGAAGTTGCCATTCCTACATTGCTATTACAACCCATTGTAGAAAATGCGATAATTCATGGACTTTCTCCAAAGAAAGAAAACGGATTGCTACTTATATCGTTCTACAAAAAAGAAAATCAACTAGAATGTGTGGTAAAAGATAACGGTATCGGTAGAAAAGCATCGGCAGAAAAGCAAAAGCACAAACAACACGAATCGAAAGCAATAGAAATCACAAAAGAGCGCTTGAATTTATTAGAAAAAGATGAAAATATAAAATCCGATTTTACCATTGAAGACTTATATGACACAAACAACAACGGAATGGGAACTATTGTAACAATCTCAATCCCTTTTAAAAATATTTGGTAATGCGAACAATAATTATAGAAGACGAAGAGCAAGCTATTTCTGCCTTATTAGCCGACATCAAAAAACACTGTCCTGAGCTAGAAATTATTGGTACAACCGGAAGTGTCGAAGAAGGAATTAGTCTTATTCAAAAGATAAATCCTGAATTGATATTTCTAGATATTCAACTTTCTGACGGATTGGGTTTTGATATTTTAGAAATCTACAAGAATAGTAATTTCAAAATTATTTTTACCACAGCCTACAGTCAATATGCTATTAAAGCAATAAAATTCAGTGCTTTAGATTATTTGTTAAAACCAATAGACACTCAAGAACTTAGAGTCGCTGTCAAGAAAGCATTAGAAACCAATAAAGAGAGTAATCAATCGCAAATTGAGAATTTCATTAAAAATCAGAACTTACTAAATCCTAATAAACGAATTGCATTACAAACCTCACAAGGTGTTTTTCTTCATGAGTTGCAAACTATTATTCGTTGCAATTCGGAAGGAAACTATACTTCTATTCATTTTACAAATGGAAAACGTTTATTAATTGCAAAACCACTCAAAGAATATGAAGATATTCTTTCAACGTTCGGTTTCGAAAGAATTCATCATTCACACATTATCAATTTAAATCATTTGGTCAGCTATTTAAACAAAGATGGAGGTTATGTGGTTTTAAGCGATAACACTTCGCTGCCTGTTTCTTCAAGAAAAAAAGCGCAATTGCTTAAAATGTTGGAGAACTATAATTCCTGAAAAAAAAATCCCGTATTGCTGTAAAAAACAATACGGGATTTGTAAATAATAATATCAAAAAAATTTAAGCCAGCATCGTTACTGGATTTTCAATGTATTGTTTTAATGTTTGTAAAAATTGTGCTCCAGTAGCACCATCAATCGTTCTGTGATCGCAAGCTAGTGATAGCATCATCGTGTTGCCAACTACAATTTGTCCATTTTTAACCACTGGTTTTTCTACAATGGCACCAACAGATAAAATAGCAGAATTAGGTTGGTTGATGATAGAATTAAATTCGGTAATGCCAAACATACCCAAATTAGAAATCGTAAAAGTACTGCCTTCCATTTCTGTAGGTAATAACTTTTTAGATTTTGCTCTTCCGGCTAAATCACGGACACCTGAACCAATTTGAGATAAACTCATGCCGTCTGTAAAAGGCAATACAGGAACTACTAATCCGTCTTCAACAGCAACGGCAACACCAATATTCACATGATGGTTGATAAGAATCGAATCTTCTCTCCATTGTGAATTTATTTTTGGGTGTTTTTTCAACGCCATTGCAGAAGCTTTGATAACCATATCGTTAAACGAAACTTTAGTGTCAGGAACACTATTGATTATTGCTCTTGATTTCATAGCCTCATCCATTGTTACCTCGATTACTAAGTTGTAATGCGGAGCGGTAAACAAGGATTCTGCCAAACGTTTTGCAATAATTTTTCGCATTTGCGAATTTTTGATTTCCTCTTGGAATACTTCACCAGTTGGAATATATGGCTTTTGGGGAGCTGTTGGTTGTGAGTTTTGAACTGATGGTTGGTCAACTTGACTTGGCACTGCTGCCACAGATGGCGTAAAGTTTTCAACATCACTTTTGGTTATACGACCATTTTCTCCAGAGCCTTTTACTTGAGCTAAATTAATTCCTTTGTCTTCAGCCATTTTTTTAGCCAAAGGCGAAGCGAAAATTCTAGTAGTCGTGTTAGAAGTTGGAAGTTGTGCGTTAGCATTTGGTGTCGCAACTTCGGTAGCTTTTTCAGCAACTGGTAAAGTAATATTTTCTCCTTTTTTATAGTTTTCAGCAATTCCAGTAATGTCAGTTCCATCTGGTCCAATAATAGCTAAAACGCTATCTACAGGTGCAGATTCTCCTTCTTGAATTCCTATAAATAATAAAGTTCCAGCATTAAAAGATTCAAACTCCATTGTAGCTTTATCAGTTTCAATTTCAGCAAGAATATCTCCTTCGGCAACTTTATCACCTACTTTTTTCAACCAAGTTGCAACAGTTCCGTCTGTCATTGTGTCTGAAAGTCTTGGCATTGTAACAACTACAACTCCTTTTGGAAGACTAACCGATTTAGATTGTGCTTCTCCCGAAGCTTCTGGAGCGTTTGGAGTGGCAACTTCTGAAGTAACTTCCGTTTTTGTAGCTACTGGATTTCCATTTAGTAAAGCCGAAATATCTTCTCCTTCGGCTCCAATAATAGCAAGAAGCGAATCGATTGGAGCGGTTTCTCCTTCGGGTATTCCAATGTATAAAAGCGTACCAGTATTGAATGATTCAAATTCCATAGTAGCTTTGTCGGTTTCTATCTCGGCAAGGATATCGCCTTCAGAAATTTTATCGCCCACTTTTTTAAGCCAAGTTGCAACGGTTCCTTCGGTCATAGTGTCGCTTAAACGAGGCATTGTGATTACTGTTGCCATAATTATAGTCTATGAGGAATAAATGGATAATTTTCTTGGTCGTAAACCACATCATACAATTGTTGTGCTTCTGGAAAAGGCGATTCTTCGGCAAATGCAGCACATTCTTCTACTAGATCTTTTACTCTTTCGTCTATAGCTTCAATTTCTGCTTCAGTAGCGTAGTTTCTTTCTTTAATTACATCCAAAACTTGTGTAATTGGATCTATTTTTTTGTATTCTTCTACTTCTTCTTTGGTTCTGTATAATTGCGCGTCAGACATCGAGTGTCCTCTGTATCGGTACGTTTTCATTTCTAAAAAAGTAGGACCATCGCCACGTCGTGCTCTGTCAATGGCTTCATGCATAGCTTCAGCAACTTTTACAGGATTCATTCCGTCAACTGGACCACAAGGCATTTCGTATCCTAGACCTAGTTTCCAAATATCAGTGTGGTTAGCCGTTCTTTCTACCGAAGTTCCCATAGCGTATCCATTGTTTTCAACGATAAAAACGACTGGCAATTTCCATAGCATAGCCATGTTAAACGCTTCATGTAAAGAACCTTGGCGTGCTGCACCATCACCAAAATAGGTTAAGGTAACACCATCGCGTCCAAAATATTTATCGGCAAAAGCCATACCAGCACCCACAGGAATTTGAGCTCCTACGATTCCGTGACCGCCAAAAAACCCTTTTTCTTTAGAGAAAATATGCATTGATCCGCCCATTCCCTTAGATGTTCCAGTTACTTTTCCAAGTAATTCGGCCATAACTGCTTTAGGGTCAACCCCCATTCCTATAGGTTGAACGTGATTTCGATAGGCTGTAATCATTTTGTCTTTCCCTAGCTCCATGGCGTGTAAAGCACCCGCCAAAACGGCTTCCTGACCATTATATAAGTGAAGAAATCCTCTTACTTTTTGTTGAATATAAAGTGCTGCTAGTTTGTCTTCAAACTTTCTCCAAAGTAGCATGTCTTCATACCACTTCAAATAAACTTCTTTTGTAATTTCTTTCATTTTTTTTCTTGCTAAAATGTTTTGTGCTTGTATTTATTTTAAAAAACGCAAAATATTGACCTCACACAAATTTGCGAACAGCAAAAATAAGACTTTCCAATTAAGATGTGAAATTTATAACGTCTTTTTTTACCACAGATTCACAGATTTTAAATTTGTAACCTGTGCTAAAAAAATCAAACAAATCAAAGAAATATAAAAAAATCAGGGAATCTGGGGTAAAAAATAGTTCGCAACAAGTCATTTTGGCTTCTACAAGAAGTTTTTGTCAAATGTTAGCGGAAGTAAGTTTTGTATAGAATTCGATTTGTATATTTCACCTGTTTCGCCCATAAAATAAATTTCAATAGGCATGTCTTGTCTAAATTCATATTCAAAAATAGATTGACGGCACGCGCCACATGGCGGAATAGGTTTTGAAGTAATAGTTGCTGTAGCACCCGCAGTGATGGCCATTTTTATCATTTTGGCATTTGGATAAGCGGCTCCTGCCTGAAAAATGGCAACTCTTTCGGCACACAAGCCAGAAGGATAGGCTGCATTTTCCTGATTAGAACCAATAACAACGGCACCATTGTCTAACAAAATTGCCGCACCTACATTAAATTTAGAATATGGGGCATAAGCAGTTTTTCTAGCATCAACAGCTTTTTGCATTAAGTTTTGGACATCTGTTGGGAGTTCTTCTAGCGATTGAAAAGCTACTAATTGGGTATTGATATTAATTTCTTTCATGTTTTCTTTATAAGGGAAAAAAAATCCAAATTTCACGAATTGAAATTTGGATTATTTATTTTTTATTTCTGGATTTTAATTTTGATCATAGTCATCACCGAAATTGAATGTCAGTGAAAAACGCAAGGTGTTTTCTAAAGGATTTGGTACTTTTGAAGCTGAAAATAAATAGGAAACATCTAAAGTTACTACATTGTATTTGAAACCGGCTCCTAACGTAAAATATTTTCTTTTTCCTTTTTGTTCACTTTCGTGAAAATACCCTAAACGAAAGGCGAATGAATCCTGGTACCAATATTCGGCTCCTAAGGCATACGTAAACTCTTTTAATTCTTCATTGAAACCGTCTGGAGCATCACCAAAAGATTTGAAAATACCCGAAGTCCAACCGATAGCTTGGTAGTCGGCATTGGCTTTTGCTACACCATTTTCTCCTGCATCTAAAGTGTCGCCATCACCATTTGAATCAACAGGTACTGGTATTTGAGGGGTAGGAACTAATAGTTTCGTAAATTCAACATGGGTAGCAATTTTATTGTAATCGTCTAAAATAAAATCGAAACCACCACCTAAACGAAGGTTGGAAGGTAAGAAATTTGAGTTTTTATCGCCTACTGCTTTGTCGTAATTTATTTTGGGACCTAAATTTTGCAAATTGAAACCACCTCGCCAACGACCATTAAAACTGCTGTAAGCTACCTCATTCGATTGGTAATATCCTGCCACATCAAATGCAAAAGTACTTGCCGCTGTTGCGTCATTGGTGGCATTTTGAATTTTTAAATTGGAACTAATGTACCGTCCTGCCACCGCCATCGAGAATTTCTCGCTCAATTGTAACGAGTAGGATAAATCGAATGCCAGTTCATTTGGTTTAACTACTTGAAGTGGATTCCCAGATTCGTCTGTTAATTGAATTTCACCCAAACTAAAATACCGCAAACTGGTTCCTATAGCACTTCGTTCATTTATACGATTAAAATAATTAATTTGTCCTAACGAAATGTCATTTACCAACGCAGTCAGATAAGGCGTATAACTTACCGAAAAGCCTTGTTTTCGTATCGAAAAGGCATATTTTGCTGGATTGTATTGTTGCGAGAATGCATCAGGGGAGGTAGCTACTCCGCTATCTCCCATACCTGCCGCACGAGCATCGGAAGCAATTAGTAAAAAGGGCACTCCGGTTGTTATAGCTCGCTCTGTCTGGGCATTACTGTTTAGTCCTAAAAACAGTCCAGTTAGTATAAAAACAATTCTCTTCATGTTATTTTTTGATATAATAATTAACAAATATATATTCTTTCTATTAAAGAATGACTAATTTTTCTATTTTTTCAGCTTTTTTGTTGGTCAGGTTCGATTTTACTGTTAGTTTATAAACGTAAACGCCTTTTCCTATTTTGTCGCCAAAATCGTCACGACCGTCCCACGTAATATCGCGCGAGGTAAACCCATTAGTGGTTACAATTTGGTTTTTTGTCCAAACCACTTTTCCTGTTATAGTCATTACTTGTACTTGCACTTCGAGTTGCTCGAAAGGCCTGTTATGGGTAAACCAAAATTCGGTGTGATTTACAAATGGGTTTGGATAATTAAGCACATTGGTTAAGGTTAATGTTTCGTCTCCAACCACTATAAACTGTAAGTCGGCGGTTACAATATTGTTATAAACATCCCATGCTTTGAATGTTAAGGTGTGTAAACCAATGGCTAAATTACGGAACGGATATTTCAGTTTCCCTTTTTTGTAATCGTTTAGCTCGGTTTCGTAAAAATCATTCAGAATATACGGTTTAGTTTCGTCTCCGTCTAGGTACGCTACAATGTCGTGCCCTATTCCGCTTGCGGTATTGATACCGTGTTCGTCTTCCAGAAAAGCTAAAAATAAAGGCGATTGGTTGGTAATTCCTCCAGACACAAAAGATTCGTCATTCATGTAGATTCTAATTTTTGGAGGGACAACATCGGCAACGGCGTTAGTGTCTAATCCTCCTATTTTTACAGAAAAATCATGACCAGTTTGGTCTTCTAAAGGGTTGTTGTTTTTGGCATAAAAACTAACTTTTCCATTCCCTACAGGGATTTTTATATCACGAGGAACAACAAATCCAAACTCGAATTTCCCGTTTGTTATAGAAGCGTTTCCTCTAAAAATAGTTTCGCCAAGAGTGGTAAAGTTCATAATGCTCAACACCCCTCCTATATAGGTACCATCGTTACCTAATGTAGTACGATTTATTTCTTTGTCATAAACATTAACTGCCAATTCTCCGTTATAATTAGGCATTGGATTATTAAATTCATCGACTACTTCACCAGAAAGGGTAGCGTAGGCTAGGGCTTGCAACACATCGGGTGTTCCAGTGATAGGCACACCATTTATTTTTGTTAATACTACTTTTGGTTTCGGAATAGCAAGTTTCAATGCGGGGTCACCTATGTAAAATACCACGTTTTCACCTGAGTTTGCAGAGGTTGCTTTGCTTAATCTAACGGCCTCTGCAATAGTGGGGTAGCTGTTAGAATTGTTAGGGAATAAATTAGCTGCTAATTTTATATTAAAATATTCTCCTGTAGATTGCCCAATTTGTCTTGTTGTAGTGACCATAGCAACAGCTCCTCCAAAAGGATTCCAGTAGGTTTGCTCACCTGCTGTGGGTCTGGAAGGATTGTCAAAACGGGTAAACTCGCAAGTTACGGTTATAAAAAGAGGGTATTTGTATTGGTTGCTTAAACTTAGCGCATCAATTCTTTCAAAAAGTCTTTCTCCTGCCAAACCATCTTCGCCACCATGCCCGAAATAATTAAAAACTAAAGCCCCTTGCCCGAAGGAATTGACAAAATCTTCTTTGGCTTTTGGGTATTTTTGTCCTCCAGAGGTGGTTTCCTGTACATAAGAATCGGTATGTATTTTTTTGGAATTTAAAAATGGTTTTTGTGTTGTAATAGTGTTGGATAATAAATCTAAATCGGTTTGTAGCGTAGCATCACTATCTTTATCAATGTCATCGGATATAAAAACCAAATTGTTTCGCCATCTACCATACGATTTTTTGTCGTGATAGTCAATAACTTTGGTTACCATTTGTTCGGCTTGTTGCAAACTAGAAACGAGCATCCTTCCTACAGCAATATCTAATCCTAAGGCAGCAGTCATGTCACCTTCGTTAGAGTCCATTAATCCAAAATAATCATCAGAAGTAAAAGAAGCTTGACCTACTGAAAAACCATTTTTAGCATGAAATATAGGAACAATATTGGTGTTGTTTAGTGTTCTGTTTTTAAAATCATACGAAGCATCACCAAAAAGGCATAAATATTTTAATTTTTTACTTGGTGAAGAAGCATTTTCATAGACGTATTTTACAAAATTTCGGATAGCACCTATATCTTGCTTTCCAGAAGAAAACTCTTCGTATAACCCTTCAAGGTTAACTACTTTTACATTGAGATTAGAGCGGGTTCTGTGAAAATTGGCTAATCTTTCGGCTTGACTACTTAGCAAAGCTGGCGTAACAATAATGTAATCGACATCGGTGAAAACACCTTGGTTGTTCAGAAAAACAGTCCCTTTAAGGTCTTGATTAAAAACCAAGTTGTTTGCGTCTTTTAACGGAAGATAAACGTCTTGATTGTCAACGGCAATAAACTTTTTTTCTTCCCCCATAAAGGTTTTGAAAGAAATTTGAGACTGTCCGTTGTTTTGTTTTGAAGTTACATTATAGATGTCTGTAATGTCCCAAACTTGTCCTATTCTCGAGGCATTGCTTATTTGATACTCGCATGTTCCAATAGCTGATGTAACGGCATCTACCTTAAATCGGAATTGTTTTCCGTAGCCACTAAGATTTGATTTCGCTTTTATAGTAATGTAATCTAAGTAGCCATTTGCGCTGGGCACACCACCGTTGTTGTAACTCAGGGAAACAGATATGTTAGGATTGGTAACATTTACGGTTAACGGAAGATTAATTTCTGTGCCAAGAATAGAACTAAACTGACCAACAGCGCCAAAGTTCATAGTGCCACTGTTGACGTTGTTCACTTTTACAGAAAAAGAAGTTGCTACAACTCCTACTGCAGCGGCCTGAATGGTTAATGTTACAGGGCTTGAAGTTACAAGGGTAGGAAACGAAAATTGAAAATTTTGTTCGTTATTGATGTTAAATTGTTCGCCGTACCATTTTCGTCCTAATTTTCCTAGATTTACTCTGTCAATTTCATGAAACTGGTAATCATCAAAAGTAGTAAATGTTGCCGCTGGTGGTTGTGTAGATTCAATCATAGTAGCAATTCGTTTCCCGTTTGATGCCGATGAGGTAATGTAATAATAAGATTTATCAGCATACAAATTGACATGAGTGTCGCTATCTGTATTGTAGTTATCTAAACCTTCAGCGTAAAACACAATATAATCTCCATCGTTAAAAATTCCGTCATTTTCGCCAATAAATTGTATAGCATTTTCTTCTAAATCAATAGGGTAGGGCGTTGCATTGGTAAGTGGAATCATCCGCCCGCCGTTTCCGTATATTTTTATGGTGCGTGGATCTACATTTACATTGAAGCCTAATTCGGTCAAAAATGCTTTAGAAACAGCATAAACACCAGATTTTTCAACATAAAATTTTCTCCAATTACCTGTTTTTAGTACAGAATTAGATACGGCATAGCTATTTTTTTGACTAGCAGAAGCATTAGTGTCTGGCGAGTAGCTATAAGATAAGGATGTGACCCGTTTGTAGCTGTTTCCTTCTTTAATAATAGGAGAAAAAGTAAGCAAACCGTAATTTAGGTCTCTTGCCTTTGCGTTTAGAATAGTTGCATTTAAAGCATTTGGGATTTCAGTTTTGTTTAATTCGCCTAATTTTTCTTCGGGAATTGTTTCAAAAACAATATTGGATATTTTCAGTGTACTTTCATCAATTGTAAACGGAACTTCAAATTTTTTAGCAAAGACAACACTCTTTTTTATGTCATTATATATATAAGAGTCAGATTTAAAAAAAGGAAGTCGTGCTTTGTGATTTTCGGTAACATTATATTGACCATCAATCCAATGAATAGAAACAGTTTTGTCATCTTGAGCAAATGAAGTTTGAAAAACAAACAATATAAGTATAGCAGCAATTTTTTTCATATTCAAAGATAACGTTATAAAACAATATTTATTTTAGAGAACAAAAATAAATTATTTTGTACAATATAAATAAAGTTAATACGTTAAATGTAGAAGTTCCTAGTCTAGAAAAATATTTTAAAAAAAATCTAAAAAAGGTGTTGCAGTTTAATTGTTAATTATTATATTGCACCACAAAATAATTACCTACTGAAAGTATGAAAGTAAACAAAAATGTGACTGTAAGAGTGCTGTTTTCATTAATAGTGCTATTAGGATTTACTAGTTGTAGTAAAAAGTCTAGTTCAAAAAACACTTCGTCTGCTACTGGATGGAAGATTAACGACCCAAGCGGTGGTTTCCAGTACAAAACTAATTTCACTAAACAAGAGACGGCCCCTGGGTTAGTGCTAGTTGAAGGCGGAACGTTTACAATGGGGAAAGTTCAAGATGATGTAATGCATGATTGGAACAATACGCCAAATCAGCAACACGTACAATCATTTTATATGGACGAAACTGAGGTGACTAACCTTATGTACATGGAATATTTAGATTGGACGAAAAGAGTCTATCCTGCTGACGATGAAAATTACAAAAACATCTATGAAGGAGCGCTTCCTGATACATTGGTATGGAGAAATAGATTGGGGTATAACGAAACGATGACCAATAACTATTTAAGACATCCTGCGTATTCTCAATATCCTGTTGTAGGGGTGAATTGGATTCAAGCATCTGAATTTGCAAAATGGAGAACCGATCGTGTAAACGAAGCTGTTCTTGAAAGAGAAGGGTATATGAAAAAAGGAGCAAAAGTTGTTGATGTGGATGGTAACAATACTTTTAGCACAGAAGCTTATTTAGCTTCTCCTTCTACTTCTTTTAGTGGAAATGAAGAAATTATCTTGAAAAAAACAGGACGTTCAGGTGGGAAAAGCGCTAAGAAAGCTAAAAAAGGTGCGGCTGCTGAGCCTGCTGCTGAAGGAGCGGGTGCTGCTGGAGCTGATGGTCCTAAAAACGTATATGCACAAAAAACATCAGGAATACTTTTGCCTGAATTCAGACTTCCAACTGAAGCAGAGTGGGAATATGCCTCTGCAGCTGATGTAGGAAACAGAGAATATAACTTGTACAAAGGTCAGAAAAAATATCCTTGGAAAGGTTCTTATACTCGTTCTGGAAACAGAGTAACAAGAGGCGATCAATTAGCCAATTTCAAACAAGGTAAAGGTGATTATGGTGGAATAGCAGGTTGGTCTGACGATGGTGCGGATATTACCGCTCCAGTTAAATCATACAAACCAAACGATTTTGGATTATACGACATGGCTGGTAACGTAGCAGAATGGGTACAAGATGTTTACAGACCTATGGTAGATGATGAGGCGAATGATTTTAATTATGTTCGTGGAAATGTTTATACAAAAAACAAAATTGGTGACGATGGTAAAGTAGAACTAGTTACTTCTGAAAATATTAAATACGACACTTTGAGTAACGGTAAAATTATTTCTAGAAATAAACCTGGTGATATAAAACAAATACCTGTTGATGAAAAAGAAACTTATTTGAGACAAAACTTTGATAAAAGTGACGAAATAAATTACCGAGATGGTGATAAATCATCTACACGTTTCTTTGACTTAGGGGGATCTGAAGAAGCAACAACTACAGGAAAAAAAGCTGAAAAAAGCAGAATGTACGATTCTCCTATCCATAAAATAAGCGCAGATAGTACTGGGAAAATGGATAAAAAGTTTGATAAATCTTCAAAAAGAACAACACTTATAGGTGATGATGTAAGGGTTTATAAAGGAGGTTCTTGGAGAGATAGAGCTTATTGGTTAGATCCTGCACAAAGAAGATATTGTCAAGAAGATATTGCTTCTGATTATATTGGATTCAGATGTGCAATGTCTAGAGTTGGTCCAAAATCTGATTTTCCAAAAAAAGCAAGAAATTAACATTTCACTTTAGAATATTTAAAAGCCCTATTTTTTTAGGGCTTTTCTTTTTTTTATTACTTTCGCATTATGAAAATAGAAGAAATCTACCAATGTTATTTACAATGTACCGTAATAAGTACAGATACTAGAAAAATAGAAAAAAATGCATTATTTGTAGCCTTGCGAGGCGAAAATTTTGATGCCAATACTTTTGCTCAGCAAGCAATTGAAAACGGAGCTTTGTTTGTAATCATAGATGATAAAAAATATTTTACAGATAAAGAAAAAATGATTTTAGTTTCGGATAGTTTAAAAACCTTGCAAGAATTGGCACTATTTCATCGTAAAGCACTCGGACTTCCAATAATAGCATTAACGGGCAGTAATGGAAAAACAACCACAAAGGAACTTATCAATGTGGTGCTTTCAAGAAAATACAATGCAAAAGCTACTGTTGGAAATTTAAACAATCATATTGGAGTTCCATTAACTTTATTGTCGTTTGATGAAAATACAGATATTGGTATTGTAGAAATGGGAGCCAACCATCAAAAAGAAATTGAATTTTTATGCACTATTGCAGCACCGGATTACGGCTATATTACCAATTTTGGCAAAGCACACCTAGAAGGTTTTGGCGGAACCGAAGGGGTTATAAAAGGTAAAACGGAACTGTATAATTATTTACAAGAAAATAACAAAATTGCTTTTGTAAATTTGGACGATGCTATTCAGGAATCAAAAACCGAAAATATGCAACGCTATACTTTTTCAAAAGAAAAAAATAGCGATTTTAAAGTAAATTCTGTTTCAGCCAATCCGATGGTTACAATCGGATTTAATACCATAGCAATACAATCACACCTGATCGGGTTATATAATGCAACTAATATTAATGCTGCAATTTGTATAGGGAAATACTTCAATATTGACGATAGTGATATTAAAGAAGCTATTGAAAATTATATCCCTACAAACAACCGTTCGCAATTAATCGAAAAAAACAGTAATCATATTGTTTTAGATGCTTATAATGCAAATCCGAGTAGTATGGCAGCAGCGATAGCTAATTTCATTCAACTTGATAGTACGACAAAAATGGCTGTACTAGGCGATATGTTTGAACTTGGTTCCGAAAGCTTGGCTGAGCATAAAAAAATAATCGAATTGCTTGTAAGCGAATCACAAATTGAAATTTATTTTGTTGGAAAAGATTTTTTTGCCAATAAAATAGCGTCTAAGAATATGCATTTCTATGAAAATTATGAATTATTTGCCGTTGATTTTAAAAAGCAAACAGTTACAGGCAACACCATTTTGATAAAAGGCTCTCGCGGAATGGCTCTAGAAAGAACTTTAGAAATGATTTAATAGTTGTATTTAGTCTTCCATCGATTTTTCAAAAAATCTCTAGTTCCATTTTCGCGAGAATTGTTTCCTGGATTGTAAAAAACAGTTTCCGAAATTTCGTCGGGCAAAAATTCTTGTTCTGCAAAATTATTACTGTAATCATGCGAATATTTGTATTCCTCGCCATAACCCAATTCTTTCATGAGCTTCGTGGGCGCATTTCGTAAATGGATAGGAACTGGTAAATCGCCAGTTTGTTTGACTACTTTTTGCGCTTCGCTAATAGCTAGATAACTTGCATTACTTTTTGGAGATGTGGCTAAATAAACGGCACATTGACTCAAAATAATTCTGCTTTCAGGATAGCCAATAGTACTTACTGCTTGAAATGTATTGTTTGCCATAATAAAAGCCGTTGGATTAGCATTGCCAATATCTTCCGAAGCTAAAATAAGTAGTCGTCGAGCAATAAATTTCACGTCTTCGCCACCTTCAATCATGCGAGCAAGCCAATAAACAGCACCATTCGGATCGCTACCGCGAATCGATTTTATGAATGCCGACACAATATCGTAATGTTGTTCGCCAGTTTTGTCATATAAAACGGTGTTTTTCTGAACCAGTTGCATTACTTTTTCATTCGTAATCAAAATTTGGTTTTCGCTCGTTGCGTTTATAACTAATTCAAAAATGTTTAATAGTTTGCGTCCGTCGCCACCCGAAAGGCGTAATAAAGCTTCGGTTTCAACTAATTCGATATTTTTAGTTTTCAAAAAAGTATCGGTTGTCATAGCACGATGCAAAAGCGCTTCGAGATCTTGTTTCGAAAAAGCGTTCAAAATATACACCTGACATCTTGACAATAAAGCAGGGATAACTTCAAAACTTGGATTTTCGGTTGTAGCTCCAATGAGTGTAATCCAGCCTTTTTCTACCGCAGCTAGCAAAGAATCTTGTTGCGATTTGCTAAAACGATGTATCTCATCGATAAACAAAATAGGGTTTTTCGTAGTAAACAATCCGCCACTTTGCTTGGCTTTTTCAATCACATCGCGAATGTCTTTTACACCGGAATTTATGGCACTCAAAATATAAAACGGACGTTTACTTTCTTGTGCAATAATTTGAGCCAAAGTCGTTTTTCCCGTGCCAGGTGGTCCCCAAAAAATGAGTGAAGGGATAATTCCTTTCGCAATTTGATGCGTCAACGAGCCGTTTTCGCCCACTAAATGCGACTGACTAATATAATCTTGTAAATTTTGCGGACGAATTCGCTCTGCTAATGGTGCTTCCATGGTGTAAAAATAATATTTTTTATTTGAAGCTATTCCAGCTTTCCGTTACAATCTTTTCTTTTTTTAAAGAAAAAAAAGAAAAGGATTTTCACTACAATCTGGGCTAGGAAGAAACAGACGAGTTTAACGGTGAAATTTCGGTTCATTCTGACAAAAGTTCATTAATTTCACTTTGGCTAACTATTTGACATAATTTATTCTTTTTTACTCTATCATCTATTCTCTCTATGAAAGAAACCGATTTTAAATTTTCTGCATCAGTGCTAGCGTGGCCTTTGTATTTTGTACTGCTACTTTGGTTGGTTTACACTATCGAAATTATTTTTCCAGGTGATTTTTCTCATTTCGGAATCTTGCCAAGAACAGTTTCGGGACTTAAAGGAATTGTATTAAGCCCGTTTTTGCACGGTGATATAGGGCATTTGTTCAATAATTCGATACCTTTATTTTTCTTGGTGGCAGCGTTGCGGTTTTTTTATCGAAATCAATCTTTGCAAGTTTTGGTGTTAGGGATTTTGCTTTCTGGTTTCGGAACATGGCTCATCGGAAGAGAAAGCTATCATATTGGCGCCAGCGGATTAATTTATGTTTTAGTTAGTTTTATTTTTTTCAAAGGAATCAAATCTAAATATTTTAGATTAGTAGCTTTATCACTAACGATTGTGATTGTTTACGGAGGTATGATTTGGTTTGTATTTCCTTCGGCAGAACAAAATATTTCTTGGGAAGGTCATTTGTCAGGATTTATTGCGGGTTATTTATTGGCTTTTTACACCAAAACCGATGAATACCAAAAACCAATAAAATACGATTGGGAACATCCAGATTTCGATCCAAGTCAAGACGAGTTTATGAAACATTTTGATGAAAACGGCAATTTTGCACCTATTCCTAAAGAAGTTGTGGTAGAAGAAATTCCGTCCTATTTCGAAACAAACCTTCCTGTTTTATACGAATTTATTGAAAATACAAAAGAGGAACTGAAATAGATTCAGTTCCTCTTTTGTATAGATAACTTTTTAAAATAAGTTAAGTTTAATAAATTCATTGATTTGATATCCCCAAACAATAAAAATTATTGTTTCTAATACTTGACACAAAAAAATTGCTGTTAATATTTGATTTTTTGAATTTGATTTTTTAAAGTATAGATAAATGGTATTTGCAGAAAATTGGATGAAACCAAAAATAATATTCATTGCAATTATTGCCATATCACCTCCAGATTGTCCTGCGAAACTGTAAAAAATGAATATAAAAAAAGATATTGATATTAAAATATTTAATACCGTATATTTATTTACCATTATTTTTTGTAAAGATTGTTTTTAATGTTCGTTAGAATGTTTTAGCTAACTTCAATTCCACTTCTCTGTCTAACTGCTTCATACAGAAAAGCACCACAAGCTACAGAAACATTTAGCGATCCAATAGTTCCGAACATGGGTAATTTGGCTTTTTCGTCTACGATTTTTAAAACAGAAGGGTTTACCCCACGATCTTCGCTTCCCATAATAATGGCAACACCTTCGTTGAGCGAAATGTTGTAAATACTATCTTCTGTTTTTTCGGTAGCAGCAACCGTTTTTATGCCAGAAGCTTGTAGTAAGAATATGGCGTCTTTTATGTGATCTACTTTGCAAATTGGCACATTAAAAACTGCACCAGCAGAAGTTTTTACTGTATCTCCGTTTACAGGGGCAGAACCTTGTTTTTGAACGATAATGCCATCGACACCAGTACATTCGGCAGTACGAATAATGGCGCCAAAGTTTCTCGCATCCGACAATTGGTCTAGAATAAGAAATAATGGTTTTTTGCCACTTTCTACAACGGTATCTATTAGTTTTTCTAAATCCTGAAACACTATAGGAGCAATGGTTGCCACGGCACCTTGGTGATTGTTAGGGGTTAATCGGTTTAGTTTTTCGACAGGAACATACGAAAAATTGATGCTGTTTTTTTTCATCAATTTTTGTAATTCTTGCATCAATTCGCTTTGTGCATCACTTTGTATAAAGACTTTATCAATTTCTTTTTTAGCATTGATAGCTTCTATAATTGCACGTATTCCAAATATTTGGTTTTCTTTTTCCATGGGGCAAAGATAGTATAAAAATAGATTTCTAGAAACGTGCTTTAAAACTAATATGAACAATCGAATTCGATAATTTAATTGCTTGCTCTTTTGTGCTTCCGTTGGCGTACACTAAATTGAAAAGCCCATTTTTGGTGAGTAGCCCAAATCCGAAACCCAAGCCGACTAAACTGTTTGTGGTATTGGAGGATTTGTCTTGGTAATAACCGTAATCGATAATCGAATGAATGTAAACGTTAGAATTGGCAACATATCGATATTCGGTCAAAATAGAAGTAAACGTATTGCCTTGTAAACTGTTTTCATTAAAACCACGAATGGAATTGATGCCTCCAAACCGATGCAATTCATTAATAATATACGAATCGCTGTTTAAATAATAATTCAAACTTCGCAGATTGACTATGTTTTTCTTGTTCAAATAAAAATTATGACTCAGATTTAATAAACCAAAAAATTGACTACTACTGCTGAGTTCTAAATCTCTTTTTCCAGTTCCAAGCTTACAATAAATTTGGGTTTTGTCAGGAAACAAATAATCGTCTGGATTGTAAACTGAAAAATCTAAATGCGTTGTAACGAATGAGTTTTTATAATCGCTTATTGTCGAGCTATTCGTGTTTTGAATATCGCTAGATTCCGCACTTTGATACCCTAAAAAAACTTTAGTATTGTAGTTGAAATAATAGCCCAAATCGATCGCTGTTTGTGTATTTTGAAACAAACTATCTTGTTTAAATATGTTTAATTGCGCCTTTAAACCCAACGGACTTTTAAAAAGATACGGAATTTCAATTGCTCCATTGAATGTTTTTTGATTCTTGCCATCGCTTTTCCAATACAACGCGATTTTTTCGCCACCGTTCAAAATATTCTGCAATTGCAGGTCGAGATACCCGTTTACAATCAGTTTTTTATTCTCATCATTGCTAAATCCAACAAAACCATCAAAAGTATTGGGCTTTGCCTTCTCGAGATAAACATATACTTTGGTCGAATCTTTGGTAAACAAAATTTCAGGATATTTCAGGGAATTTACAAATCGAAATTTCCCGAAATCGGCATGTATTTTTTTTAAATTTTCTTGATTAAAAACTTTCTTTCTGTACAATCTTTTGATTTGTTTTTTGTGTCCCGCAGGAAACTTATCGTAACCATTAATTATAATATCATCGAGCGTTCTAATTTTTTCTGCCGCCAAACTCAAATCGGCACTAAGTTTGTTGTTTTCTTTTTTAAAATTAACGAGTTGCAATCTCGCCAGCGAATAGCCTTTCTTTTCTAATAAAAGCAAAGCCGTATTCATGAAATTTTCGGTTTCAGACAACGCTATTTTTAGGGAGTCACTTTTTAAATTTAATAATTCAAAACTTTCACCTATATATATCTGTATGAATTTATTTTTTGATCCAATAGTATAATTAAAAAGAAATGTAGAATCATTCACCTTAACCGCTTCCTCGTGTTTAGAAGCCAAATACCCATTTTTTAATAATTTATCAGAAAAAGAATTCACTTCATCAATCAGCGATTTCGTATTGGCATGTTTCTTAACGTACGCTATAGAATCGATGGTTTTATTCTCAATCTCATCACTACCTTTAATTTGTAAATAAGAGTTTTGTGCCAAAATAGTTTGACAAATAAAAAATGTAAGAAAAGATAAAATAAATTTCAAATTGTATTTTTATTTAAAGTAACGTAAAAACCCAGTGTTTCTTATTAAAACCCAAATGTATAAAATAACATTGAAAATTAATGAATTATGATTTGTTTCATCAAAAATATTTTATACATTTGCAACCCCGTAAAAAGCGGGAATTTTATAAACAAGTAATTTTTAGTATTTAA
>CAXYWC010000003.1:0-78264 GCA_964292845.1 uncultured Flavobacterium sp. | reverse complement strand
AAAAAGCATATTCTAAGATAACGCATATAATGCGATTTCTCCTATTTCGAACAAATGAATTATTTCTTAGTCGAATTCTCTCGTTTAATCTTTTCTTTCCAATTAAAATAGCCTAAAACAAAAACCCCAATTGCGATGTATCCAATCGCTCTAATATAGAAATGAGTCTCTGATAATTGCTGAGAAATGGTTTTTTCAGTAAGTTCAAATAAAGTCATAAAGACAACCATAAAAACACCCCAAAAGCCTCCCATTTTTAACTGATATTTCCATCTTTCACTCATCTTAATCCAATCTATTAGTCAATTTTTCAAATACTTTTTTAGCATTTTTGCCTTCGTATAAAATCTCGTAAACGGCATCAATAATAGGCGTTTTGGCTTTGTACTCTTGGTTGAGTTTCCACGCACTTTTTGTAGCATAATAGCCTTCGGCAACCATGCTCATTTCCATTTGTGCCGATTTTACCGTATAGCCTTTGCCAATCATATTGCCAAACATCCTGTTTCTAGAAAAAACAGAATAGCCTGTAACCAATAAATCGCCTAAGTAAGCCGAATCGTTAATGTTGCGTTTCATTTTGTGTACTTTGCGAATAAACTTCTTCATCTCGCGAATCCCGTTACTCATCAAAACCGATTGAAAATTATCGCCATAACCCAAACCGTGTGCAATTCCAGCAGCAATGGCGTAAATGTTTTTTAGCATAGCGGCATATTCGGTACCTATAATGTCATCGGATATTTTTGTTTTTATAAAATCGCCAGCCAAATATTTGGCTACCACTTTAGCTTTGCTAGCATCTCCACAAGCAATGGTTAGATACGATAATCGTTCTAACGCTACTTCTTCAGCGTGACACGGCCCTGTAATAACTCCAATATTTTCAAGCGGAATGCCATAGGTTTTATTAAAATGTTCACCCACAATCAGACTGGTTTCTGGAACAATTCCTTTTATAGCTGAGAAAATTACTTTGCCGTTTAAACTTTCGGTCATTTTTTCGAGTTCGCCACTCAAAAAAGCCGATGGTATGGCAAAAATAATATAATCGGCATATGCCACGGCTTCATTAATATCGGAAGTTAAGCGTAATTTTTTGGTATCAAACGCTACTGAGCTCAAATAATTTGGATTGTGATGGTATTTTTTTAAATATTCAACGGCATCTGTATTGCGCATGTACCAAGCTACTTCGCTAAGATTTACACACAACATTTTTGTAATGGCTGTTGCCCAGCTTCCTCCGCCTATTACAGCAAATTTAGGATTTGTAGTCATTTATTTTTTATTTCTTTAATGTAATTAATCATTTGTAAATCGTGGATCTGTTTCCATTTCATGATTACAATGGTTACACGTTCTTAATGCTTTGGAATTGTAAAAATGCTTAAAATGTTTTTGAAAATCGTTTTCAATATCGTGTAACTTAAAATAAACTTCATATAGTTTATGATTACAATTGTCGCAAAACCATAGTAATCCGTCTTCGATATTTAATGTATCTCGTTTTCTTTCAATGACTAATCCGATTGAGTTTTCTGTTCTTGAAGGCGAATGAGGGATTTTTGCAGGCAGCAAAAACATATCTCCAGCCGAAAGATGTATCGCTTTTTTTTCGCCCTCTTCCTGAATATAGACAGTAATGTTACCTTCTAACTGATAGAATAATTCTTCAGTTTCATTGTAGTGGTAGTCTTTTCTGGCGTTGGGTCCCGCAACAACCATAACAATATAATCGCCAGAAGTAACATATAAATTTTTGTTTCCAACAGGCGGTTTTAGTAGATGACGGTTTTCGTCAATCCATGTAGTGAGGTTAAAAGGTTTTGCAATTGCCATAGTAAATAATTAAAGTATAAAATTACTACTTTTTTACGTCAATCCACCTCGGATTATAAATTTGTGGTGTTTGTTTTGGATCATTTCTGTACGTGGTTATTTTTCCATACACATAAATGATTTTGTCTTTCAAATCTTCAATTTTAACATTTGAATTTTCTAAATACTCATTGGTAACTACAATGGTAAAAACTGCATTGGGGTAGGGAGCATCTATATTTATATAATTAGTGCGTTTCCCTTCGGAAGCTAGTTTGTATGAAACTACTTTTCCTGTCACGCAGGCTAGCTTGTCCATGTATTCTTTTGCTTTAGCTGCCGGAATAGTGTCTTGTGAAAACGCCTGTAATGCGCCTGCAATCAATAGTATTGTTAAAAACTTTTTCATGTTTTTATAATTTAAAAAGTCGAATATCTTGCGTAAGACATTCGACTTTTAGTATGCTATAGTTTATTTTGATTCTTTAATCAGGTAAATATACACTGGGAAGTGATCGCTAAATCCAATTTCATTAGCACCGTGTCTCAGCGGATATCCTTTATATTGCCCTGTTGTGGTAATCATAAATGGTTTGTTGTATATGCCTGCTTTCCAATATCGGAACGAAGAATAGTCTTTTTGTATTAATGTTTCTGACACCATAATTTGGTCAAAAATATCGCCTGCATCGCGATAAAACAAAGAGGCATTTCCGTCTTTTGCCATTTGCTCGAAGGGATTGTAAACGCCAAATTTTTCTACTTGCGTTTGTTTTAGTTTTGCTCCAATACCTTCTTTGACACTTTTATTATAGGTTCCATCATTTAAATCTCCCATAGTGATTATTTTGGCATTTGGATTTACTTTATAAATGGAATCCATGATTTTACGATTCAATCTTCCAGCTGCTTCACGAGAAGGACTACTTTTCTTTTCGCCACCAGAGCGAGAAGGCCAGTGGTTTACCATAACATTGATTTCATCGCCATCTAAAAGCCCCGTTACTAATAAAATATCTCTAGTGTAGCGTCTGTTGTTTGATGCTACTTCGTTTTTATCTTTATCGGCTTTGTCTTCTTCGGTTTCTTTTTCTTCTTTCGCTTTAGAAGGTTTGTCGTAAATAAGCAACGGAATGTTCACGTAGCTTGTAGGCTGGAAATGTTTTTTCTGATACAAAAGTGCTACATCAATGCCTCGTTTGTCAGGCGAATCGAAGTGTACAATACCATAATCGCTATCAATAAGTAGTGGTTCTTTTACTAAATCTTCCAAAACTCCTCTGTTCTCAATTTCAGAACCACCAATAAAAGTGGGAGAATTTTTGTTTTCGCCCGTTCCTATTTCGTTAAGTACGCGAGCTAAATTGTGTAGTTTTTGTTTGTATTTTTTTGAAGTCCAGTTCTGAGCGCCATTAGGCAACCATTCTTCGTCATTAATTCTACTATCGTTAATAGTATCAAATAAGTTTTCAAAATTGTAAAAAGCAACGGTATGCACTGCAAATTTTTTGGTTTGTGCATTTGTGCTTATTGCAAAAGATAAAATCAGCAGCAGCGTAAAAAAATTTCTATTTTTCATAAAATACTATAATTAGTTAGTACAAAAGTAAATCTAACTTTTGGGGTTACAAATGTAAAACAATATTAGATATAGCCTAATTTTCATTTGTTAAGAAATAAATTTTTTAAAAAAACAGCGAAAGTAACGCCAAACCTTTGCAATAGGCTGATTTTAGGAAGGATTTTTTCTGACGGATTAAGCCAGTATAAGGCTCTTGTATTAAATTATCATCAATTTTAACATAAGTTTTGTAAAAAATGTTCAAAATGTAATTTAATCTCGTAAATTTGTCGCCCATTTAATTTTGTTTATAAAACGTAAAAATGGAATTAACTTTAATTTAATTTATGAAAAAACTTGTTATTAGTACACTATTTGTATTGCAAGCGTTTTTTGTTTTTGGACAAACTGCTACCGGTATTTCGGGTAAAGTAGTCGATGCTAAAACACAAAAGCCAATACAAAACGCTGTTGCTTCGATTCAAAACACAAATTTAACACAGATGTCTAATGCTGATGGTAAATTTACATTCTCAGGACTTTCTGCAGGAAGTCAATTATTACAAATAAAAAGTGATAGCTACAAAACGCAGTTGCTTCCAGTAGAAATTGTAGCAGGACAAATGCTAGATTTAGGCGTTGTTGTGTTAGAAGAAGATGCTATTCACGAAGAACAAACTAGTTTAATCGCCATTACAGAAAGTGATTTAGGAGACGACAATAGTGGTTCTGAAAGCACTTCTAGTTTGTTACAAGCGTCACGTGACGTATTTCAGCAATCGGCTGCCTTCAACTGGGGACAAGCTCGATTTAGAACCAGAGGTTTAGATAATGAGTACGGAACAACCATGATAAATGGTGTTGTGATGAACAAAATTTACGACGGAAGACCACAATGGAGTAACTGGGGAGGCTTAAACGATGCAACTCGTAATCAAGAATATACGTACGGATCGGCTCCTTCAGATTATAATTTCGGAGGAATATTAGGAACTAACCAAATTAATACAAGAGCTTCTGCTTATAGAAAAGGAAACAGAGTTTCTGTAGGTGCTACAAACACAAACTACACTGGAAGACTAATGGGAACTATGGTTTCTGGTATGCAAAAAAACGGTTGGGCGTATACTATTTCAGCTTCTAGACGTTTTGCAAACGAAGGGTATTTTGACGGAACGACCTACAATGCCAACTCCTTTTTTGCAAGTGTAGAAAAGAAATTAAGCGAAAAAAATAGTTTAAACTTTACGTCTATATACGGACAAAACAAAAGAGGTAAAAACTCACCAAACACACAAGAAGTTACCGATTTAGAAGGGGAAACTTACAATTCGTATTGGGGTTACCAAGCAGGAGACAAAAGAAACTCTAGAGTAAAAACGGTTGAAGAACCTATTTTTATGTTAACCGATTACTGGAAAGTAACTGCCAAAACAAATCTTACCACAAGTGTAGCCTACCAGTTTGGCGCTGTAGGAAACAGCCGATTTGATTACCAAGGCGGTAATCCAGATCCAACGTATTACAGAAACTTACCAAGTTACTACAAATCATTATATGAAGTTGATCCAGCAATTGTAACACTTACTAATCCATCGGCTTATTTGCCAGGAGGATTAGGAGGAATCAATTTGTACGAAGGGTATGCTACACACAATAACCCATTGAATCCTTTAGACGTACCGTATATCAATGCATATAATGGAGCTTCAAGCGCTGCTTTTTTAACAAACAAACAGCTAAACTGGGATCAATTGTACAAATCAAACACTATTGCAAACGGTGCTACAGACGGATCTAAAGTAGTACTGTATGAAGATAGAACCGACGATAAACAATGGTCAGCCAACATGACTTTAGCTTCACAATTGTCTGACAATATATCGCTTAATGCAGGAGCAAATTTCAGAAAATTAACGTCACATAACTTCAAAAACTTATTGGATTTATTAGGCGGTGATTATTTTAGAGATAATTCATTTTTTGGTGTGGCAGGAACTTCTCAACAACAATCGGATATAAATAATCCAGACAGAAAAGTTGTTGTGGGAGATACTTACGGATATAATTATAACTTGAATGCCGTAAATTACGATGCTTTTACACAATTCAAATTTGTGTACAAAAAATTCGATTTTTATTTAAGCCAATCGTATTCTCATAATGAATACCAAAGAGAAGGATTGTACAAAAACGGTTATAATCCAACCAACTCTTTCGGGAAAAGCGATAAAATGCAATATGATAACTTTGGTTTCAAAGGAGGAATTACGTACAAAATTACAGGAAGACACTTTTTATCGTTCAACGGAGCCTTTATGACCAAAGCCCCAACGGCTAGAAATGTTTTCAATAATGCAAGAGTAAGCAATTCAGTTACTGATGGCGTTACAAGCGAAAGAATTTCAAGTGCCGATGCCAGTTATATCATTAACAGTCCAAAACTAAAAACAAGATTAACCGCTTTCTATTCGAAAGTAGAAGATCAAACTGAAGCGTCTTTCTTTTTTGCTGATGGCGCAGGTGATGACCCTACAACTGAAACTATTGAAACCGGTGGAGCATTTGTTTCAGAAACAGTAACAGGTTTAAACAAAAGAAATTTAGGATTAGAATTTGGAATCGAATACCCTATTTTATCTACGCTTAAAGTAATGGCAAGTGCAGCCTATGGTGAATATATTTACGATAACAACCCAAATATTGTTCTTAATGTTGATAAATTTGCTAAACCAATACCATACGGTACTGCAAAACTAAAAAACTACAAACAACCAGGTACGCCACAAGCGGCAGCTTCTTTTGGTTTAGAATACAGAGACCCAAAATTTTGGCCTATTGCAGCAAACATCAATTATTTAGCTAACAATTATATCGATGTTGCCCCTATTACAAGAACCGATAATTTTTACAAGGATCCTGCTACAGGTGGTAATTTTTCAGAAGCGACACAAACCAGAGGTGACGAATTATTGAAACAAGAAAAATTTGCTAATTTCTCTTTATTAAACCTAAACGGAGGTAAATCATGGAGAATAAAAGACAAAACGTTAGGATTTAACGCTAGTGTAAGCAATGTGCTAGATGTGAAATACAAAACAGGAGGTTATGAGCAAGCTAGAAATGCTAACTACAGAGAATTAAACCAAGATGTTTCTAGTGGATCACCATCATTTGCTCCAAAATATTTTTACGGTTACGGAAGAACGTATTTCTTTAATCTTTACCTAAATTTCTAATATAAAAAATTAAAATATGAAAACAATACTTTTAAAATCAGCTTTTTTTATGGCGCTTACAGCAGGAGTTTTAACCAGCTGTGTGAAAGATGACAATTACAGTACGCCTGATTTAACAGCGTGTACCGAAACAACATTAGTAAAAAACAGAGAAGTATCAGAAATTGCAGCTGGTTCGGTGGTAGCATTACATGCCAATATTGTGCCAGGTGTTTCGGATGTTATTGAAGCGTATGCTACATCAAGTGATATTGCTGGAAACTTCTTCAAATCCATCTCATTTCAAACACTAGACGGAACCAAAGCGTTTAGCGTACCAGCTGATGCGTATTCTACATTTATCAACTACGAACCAGGAAGAAAAGTGTTAATCAAAATGGATGGTCTTTATACGGACATTAAAGATGGTGGTATGAGAATTGGGTCTTTATATGGTAATTCTTCTGGAGGAGCCGAAGTGGGAAGAATGACCGTACAACAACTAGCTACTTCTGTACAGCCTTCTTGTACAAAGGTAAACGAAGATGTTTTAGTTCAACACATTACAATTGCACAAGCCATAGCGAACGATAGCTACCTTAATAAATTAATTGAATTTGAGAAAGTAGAATTTGATGCTAATGCTATAACTTCTACCTACTACAATCCGTTAAACGATTTAGGAGGAGCAACTAACTATAATATGATTGATTTGCAAGGAAATGCGATCACATTTAGAACTAGTTCTTATGCTAACTTTGCGTCTAAACCAGTAGCAACAGGAAGTGGAAAAGTAAGAGGTGTTTTAACTAAATACGGAACTACCTACCAATTTATGGTAAGATCTGAAAACGACATTAAATTAACAGGAGCAAGATTTACACCTTTATTAAACGAAGGGTTTACTTCAGGAATAGGTACTTGGACTACTTTCAGTGTTACAGGTGCTCAGGCATGGGTTTATAGTTCAACTTTTGGAAATCCAGGCGGTATGATGAAAATGTCAGGTTTTGCAACTGTAAATAACCTAAACGAAGATTGGTTAATTTCTCCGGTTCAAGATTTATCAGCACTTACAACAGCAACTTTAGCTTTTGATAATGCTTACAAGTTTACAGGTAACCCAATTGAAGTAAAGGTTTCTAATAACTATTCAGGAACAGGAAGCCCACTTGCGGCAGGTGTTACTTGGACTACATTAACAGGAGCAACATTATCTGCTGGAAATTATGTGTATGCAAACTCAGGTGCGTTAAGTTTAGCGTCGTTTATTGGAGCAGGAAATAGTGCAGTTTACGTTGCCTTTAAATACACTTCAACAGCTACTGCTGGATCTACATGGGAAATAGACAATGTGAAAATTACAGGAAACTAATCCAACAATAATTCTACAAAAAAGCCCGCTTTAGCGGGCTTTTTTTATGGAAAACAATGACTTTCTCAGGCAAACAAGATTGCCTTGTGTTTTTATTTTTGAATTATAGGATTTGCGCCTTGAAAAGTTAACTATCTTTATGTAAATTTGCATCGATTTTAAAAACCAAAAAGATGAAACCAGATTTATTTCAATCTCCTGATTATTACTTATTAGACGATTTATTGTCTGAAGAACATAAATTAGTGCGTGATGCCGCAAGAGCTTGGGTCAAAAAAGAAGTAAGCCCAATAATTGAAGATTTTGCACAAAGAGCCGAATTTCCTAAACAAATTGTAAAAGGGTTAGGCGAAATAGGTGGTTTCGGTCCTTATATTCCTGTAGAATATGGCGGTGCCGGATTAGACCAAATTTCGTACGGATTAATCATGCAAGAAATTGAGCGTGGCGATTCTGGCGTTCGTTCTACGTCATCAGTACAATCGTCGTTAGTCATGTATCCGATTTGGAAATACGGAAACGAAGAACAACGAATGAAGTACTTACCCAAATTAGCCACTGGAGAATTCATTGGTTGTTTTGGTTTGACCGAGCCTAATTACGGATCAGATCCTGGAAGCATGATTACCAATTATAAAGATATGGGCGACCATTATTTATTAAACGGTGCCAAAATGTGGATATCGAATGCTCCATTTGCAGATATCGCAGTGGTTTGGGCAAAAAATGAAGAAGGACGAATTCACGGTCTTATTGTAGAACGTGGTATGGAAGGATTTTCTACTCCCGAAACGCATAACAAATGGTCACTACGTGCTTCTGCAACGGGCGAATTAATATTTGACAATGTAAAAGTACCTAAAGAAAATTTATTGCCAAACAAATCTGGATTGGGAGCACCACTTGGCTGTCTTGATTCTGCTCGTTACGGTATTGCATGGGGCGCTATTGGAGCAGCTATGGATTGTTATGATACAGCTTTACGCTATGCAAAAGAGCGTATTCAGTTTGACAAACCTATTGCTGGAACACAATTGCAACAAAAGAAATTAGCTGAAATGATTACCGAAATTACCAAAGCACAATTGCTAACATGGCGTTTAGGTGTTTTAAGAAATGAAGGAAGAGCTACTTCGGCACAAATCTCGATGGCAAAAAGAAATAATGTGGATATGGCAATACATATTGCTCGTGAAGCACGTCAAATGCTGGGCGGTATGGGAATTACAGGCGAATATTCTATCATGCGTCACATGATGAATTTAGAAAGTGTTATTACATACGAAGGTACGCACGATATTCACTTATTGATTACTGGAATGGATATTACGGGTATTCCAGCTTTTAAATAAGAAAAAACAAGAGTCAATAAAAAACCCATTCTGATTAGAATGGGTTTTTTTGTGCTTTGCTATTTAGTTTTTTAGAAAATTAATTTTTTAGTAATAACTTGGTTGTTTTCTAATTCGACTTTAATGATCAATGCTTGATTCTCTTTTTTAAGAGTTGGAATGATACATTTATTTTCGTTGACATTTTTTCTATCTAAAAGCATACGTCCTAAAACATCATAAACCTGAATCGATTTTATTTTTTCGGAAGTAGAAGCAATTTCAATTTCAGTATTGAAAGTAGTTATCAAAACAGAACTTGCATTTACAGCAAAATTAGTAGTGGCTAATAAATTTTGATAATGAATTTTAAATCGAGAATTGTAAACTCCAACAGCGGTATTAAAATTATAAGGCCCCGTTTTTAAATCATGATACGTGCCTAAAAGAGCGTCTTCAATAAAAATAGCTTGAGTGTCAAAAAAAGGATTAACATGATCGATAGCAATAGTATAATCGCCCGCAATAGTGGCATTGAACCCTAAATCGATAACGTCGTTTATATCCCAAGGATAAGAACGACCTTGTATTCCAAAACCAATAGTATAGGGAGGAATTATGGAATAAAAAGTAATAGCTCCTTCGGTAGAGGCAGGCGCATCAGTACCAAAATCATAACCAATTGTTGCCAATTCTTGATATCCAATTGCAATTTGTTTGAATGCACCCAAAGCATTTGTTAGGTTTAGATGAATATAGTAGTTTAAGGGTTCGGTTAGTGCGTTTTGAGCCTGTCGATAAAACTGATTATTATTACTGATGGTTCTCATGCTATTTTTAAACGTTAGTGTGCCAGTAGTTGCTGCCGAGGCAAAAAAACCTTGACCTGCTGCAATATACAATCCAGGCACTGTTCCTCCAGAAATAGCTGCCGTTCCAGTTGTTCTGGTTCTAATGGCATAGTCGCTGGTCGTAAAATTATTACCTGCAATTGCAGTGTTGTGTGTCCAAAAATAAAGCGTTCCTAAATTCGAATTATCCAATAAGCTAATAACACTAATTGCCGAAGGATAAGGATTTCCAAGAAGATTATAGTTCAGTAAACTAGGGTTAAATGCCACAACACTGGTGCTGATGTCTCCGTTGTTTGGAGTTCCTGTAAATGTGCCATTAAATATTTGTGGGGTTGTGGTGTAGTCATCAGGAGATCTAATAGCATAGCCTTTCCCAGCTTGCATAGCATTAGTTGGTGTTTCAAGCACCCAGTTATTTGCTACACCCGCATCAAATGAAAAATATCTTGAAGGACTGGTTAAAGGAGAAAAATTGACTAAAGTTTGCCCAGCAACTGGTGACGACCAATACGTATATTCAAAAAATCTCATAGGAGTCGAATTCCTTTTATAAGTTATATTTCCTGTATTTACGGCCGAAGAGTTAGTTTGTAGTAAACTAGCATTGTTTTCAAAAACAAGAGCAGAACCTCCAGCAACAGTAATGTTATTTTCGATTGTAAACGTGTGACTATCCGCAATGGTTACTTGCGCGCCGCCAGAAACCGAAACCGAACAAGCGCTGATGTTCCCCGTTGAAGTATAATTCCCAGTAAATGCAACCGCTTTGTCGCCATTTGGCAATCCATTATTCCACGCACTTCCGTTCCAAGTGGTGGTCACAGCACAGCGTTGCAATAGCATGTTATTGAAAAATAAATTATTCAAATTGTTTCCGCCACTGGTATTTCCTACATATAATTTTACACCCGAAAACTGCCCTGTTCTGTTACCAGAATTATATACATCACTTCCACGAGTTATAATGACTATATAAGTATTCGTGTCTGTTTGCTGTACTTCTAGTTGAAAAACAGATGCTTGATTGTAAGTCCAGCCTAAATCGGCACTTGTTGAAGTGGTGTATAAATTGTTAGTCACATTGAAGTTGAACAATGGTGTAAAGTTTTGATCCAGTAAGTCAATTCCTTTATAACCATCTCTAAACGCTATTGCTAAATCTATTTTAAACGATTGTCCAGGCAATAAAAAAGAGCGTCCTGCCACTTGCGTCGACCCCGTATTGTTTAAAAAACGTTGTGCATTTGCTTGTGGCGGAAATGCGGCATAGTATGGATTTCCGTACATGGCAAAGGATTGGTTGCTAGTATTAATGTCGCCAAATCCTTGAGCTACTGAACTTCCTAAAAAATGCCCTGCAAAATGGGAAGCATCGGTGTTTTGAGTCCAATAATCCCAAGTGGTAAAGCCTGTTCCTGCATTGCTTCCGTTGGTCCAAGCGGCATAATTTCCTGCATTGTCAGACGAAATTGTAATTTGAGCCTGAATTATAGGAGACACTAAAAGTAGTATCCAAAATAAAACTAATTTCATTTTTTTGAGAGTGTAATTTTTAGTCATGGCTTTTTATTTTAGTCAAATATAAGTATAAATAGTCTAAATTTTTCAGACGAAGCTTAATTATTTACAGGTAAAACAACTGGTGACGAACCATTTAATGAATTTAGCATTTCTTGCTCTCCTTCTTCTTTTTGTATATGGCTACGACGCACAATTTCTTCAATTTGGTCTTGGAAAGCGTTCAATTCAATATTCAAATCGGTAATTAGAGTGACTACTTTTTTTTCAGGAATTTGGTCTAAATGAATGAACGTATGTAACGCTTTAATTTTTGTAATCATAGCCACTAATCTAGTTTTTATTTGGGGCTTATTGATCTTTTCAGGAATTGTATTGTTTAAAACTTCAACTTTTTGAACTAAACTCTTTGTTTTTCGCTGAAAAGCACCAATAGTTCCTTTTGGTTTTTGATACAATTCAGCAGTAAATAATCTCCAATCCGTCCAATCGTTTACAATGGCTTGAGACTCTGGCGTTAGATTTCTTGGTGTAAAAATCCAAGTTTTGTTGATGGTACTAAAAAGGAGTTCTTTTTCTTTTAATGCTTTGCTAATTTGCATCTCATGTGCTTTAGTATCGTCTTTGCAGGCACTAAATAAAAAAACTAATGATAAAACCACTAAAAAAATATATTTCATATCAGAAAATTTTACTAAAACAACAAATGTAGTTATTTTTTAGTTTATTAAAGTGTTAAAGATGGTAACGCTATATTTTACGAAATCGTTATATTTGTATTACAAACAGAATAAGATGGACACAAAAATATTAATCATAGGCGCTTGCGGGCAAATAGGAACAGAGTTAACACACAAACTAAGAGCACTATACGGAAATGACAATGTAATTGCTTCCGATATTAGAAAATTAAATACCGATATAGTCAACGACGGGATTTTTGAAGTAGTAAATGCTTTAGATTACAACCAAATTGAACATTTATTAGAGAAGTATCATATTACCGATGTGTATTTGATGGCAGCACTGCTGTCGGCAACCGCCGAAAAAAACCCTGCCTTTGCTTGGGATTTGAACATGAATTCGCTTTTTCATGTTTTGAATTTAGCCAAAGCAGGAAAAATAAAAAAAATATTTTGGCCCTCGAGTATTGCGGTTTTTGGCCCAACCACTCCACGCGAAAACACACCACAATACACCATTATGGAACCAAGCACGGTGTATGGAATTAGCAAACAAACTGGAGAACGCTGGTGCGAATATTACCACAAACAATATGGTGTCGATGTTCGTAGTATCAGGTATCCAGGACTTATTAGTTGGAGTACCCCTCCAGGTGGTGGCACGACCGATTATGCTGTCGATATTTACCACAAAGCCATTACCGATGGAAAATTTACTTCGTTCTTGTCTGAAAACACAGGATTACCCATGATGTACATGGACGATGCCATAAAAGCCACAGTAAGCATTATGCAAGTTCCGTCCGAAAAGGTGAAAATTCGTTCGTCCTACAATTTGTCAGGAATGAGTTTCACACCTGCTGAAATTGCGACAGAAATTAAAAAACACTTTCCCGATTTCACCATCGATTACGAACCCGATTTCCGTCAGAAAATTGCCGATTCTTGGCCAGCCAGCATCGATGATAGCGCTGCTAGAAACGATTGGGGATGGAAAAATGATTTCGACATGGAAAACATGACGGTGGAAATGATTAGTAAACTAAAAGAAAATATTTATTAGTTTTTTTAACCACTATGACACAAGGTTTGACACAAGGCTCACAAAGAAAATAGTTTATCTTTGTGAGTTTTTTTATTTCGCAACATTCTTTATGTTTAAATTCTGTATCAGTTTGTTTTCAATAAGAGCTTTAACTTTAATTACTTCGTTCGTGTTGTCGTTAGGAATGGTCATAGATAGAACGTAATGTTTTATTTTCCATTCGCCTTTTATTTTTTCTAAAACTCCTGAGCCACGACAAATTTTCATTTGGGTATTTAACAATTCGTCAAACCAAGCGGTTTTTCCCGACGCATCAAAATAAACATGGCGTTCCAGAGCTGTAAAACTCCATGCTTTGCCTTTGTCGAAATACGGTTTTGCAAAAGCCATAAACTCTTTTTTGTTCCAGTTTTCGGTAGCATCGGTGCCTATATAAATAGCGTCATCGGTCATGACATTCATATACGTTTCAAATTTTGCTTCTGCCGCCGCTTTGTGCCAATTGTCTAAAGTGGAATTTATTTTTGCTGTTTCTTTGTTTTGGGCTTCTGCCAAAGAGGAAATAAGGAATAGCATAGAAAATAGTTTTTTCATAATCATTTTTTTCTACTAAAGTAATCAAAAAAATGAAATACAACCAATTGTCGTTTATTAAGACTATCTTGTGCCGTTGCTTGTCTATTCAGGTAGTCAAACAATCCCTTGGAAAATAATTTTGAAACCCTAATTGCCTCTTATATTGAAAATAAAGTGGGCATTTCTCAACACTTTTTAACTGACGAATTAGCCAATCATCTTAAAGAAAATTTACTTTCGCTGCATTGTGAGAATAAATTGCTCACCGCCGGAATTGGTAATGCTGACAAGCTAATACACAACACGGCGATACGAAACGATGTGATTTATTGGCTAGATAAAAAGAACAATAACGCATACGAAAACGCATTTTTTGTACAAATAGAAGCTTTTATAGCCTATCTAAATCTTTCTTGTTATGCTGGTATTACAGGCTATGAGTTTCATTATTCTTTGTACGAAACAGGAAGTTTTTACAGGAAACATCTAGACCAGTTTCAGGATAATTCGAGCAGACAATTTTCGATGATTAGTTATCTAAATAATAATTGGCAAGAAGAGGATGGTGGCGAATTGCTTATTCACCAGTTCGATAACGACCAAAAAATAGCACCTACACAAGGTAAGACTGTTTTTTTTAAAAGCAACGAACTCGTTCATGAGGTTTTGGTTACTAACGAAAGACGAATGAGTGTTACGGGTTGGTTAAAACGAGATTAAAGTATTACTTACTTACATCAAAAACCTGATCAACATCCCAATTAGCGCGCACATCAATTTCTGTAGGAAAATGCACTACTTCTTCGGGTTGCTTTTTTTCGAGATAATTTCCAGTGTCTCGCAATTTATTTTTGTTTTCATCGTAGATGATGCGTAAGGAATATTTTCGTGGCTCTAGCAGAAGAAACTCAACAGTTGGATTCTCTTCAGTATATTCTGAAGCTAAAACTTTACCTGTTTTGTCGGTTAGTTCAATAATAACAGGATATGATTTTACATTTTGCAAATTCAGTTTCAAGTTTCCGTAATCGGAAAGGCTTTTAGTAGAAAAACTATATTTTAGGCTGTCATTTTTTTGTCCTAGATAGTCTTCAATGGCATTGGGCAATAGTAAAAGTTTGTATTTTTCTTCGGGTTCTTTAGTAAATACAATTTCAAGATTTTGATTGAATGCGTCATAATTGGTTTTAAAATCAACTTTAGAGCTATCTTTTTTAGTCAAAGTCATTTTAGTTAAATCGAACTTATCTAGTGGTGTTGATGCAGTTATAGTAAAATTTTCTTTAAAATTGAGAATCCCATTTTGCTTCGGAGAAAACTTTAAAGTGTCTTGGCGTTGGTCTTTCATTTTTACCATATAGTTCTTTTTGTACTTCCCGTTTTCTATATTGAATTGAATAGAATCGTTTTTTATGGGTGCAAACCAAACCTGAACCGAATCTTTGTCTTGAAATTTTGTGATTCTAGTTTTTAGCGTATTTGCGTTTTGTTGGGCATCAATTTTTAGATTTTTCGTATTTCCTTCATACGCAATAAGGACTCTGTTTCCAGAGGCTTGTGTTGGTTTTTTGGTTTTAAAAACCGCTTCTTCTTTAAACAATTCGAGTTCAAATATCGATTTGTCGGGCACGGTAATAGTTTGATTATAAAAACCAATTTTATCTTTATTGGGGTCAAATTTATAGTTGCTACTTTTTTCTTTTAGTGCTACTAATTTGTATTGTCCTGCTTTAATGTTTTCCAGTTTAAACGTTTTTAAACTATCCAATGTATTGGTAATGTACCGAGGCGTTTGTTTGTAAATGACAGAATCATTGTATTTTTCGTCAACCTCATAAAGCATTACATTTACAAATTTATCAACCTCTTTTTCATAAGAATCTCTAATAATTCCTTCAACCGAAAGCGAATCTATGAAGGCTCCTGTAGAAAAAACATATTTTAACTGTGGGTAGGCGTTTCCTTCATTATGATCTACAATACTTTGTCCGAAGTTAAAGCTGTAGGTGGTGTTTGCTTTTAGCGTGTCGTTTATTTGTATCGTAATATATTTGCTAGCACCTCCTTGAGGTAAAACCGTTAACGGCGTTTTCATGGGTGGAGAAACGATGAGTTGTTTTTGCAAATCTTTCACTTTTACATATTCGTCAAAAGAAATTTTAATGGTATTTTTATTGAAATTTGTTGAAAAATTCTTCGGAGAACTAGACGTGATTTTTGGAGGCAAAATATCTTTATCGCCACCAGTAATTGTACCTCTCTTAGCACAACTTATAGCACCAAGAAATGTGCAAAAAACAAGGATAAGGATATTGATTTTTCTCATAAAACGCGATTTACTCAGTACAAAATAACAACTATATTTAGTGGAAACGAAATAATTTTAATTTTTTTAAGAATAATTAAGATTGCGACATTGCTATAGTTATTATACTAAGCTTTGCCCCGGGGATTTTTAAGATTGCTTTACCACAAGCTTCAAGTGTTGCGCCAGTGGTAAGCACATCGTCGATGAGTAAAAAATGTTGGTTGTAATGCTTTTCTGAAAAAACAGCTTCAAAGGTATTTTCTGAGATAGCATTTCTGTCGAGTAGCGTTTTTTTAGTTTGCGTTAATGTATATTCGTTTCTAACTAAAATGGTATCGTTATATTGTTTCTCAAGGGCTATTGCTATTGTTTTTCCAAATGTAGTTACTTGATTATAACCTCGTTCTTTCAATCTTTTTTTATGCAAAGGAACAGGAATAACGTAATTTACGGTTTCTAAAATCTCAATTGTTTTTAGATCATCAGCATACCAGTTTCCTAAAATAGCACCTATTTCCTGATGGTTTTTGTATTTTAAGTTATGTATCAACTGTTGTACAACTCCTTTTTTGTGGTAATAAAGCATTGCCGAAACATGTTCGACAGGCAATCGTCCGTAAAATTTTTTAAAGGACTCATTTTCGGTTTTTGTCAGATGATTTGTTACCGGTAAATCATGTCTGCACAACACACAAATCATATTTTCATGCTGCAATAAAATAGTATGGCAACCAGAGCAAATTTTAGGATAGAATAATTTTATCAGATTTTTTAGCATTTTATCGATTTTATTTGGAACAATACAAAAACATATTTATGTTTGTTAAACTATACTTTATTTCATTCAATAATGAACGTAAAAAACTCAATACCTGCCAACCTCGTGTCAATTGTTTTCGTTTCGATAGCAATTGTCTTTGTTGCGAAATATTACGATAGCCAAAGTAAAAATAAAAAACTTGAGGAAACAATTCAGTTAGACAAAAAAATATACACTAATGATTTGAAAGAAATTTTCAATCGTTATGATTCGGCAGTGATAAAAAACAAAGAAGTACTAGCCTTAAAAACGTTCGCCACAAAAACAGAAATTACAAATACTAAAGAAAGTAGTAAAAATAATCAAAGCATAATTACTACAAATGTAAAAAACAACTATTCCACAATAGATTCACTCAAAAAAGCACTAAAAAGCGAACAAAACAATACTAGAACACTACACAGTCAAATAGCGGATTTAGCCACTAAAAACAAAGAGTTGCAAAAACAAAATGCAACCAACGAAAATACACTTTCAGTATCTAAAAATCTAACAGCAACCAATGTGTATGCAAATGGCATCAAAATAGTATCTAATAATATTATAGAAACCAGGCGTTTCAGTAGTACAGAACAAATAAAAGTATGCTTTACCTTATTAGAAAATAAAGCCGCTTTAAAAGGGAATAAAGACATCTATATTCAAATTGTAAATCCCAATAATAAGGTGGTAAGCAAAATAGGAGAATCTTATACATCTGGAGATAAATTACTTGATTTTAGTGCAAAAACTAATATTTTTTATGATAACGAAGAGTTAGACGTTTGTGTTTTTGTAGACCCTAACAAAGAAGATATGTCTAAAGGCGATTATGAAATAAACATTTTCTCAGGCATCAATTTAATAGGTAATACCGTTTTCTCTCTAAAATAGTACTTGAAAATAAATTTTATCGCAAATCAGGTATATTACTTATAAAGGTTAATTTTGCTTTTGAATTTGCGGTAAATTTTTTAGCAAACACACTAAAAAATATTTTTTTACTCTTACCTGCAATCAATCTTTTTTTTGATTCTTTTTTCTAAAATTTTCATTCTCTTTTCTTATTTTTGCACCATGGCAAAACAAGATGACTTATTTAAGAACGTAATTTCACACGCAAAAGAATACGGATTTATTTTTCCGTCAAGCGAAATTTACGATGGTTTGAGCGCAGTGTATGATTACGCTCAAAACGGTGCAGAACTAAAGAAAAACATACGAGAATATTGGTGGAAATCGATGGTGCAAATGCACGAAAATATTGTAGGAATTGACGCTGCAATATTAATGCATCCCACAACTTGGAAAGCTTCAGGTCACGTAGATGCTTTCAACGACCCATTAATAGACAATAAAGACTCCAAAAAAAGATACAGAGCCGATGTTTTAATTGAGGATTATGCCGAAAAATTAAACCAAAAAGCCGAAAAAGAAATCGAAAAAGCAAGTATTCGCTTTGGCGAGAGCTTTAATCGTGAGGAATTTGTGACTACAAACGCTCGTGTAGTAGAATATCTGTCTAAAAAGAACGAAATTTTAGCCAGAATGGCTCGTTCGTTAGAAACAGAAAATCTAGCTGACGTAAAAGCGTTAATCGAAGAATTAGAAATTGCTTGTCCAGATTCAGGGTCAAGAAATTGGACCGAAGTAAAGCAATTTAACCTAATGTTTGGAACAAAAATTGGAGCCTCAGCAGAATCTGCTATGGAATTGTATTTGCGTCCAGAAACCGCACAAGGTATTTTTGTAAACTTCTTAAACGTTCAAAAATCTGGTCGTATGAAAATTCCATTCGGAATTGCACAAACCGGGAAAGCCTTTAGAAACGAAATAGTAGCTCGTCAATTTATATTTAGAATGCGTGAATTCGAACAAATGGAAATGCAATTTTTTGTAAAACCAGGCGAAGAGATGAAGTATTACGAATATTGGAAAACCACCCGTTTGAATTGGCATTTATCCCTTGGATTAGGAAAAGAAAATTACCGTTTTCATGACCATGAAAAATTAGCACATTATGCTAATGCTGCTGCGGATATTGAATTTAATTTCCCATTTGGATTCAAAGAACTAGAAGGAATTCATTCTAGAACTGATTTCGATTTAAAAGCGCATGAGAAGTTTTCAGGAAAAAAATTACAATATTTTGATACCGAAACCAATTCAAATTACACACCATACGTGGTAGAAACTTCAGTTGGATTAGACAGAATGTTCTTGGCAGTTTTCTCCAATTCATTAAAAGAAGAAACGCTAGAAGACGGTTCAACAAGAACAGTTTTACAATTACCATCCGTTTTAGCACCTACAAAAGCTGCCGTTTTACCATTGGTAAAAAAAGACGGTTTGCCAGAAGTGGCTAGAAAAATTATCGAAGATTTAAAATGGGATTTCAATGTGGCTTACGACGAGAAAGACGCTGTTGGAAGACGATATAGAAGACAAGACGCGTTAGGAACTCCATTTTGTATTACAGTCGATCATCAAACATTAGAAGACGAAACAGTAACTATTCGCCATCGTGATACTATGAAACAAGATCGAGTTAAGATTTCTGAATTACGAGATATTATTAACAATGAAGTTTCAGTTAAAAATTGGTTGATGAAGATGTAGTTTCTTAACGAATATAATTACTTAAAACGCCTTAATACATGCAATATGAATTAAGGCGTTTTTTATGGTATAGTGAACTTAGAAAAACTTAATTTCTCTAGAAACAATTATATTCTAGATAATAAAAATTACTTGCAGCTACATGTAGAGTTACAGTTTTTTTCAGTTTTTTTCAGAATAAAAAATTTCCAGATTAAAAATAGTACTGAAAGGATAAGAAGTCCAAAGGCTATTATTTCTTGTATCATTATTTTAGTATTTGATACGCTATTAGCGCCATAGTATAAGCAAATCCGGTCATAAAAACTAGCTGAATTAGAGGCCATTTCCACGAATTAGTTTCTTTTCTGGTAATGGCAAGGGTACTCATACATTGCATGGCAAATACATAAAAAAGCAGTAAAGAAACCCCAGAAGCTAGATTAAAAAGTTTCTCTCCAGTGGTTGGATTAATCTCGGAAGCAAGTTTGTTTTTTATAGTATCTTCTTGATTTCCAGATTCTTTTACGCTATATATAGTAGCAAGTGTTCCTACAAATACTTCGCGAGCTGCAAACGAGGTTACGATGGCAATTCCAATTTTCCAATCGTATCCTAAGGGTGCAATAGCAGGTTCTATTGATTTTCCTATAATTCCTATATAGGAATGTTCTAGTTTGTAAGAAGCTATATTGTTTTCTAAATTTTCGGTAGAAAGGGATTGTTTTGAAACGATTTCTTCTGCGTTTTTAAAATCGCCATCAGGACCATAGGAAGCTAAAAACCATAATATTACAGAAAAGGCTAAAATAATTTTTCCGGCACCAAAAATAAAGGCTTTTGTTTTTTCAACCACGTTAATCCCAACATTTTTGAACAAAGGCAATTTGTAATTAGGCATTTCGACTACAAAATAGGATTTGGATTCAATTTTCAGTATTTTATTTAAAATCCAAGCCGATAGCAAAGCCATTCCGAAGCCCAACAAATACAAAATCATGAGTGTTAGTCCTTGCAAATTGAATAAACCAAAAAGACGCGTGTTTGGAATTACCAACGCTATAATGATGGAATAAACAGGCAGTCTTGCGGAACAAGTAGTAAACGGCGTTACTAGAATTGTAATGAGTCGTTCTTTCCAATTTTCGATATTTCGAGTTGCCATAATGGCGGGAATAGCGCAAGCGGTTCCTGATATAAGCGGCACGACACTTTTGCCAGACAATCCAAATCGCCTCATGGATTTATCCATCAAAAAAACTACTCGGCTCATGTAGCCACTTTCTTCGAGTATGGATATAAATAGGAATAAGAAAACTATTTGAGGAATAAAAATAGCAATTCCGCCTAAACCAGGGATAATTCCTTGCACAATAAGATTAGTCAAAACTCCTGCTGGTAATTTAGATTGTGTCCACGAACTTAAAGAAGCAAACGAACTGTCTATAAAATCCATAGGGATACTTGACCAATCAAAAATAGACTGAAAAATAAGCATCAAAATCAAGAAAAAAATGACATAGCCAAATACTTTGTGCATTAAAATTCTGTCGAGTTTGCTCCGTAAATCTTTGGCAGAAGCCAAGTCTATTTTTTGTCCAACCTTCAAAACATCGTTAATAAACTGATAGCGTTTTATGGTTTCTTTTTGTTGCAGTCTTTTTAAGTCTTCCTTTGATTTTGTAAAAGATGAATTGGCTACCTCGTTTTTATTTAAGTTGGCAAAATTTACATCTTGTGTAATAACCAACCATAATTTATATAACGATTGGTTTGGAAATGTTTTTCGTAAGCTGTTAAAATATGGAATATCAATATTAGAAGCATTTAAACAAGGTTCTGTAGGGATATTTTTATATTTTACAATCAAATTTTTTAATGTTTCAATACCTAATCCTTTGCGAGAACTAACTAAAGCAATCTTAGTTTTAAGTTGGGATTCTAGGTATGGAATGTCGAGTGAAATTCCTTTGTAAGCCATTCTATCCGACATGTTTATCACTAGAATAGTAGGGATTTCTAAATCTTTTACTTGAGTAAAAAGCAATAAATTTCGTTTTAAATTCTCTACTTCAGTAACTACAATTGCAACATCGGGATAGTCCTTGTCGTTTTTATTTAAAAGTAACTCGATAACAACATTTTCATCTAGCGAACTGGCGTTTAGGCTATACGTTCCAGGCAAATCTAAAATTGTAGCTTTAAGATTGGACGATAATTTGCAAATACCTTGTTTTTTTTCGACGGTAATCCCTGGGTAGTTTCCTACTTGCTGATTTAATCCTGTAAGTTGGTTGAATACCGATGTTTTTCCAACATTTGGGTTTCCAATTAATGCAATATTAATGTTTCCTACTTTCATTACAATTCGGATTCTTTAGCAATTTCAACATGAATAACCGAAGCGGTTTCTAATCGAATGGCCACATGACAATCGTTTATCGTTAAGTACAAAGGGTCACCAAACGGAGCTACTTGAAGCAACTGGACTTCGTTCCCTGGCAAGCAACCCATTTCTAATAGTTTTAACGGAATTAAATCGATGTTAAAATCTTGTATGATGCCTTTCTGCCCTTTTTGTAATTGTGCTACGCTTAGTTTCACTTATTTAGATTGAATTAAAATTACACAAAAGTAGGAATAATAATAGTACTAAATATGATAAAAATCATCTTTGCAGTATTTCGGTAAAAATCAGTTTAATTTTAGTTTTCGAGCAACCAATTTATATCCTTCAAAAGCTGTTCTACTTCTTCTCTTTTTGTGCCGTCATAAAAACCACGAACTCTTCTTTTTTGGTCTACTAAAACAAAATTTTCAGTGTGTACCATATCATACAATTCCGATGAATTTCCAGTTTTAACAGCGAGGTACGATTTTCTAGCAATATAATAAATATCTTTTTTATTGCCTGTTACAAGATTCCATTTGGCATCAATAACGCCTTTTTTTCTAGCATATTCTTTTAGTACAGAAACGCTATCTATGTCTGGAGTTACTGAATGGGAGAGAAGCATTACTTTCGGATTGTCTTTAATTTGTTCTTGCAACCACACCATATTATCGGTCATCATGGGGCAAATGGTGCCGCAAGTGGTGAAAAAGAAATCGGCTACATATATTTTTCCTTTATACTCGTTTTGTGTAATTACTTTACCGTTTTGATTGGTAAAGGCAAAATCAGCAATGGTGTGCTTATTTGCAATATACTGAATTGTCGTGTCAACCATTTCAGGATTTACCATCGATGGTGTAAAAACAGGAAGTGTTTTTCTGTTTAAAACATTATAAAACAAACCAATTATAATAACCGATAGAATGGATAAGACAACGAATAACGTTTTAAATTTTCGTAAAAAAGAAATCATGCTAGTTTTTTTGCAAAAATACACCAATTCAAATTATTTTGCCTCAAACTATTTCGAAATCAATGTTAAAAAAGCAGAGAAGTGAAAAATACTTACTATTTTTGACAAAAACACACGGCAAAATGAGAAAAATATACCCCCTTATTGCATTATTAGCATTCATTACAACTGGATATTCTCAAGTTATTACCAATGCCCCTTGGATGCAAAATATAAGCAAGCAAAAACAAGAAGTCACTTTTGATGCTATTGTTAATTCATTTAACGAATATTGGAAAGATAAAGATCATTCCGAAAAGGGATCTGGCTATAAACCATTCAAACGATGGGAAAATTATTGGAAAAATCTTGTAAAAGAAGATGGAAAAATAATTTCATCCGAGGAATTTATGGCCGTTTGGCAACAAAAAAAAGGATTAAAAAGTAATAAATCTGCTTTAGCTTTACCTGCAAGTAATTGGATTCCAACAGGACCATTTACACATACAAACACAGGTTCTTGGTCGTCTGGACAAGGAAGAGTTAATGTGGTTTGTGTGGATCCATCAGATGCAAATACTGTATACGCAGGTTCGCCAGCTGGAGGAATATGGAAATCGATAAATCTTGGTAGCACTTGGTTGCCCCTTACCGATAATTTTCCACAAATAGGCGTTTCAGGAATTGCAGTCGATTATTCTAATGCTAATACACTCTATATTGCTACAGGAGATAAAGATGGCGGTGATACAGCTTTTGTGGGAGTTTACAAATCGATTGATGGCGGAACAACGTGGACTGTTACTGGCGCAATGACAGGAGTATCTTCGGCTGGAGATATAGTAATACATCCTACAAACAATCAAATTCTTTGGTGCGCAACAGATGCAGGAATATTCAAAACAACCAATGGAGGTACTTCTTGGACAAATGTTCAAGCAGGAAATTTCTCCCAAGGTTCTTTACGTTTAAAACCCAATGACCCAACCAATGTGTATGCTGTGAGTGATTTTGAATTTTATAAATCGACCAATACAGGATCTAGTTTTACCAACATAACCAATGGTTTGCCCGCTAATTCGAATAGATTATTATTAGATGTTACACCAGCAAATGCAAATTATATTTACATTTTAAGTGCAGACTCTCCTAATACTGGAGCAATTCCTCCTTATTATGGGTTTCAAGGAATTTATTTATCAACTGACGGAGGAACTAGTTTTAATAGAAAATCTGTTGCCACTCCTGCTTCAGATGTGTTTGAATCTCAACAATCAGGATACGATTTAGCATTAGCGGTATCTACCACAAATGCTGACGAAATTTACACCGGCTGTTTAAATATTTGGAAATCTACGAATGGCGGAGCCACTATGACAAAAATGAATAGTTGGAGTGCACCAGCAAGTGCTTCGTATTCTCATGCAGACATCCATTTTTTACGCTATTTTGGAAATACACTTTATGCAGGAACAGATGGCGGGATATACAAATCAAACAATTCAGGAGTAAATTTTACAGATTTAACGGCAGGACTTCAAATTAGTCAATTTTATAAAATAGCCGTCTCCAAACAATCTACAGGAAATATGGTAGGAGGCTTGCAAGATAATGGTGGTCATGCTTTTAGCAACAATGCTTGGAAAAATTATTACGGAGCCGATGGAATGGATACAGGCGTAGACCCTACAAATAGCAACAAATATTACGGTTTTATACAATTTGGGAGTTCTATGTATATTAGCACCAATGCGGGTAACTCAAATTCTTCAGGTGTTGGAGCGCCTGCAGCCGAAACAGGCACTAATGATGATGGAGGGAATTGGGTAACTCCAATGGCTATAAATGCTGTAGGCGAAGTGTTTTCAGGATATTCTCGTTTGTACAAACTAAACGGAGCTGCATGGGCGCAACAATCTGCAGGAACCATTGGCACTGGAGATGTCGAATTAATTGCCATAGATCCAAGTAACGACAATACTATGTATGTATCAAACGGAACTCGTTTGTACAAAAGTACTAATAAAGGGATAAATTTTATAAATACGTACACTGCATCATCAACTATTACATCCATTTGCGTGCATAGTTCTAATAGCAATATTGTTTATCTAACTACTTCAGGAACAGCAGGGCTTGCTTTGAAGTCGATTAATGGCGGAACAGCTTTCGCTTCGTTTTCAACCAATTTACCTGCAATCGCTAAAAATGTAATCAGACATCAAGGAAGACATTCACTTAATCCGCTTTACATAGGAACATCGTTAGGGGTTTATTATCGCGATGATTCAATGACACAATGGGAACCGTTCGACACAAACTTACCTAATGTTTCGGTGCAAGATTTAGAAATAAATTTAGACGAAGGAAAACTAGTAGCAGCCACTTATGGGCGTGGAGTTTGGCAAACGGCAATACCTGTTGAAGTACCCGTTAACGATATTGCATTAGTATCCATTCAAAGTCCAACAACTACTATTAGTTGCGATGGAACGGTTTCTCCACAAATAACCGTGAAAAATAAAGGAACAGACCCTATTTTATCTGTAACTATTTCATACGATTATAATGGAGCTCCGCAAAATTATACCTGGAATGGGACTATTGTAGCTGGAGCTTCACAAACAATTACCATTCCAAGCTTTTCAGTAAACACAAAAGGAGTATATGCTCTAAATATTACAGCAACTATAAATAGTGATGCGTATTCCGATAACAATAAAGGAATTGCTCCGTTCTATATTGATAATCCTGGAACGATAGGTGCATTAAACACCTTTGAAGCCGTTGCATCAGAATTATTAACATTTAACGATGGTATGACATCTAGCCAGTGGAAACGAGGCATCAACACAAACGGAGTGCTTGCTACTCCAGCAAACAACGTTTACACTACAAATTTTACAGGTAATTATCCAGATGTAACCAAATCGTATTTATATTCGCAATGCTATGATTTAACGTACGCTGTAAATCCACAAATTAAATTCAAAATGGCTTTCGATTTAGAAAACAATTGGGATGTTGTTTATGTACAATATTCTACAAATCTAGGTCAAACATGGAGTTTATTAGGCACACAAGGCGCTACTTGGTACAACAGTAATAGAACTCCAGCCACTTCAGGAACAGATTGTAATAACTGCCCAGGCGGACAATGGACAGGAACCGATACTACCTTAAAATTGTACACATACCCATTAAATGCGTTGATAGGTCAATCGAACGTGATTTTTAGAATTGTATTTCATTCAGACGACTCTGCCAATCAATTAGGAGTTGTTGTCGATGATTTTATTATAGACGGAACTCTTTCTAATCAAGATTTTGAGTTAAAAAACATTGCTATTTATCCTAATCCATCAACAGGGTTATTTGCCATTGCTACAGGAAATAAAGCTATCGATAAAGTTGATGTTTATGACGTTACGGGCAAAATAATATTATCACGCAATAATTTTTCAAATGCAAATTCACAATCTGTTTTAGATATGAGAAATGTTTCAAGCGGGATTTATTTTGTAAAAATAACATCAGAAAACCAAAGTACAGTAAAAAGAATAATAAAAAATTAATCATGAAAAAAACTTTTATAACCGCTGGTTCATTAGCGGTTTTTTCACTAATTAGCTTGACTAGTAACGCACAAGAAAGCAAGCCCAAAAATCCAGGAATCAATTTAGATTTGATGGATAAAAATGTAAAACCAGGAAATGATTTTTTCCGTTTTGTAAATGGGACTTGGTATGACAAAACAGAAATTCCAGCCGACAAAACACGTTGGGGAAGTTTTGATGAATTGCGTCAGAATACCGACAAAGATGCTTTAGCTATTTTGAAAGAAGCAGCTGCAGACAAAAAACTAAACCCAAAATCAGATCAAGCAAAATCAGTAAGTGTTTATCAAACTTACATGGATACTATTTCAAGAAATAAATTGGGAATAAAACCAATAAAACCTTATTTAGCAAAGATTAATGCGATCAAAACAGCCCAAGATGTAAACAATTTACTTATCGAAATGGAGCCTATTGGTGGAATTGGATTTTACGGAATTGGTGTTGGTGCTGATGCGAAAGATAGTAATAAAAATGTGGTATATCTTGGGCTTGGAAGCTTAGGTTTGCCAGATAGAGAATATTATGTTGCTGACGACAAAGATTCTAAAGAAAAACGTGAAAAATACGTTCAACACGTTACAAGAATGCTACAATTCTTAGGTACTAATCCAGCTCAAGCTAAATTAGATGCAGATAAAATATTAGCCTTAGAGATAGCTATGTCAAAACCAAGATTTGACAGAGTTGAACTTCGTGATGATAGAAAAACGTACAACCCAATGACTGTTGTAGAATTACAAAAACTAACACCTTCTATAAATTGGAAAAAATATTTAGATGGAGTTGGTTTAACTAATTTAGAATCGATTGTTGTATCTCAACCAAAATATGTTACTGCATTAGAAACTATTTTTAAAGACTCCAAAATAGAAGATCTAAAAGCTTACATGAGTTGGACTTTATTAAGAAAATCGACAGGACTTTTATCTGATGAAATAGAAAAAGCAAATTGGGAATTTTATAGCAAAACTTTACAAGGTGCAAAAAAACAACGCCCTAGAAACGAAAGAGCGTTACAAGTTGTAAACGGGACTGTTGGTGAAGCATTAGGTAAATTATATGTAGAGAAAAAATTTCCAGCAGAAGCTAAAGCTAAGGCTAAAGCAATGATTGACAATGTTATTCTAGCATACGAAAACAGAATAAATAATTTGACTTGGATGTCTGCCGAAACCAAAATTAAAGCTGTCGAAAAACTCCACAAAGTAACCATCAAAATTGGTTATCCAGACAAATGGAAGGATTATTCTAAATTAAATGTAAAACCAATATCAGAGGGCGGAACTTATTATGAAAATATAAAAAATGTTTCTCGTTGGAATTTTGATGAAAACATTGCTGACTTAAAAAAACCTGTTGATAAAACAACATGGGGAATGTCGCCACAAACAGTAAATGCATATTACAATCCTGCCTATAATGAGATCGTTTTCCCAGCAGCTATTTTACAACCACCTTTTTATGATTATAAAGCTGATGAAGCTGTAAATTATGGTGGAATAGGAGCTGTAATAGGACACGAAATCTCTCACGGATTTGACGATTCTGGCGCAAGATATAATGCAGATGGAAACTTAGTTGACTGGTGGACAGAAGACGATTTAAAACAATTTACAGGCCTTGGAGGTGCATTAGCAGACGAATATAGTGCCTTAGAACCTTTACCTGGAACACATGTAGATGGTAAATTTACATTGGGTGAAAATATTGGCGATTTAGGTGGAATAAATGCGGCTTATGATGGTCTTCAATTGTATTTAAAACAAAATGGAAATCCAGGGCTTATAGATGGTTATACACCAGAGCAAAGATTGTTTATCTCTTGGGCAACCATTTGGAGATCGAAAATGAGAGATGAAGCAATTAAAAATCAAGTGAAAACCGATCCGCATTCACCAGGGATGTATAGAGCTTATGTACCACTTACAAATCTTGATACTTTTTATGAAGCATTTGATATAAAAGAAGGAGATAAACTATATGTTAAACCAGAGAATCGTGTGAAGATCTGGTAATAATGGAGCAAAAAAATAGCGAGCTTTTAAGGCTCGCTATTTTTTTATCTAATAAATTAAATTTTACAAATCAAATTTAATTCCTTGTGCTAAAGGCAATTCATCCGAATAGTTAATAGTGTTTGTTTGTCTTCTCATATATACTTTCCAAGCATCTGAACCAGACTCACGTCCTCCACCAGTTTCTTTTTCTCCACCAAAAGCACCACCAATTTCGGCACCAGAAGTTCCGATGTTTACATTAGCGATACCACAATCTGAACCTGAAAAAGACAAGAATTTTTCCGCTTCTTTCAAGCTATTGGTCATAATTGCCGAAGATAATCCTTGAGCAACTCCGTTTTGCAATTCGATTGCATTTTCAACTTCGCCACTATATTTCATTAAATATAAAATAGGAGCAAAAGTTTCGTGTTGTACAATTTTATAAGTGTTTTCAGCTTCAATAATGGCTGGTTTTACATAACATCCAGATTCGTAACCTATACCTTCTAGAACTCCACCTTCAACTAATACTTTTCCACCTTCTGCTTTTGCAGATTCAATAGCAGCTAAATAAGTATTTACCGATTCTTTGTCGATTAATGGGCCAATATGATTTTTTTGATCCAAAGGATTACCAATAGTTAATTGCCCATATGCACCAACAATAGCATCTCTTACTTTATCATAAACAGATTCATGAATAATTAATCTTCTTGTAGAAGTACATCTTTGTCCTGCAGTTCCCACAGCTCCAAATACAGCTCCTGGAACAACTACTTTTAAATCGGCAGTTGGTGTAATAATAATAGCATTATTTCCTCCTAATTCTAGTAACGATTTACCAAAACGTTGTGCTACTGTTGAACCCACAATTCTTCCCATACGAGTGGAACCTGTTGCAGATATTAATGGAATTCTCACATCAGTAGTCATCATTTCACCTACTTTGTAATCGCCATTTATAATACAGGATATACCTTCTGGTAAATTATTTGCTTTTAATATATCGGCAATGATATTTTGACAAGCAACAGAGCATAATGGTGCTTTTTCTGAAGCTTTCCAAACACATACATCGCCACAAATCCAAGCTAAAGCGGTATTCCAAGCCCAAACGGCAACAGGAAAATTAAATGCTGAAATAATTCCAACAACACCAATAGAATGCCATTGTTCTCTCATGACGTGACTTGGACGCTCTGAAGGAATAGTTTGTCCGTTCAATTGACGAGAAAGACCCACTGCAAAATCACAGATATCAATCATTTCTTGAACTTCACCATAACCTTCTTGCAGCGATTTACCCATTTCGTAAGAAACTAACTTACCAAGTGGCTCTTTTAATTCTCTTAATTTATTTCCAAACTGGCGAACAATTTCTCCTCTTTGTGGCGCAGGCATAGCTCTAAAGCTTTTAAATGCTTCTGTTGCGCTTTGCATTGCTCTTTCGTAATCTGCAGCAGTAGTAGCTTTTACTTTTCCTATTAATTGCCCATCTACAGGCGAATAACTTTCTAATAGTTCACCATTTGAAAACCATTCACTTCCTGTCGAAGTTCCTTCGTTTATGGCTTTTACACCTAACTGTGCTAATGCTTCGGTCATGCCGAATTGTTGTGCTATTGTTGACATTATTTTTCAATTTAATTTTTTGCAAAGTTATAACTTTTTGTTTAATCGTGAGTTGGATAGTAATAATAAAAAAACGCCTTATTTTATGGGATAAAATAGATTTCTAAACAAAGAAAGAGATGTTTTACCCTTTTCATATTGCTATAAAAAGAATACTATTTTACTCAAAAGTAATCTCTAAGTAATATGCTGAAGGATTTGTTTTTTTATCTTTTATAGGAAAAGGAAAAATGGTAACAGACTTACTGTTTTTTTTAGGATAATATTTTTTGAAAAAAGCAATTGCCTCGTCGTTATTGTTTGGTGAAATTGTAAGTTTTGTTTCTTCGACCTTTTTTTTGTCTTTATAAACTAAGATAACCGTTTGTACTTCGCCAGCCCAAATACATTGGGTACCTTGAGGGCAACGTGAATCTGAGGTTACTTCTTTCAGTTGGAAAGAATATCCTTTTCTAACAAGGGATTTTTTTTGAGTAATTTTTATTTGTTTTTGTAGTGATTCTTGTGCAAAAACAGAAAAACTAAACAATAGAAAAAGGAGCAAAAAGCTATTTTTCATTTCAATTTTATTAATAAAGCATCAAATATAATGCCTTTTCTCATATTGTTTTTATAAAAAGATTGCTGGCAATTTTGTTTGAAATCGTCAGTTCTTTTATGTCCACTTTTATTTTTAATGACAAATCGAATATTTCTTTCGACAGGATTTCGATTTTAGCGCCCAACGCTATTTCTTGTTTATCCAAATATTTTAAAAATTCTGACGAAGTATCTTTTACCCCAACACAAATTCCAGACTGACCCACTTGCAACTCCGAAAGCAATTGTTTTTCTACCGAAACAATTTGACCATCTGCATTTGGAATTGGGTCGCCATGAGGATCTTCGGTAGGATTGCCTAGAAAATCATCTAATTTAGCAATGAGTTTTTCCGATTTTATATGTTCTAATTGTTCTGCAATATCGTGTACTTCGTCCCAAGAAAAGGCCAATTTTTCAACTAAAAAAACCTCCCACAAACGGTGTTTTCGTACAATCATTTTTGCTGATAATTTACCTGAATTAGTTAACGAAACGCCCTGGTATTTTTTATAATTGACTAAATTTTTATCAGCCAATTTTTTTAGCATATCGGTTACTGAAGACGCTTTGGTTTCCATCTTTTCGGCAATAGCATTCGTGCTTACTTCTGAATCTAAAATTGTTGTGAGATGGTAAATTGTTTTTAGATAATTTTCTTCTGAAAAAGTCATATCATTTTTTTATTTTTAAAGACAAAGGTCACTACGTTTTCCACAAAGGTCACAAAGTAAAACCTAATTTCTTGTGTTCTTTTATTTTTTCTTCGTGTACTTTGTGATTTATTTTGTGTGCTTTTTGGTTACACTTTATTTTTTAACTATAAATAAAGGTATTGAAATTTTGTGTCGCAATTTATCGACGGTTGTTCCAAAAAGTAAATCTTTGAATCCTGTATGGCCATGTGTTCCCATGACTAAAACATCAAAATTCGCATTATTTATAATTATTGGAATGGCTTTGTCGGGTTTTCCAAACCCTAATTTAGTTTCAATTTTGAACCCTTTTTCGGTTAGCATTTCTTTGTATTGCTGTAATAATTTTTCATCGATTGTTGTCTCATGGTCATCTACATTTTTGCCATAGAGCATGGCGCCAATAGTTTCTACAATGTGAATTAAGGTGTAATTGGCTTCCATGCCACCCAATTCGAAAGCATGGTTGAGAGCAATTTCATCGGCATTCGAAAAATCGACAGTAATTGCAATATTTTTGATAGAATACCTTTCGGATGCAGAAAAACGCAATTGTAAAAGATGTGGCGAATGATTTTGAATAGCCTGTTTTGCTTTGGTTGCAAACGGCTTTACAATGATATACAGTAATAAAATTAAAAAACCAACAGCGAGCGGAACTACCGTAAACCATAATATTGTAGCGTGTTCAGAGGTTTCTAACCAACTCGAAATTTCATCAAAAACTAATTTCACATTAAGCGATACTATAAGCAAAGCAACTGTCCAAGAAAGAATTTGGATGGGTTTGCTAATGGCAAAACCTTTCATTTTTTCTGTATCGGAAACAAAATGAATAAGCGGAATTATGGCAAAACCCAATTGTAAACTCAAAATAACTTGGCTTAAAATGAGCAGTTTTCCCGTCACGCTTTCGCCAAAAACAGAAATTACAATTACCGCAGGAACTATGGCAACAAGCCTTGTAATGATGCGGCGCACCCAAGGTTGTATGCGTAAATTCAGGTAGCCTTCCATGATAATTTGTCCTGCTAATGTTCCTGTAATAGTTGAGCTTTGTCCCGCTGCAATTAATGCAATTGCAAATAATATGGGCGCCCATTTTCCCAAAAGAGGTTCCATGAGTCGGTGTGCATCTTGTATCTCGGCAACTTGAAACATTCCGTTTTGGTAGAATGTAGCTGCCGCCAAAATAAGAATTGCGGCATTGACAAAAAAGGCTAAATTGAGCGCAATAGTGCTATCAATCAAATTGTATTTTAAGGCTTGTTTGATTCCTGTTTTGCTTCGGTCAAATTTTCTAGTTTGTACTAACGACGAATGCAAATACAAATTATGTGGCATAACCGTGGCGCCAATAATTCCAATAGCAATATACAGTGCGTCTGAATTGGGCATAGAAGGAATTAATCCATAGATAACTTTTCCCATTTCGGGTTGTGCAAAAATCATTTCGAAGACAAAAGAAATTCCGATAATAGCCACTAACGCAATAACAAAAGCTTCCATTTTTCGAATGCCTTTATTGATGAGGAAAAGTAGCAAAAAGGTATCTAAAACAGTAATTAGTACACCTTGCATTAGCGGAATGTCAAACAATAAATTAATTCCTATTGCCATTCCTAAAACCTCGGCAAGATCACAAGCGGCAATAGCAATTTCGGCCAAAAAATACAAAATATAGTTAATAAAGGGAGAGTAAGTTTCTCGTGAAGCTTGAGCTAAATCTCTTTGCGTGACAATCCCTAATCGAGCACTCAAACTTTGCAAGAGCAATGCCATCAAATTACTCATGAGCAAAACCCAAAGCAAAGAATACCCAAACTGGCTTCCACCCGCAATATCGGTTGCCCAATTGCCTGGATCCATATAACCTACACTAATAAGGTAGGCAGGGCCAAAAAAGGCTAATATTTTTCTAAATACGCTGGTTTTATTCTCGGTTGCCACCGATTGATTGACTTCGCCAAGTGATTTTTCCATTTGTAAAAACAATTTTAAACCACAAATATAAACAAATTATTTTATTAGAGTAATTATTTTTTTAGATTAGTCTAAAAATTACCCAACTGCAATCTTACTTAAACTATGTTGTACAATATCAAATTCTTTAGGAAATATTACTAAATTTGCATTCTCATTAAAAATATTAACCACATAGAAACATAGTTTTTGCTATAATTAAATGAAGCTTTGCTTTTATATAGAGAATATAGCTATGTGTAAGAGAATTTTCTATAAAATCTCTTTTTTATATGTTTCTATGTTGTTCAAATTTTAATGAAGGCAATCATTTTAAAACAATCAAGTTATGTTACAAGTCACATTTATTAGAGAAAATCAGGAAAAAGTAATCAAAGCTTTGGCAAAAAGAAATATGGATGCTACGACTATTGTTCAAGAAGTGGTGCAGCTAGACGAAAAACGCCGAGCAACACAAGTAGAATTAGACAATACCTTATCTGAAGCTAATAAATTATCGGGAACTATTGGCGATTTGATGAAAAGTGGTGAAAAAGAACAAGCCAATTTGCTCAAAGAACAAACTGTTTTATTGAAAGAAAAAAGTGTGTTGCTCAAAGAACAAACAGAAACTTTGGCCAAGGAATTAGCAGACAAATTGTATACCTTACCCAATCTTCCAGCGGACATTGTTCCAGAAGGGAAAACGCCAGAAGAAAACCTAAACATTTACCAAGAAGGAGATATCCCAGTTCTGCACGAAGGTGCGCAACCCCACTGGGAATTAATCAAAAAATACGACATTGTCGATTTTGAATTAGGAACAAAAATTACAGCACCTGGATTTCCAGTATATAAGGGGAAAGGCGCCAAATTGCAACGTGCTCTTATTTCGTATTTTTTAGATAAAAACACCGATGCAGGCTATCAAGAATACCAAGTGCCACACATGGTTAACGAAGCTTCGGCTTACGGAACAGGACAATTGCCTGACAAAGAAGGGCAAATGTACCACGATGCGAAAGATAATTTGTACTTAATTCCGACAGCAGAAGTTCCTGTTACCAATATTTTTAGAGATGTTATTCTAAACGAAAACGAATTGCCGGTTTTGTGTACAGGCTACACGCCATGTTTTCGTCGTGAAGCAGGATCATGGGGAGCTCATGTTCGTGGTTTGAATCGTTTGCATCAGTTTGACAAAGTAGAAATTGTGCGTATCGAACACCCTGATAAATCGTATGAAGCCTTAGAAGGAATGGTTGAACACGTAAAAACTATTTTGCAAGAACTAAAACTACCGTTTAGAATTTTGCGCCTTTGCGGTGGCGATATGGGATTTACTTCCGCCTTGACGTATGATTTTGAAGTTTATTCTACCGCACAAGAACGTTGGTTAGAAATTTCATCAGTATCTAATTTTGAGACTTTTCAGGCAAATCGTTTGAAATTACGTTTTAAAGACAAAGACGGAAAAAATCAATTAGCCCATACTTTAAATGGAAGTTCATTGGCCTTACCAAGAGTTTTAGCCGGAATTTTAGAAAACTATCAAACTCCAGAAGGTATTGTAATTCCAGAAGTGTTGCAAAAATATACGGGCTTTAGTAGTATAAACTAGTTTGCATTTTTTGATTTTCGATACTGAACCTGTAACATTTTAAATTTGTACACGACTTATTATTAAACTTTAAAATAATAAGGAAATGCAAGCACATGAAATAGATTATCAGATATTCGGTGAAGAAATGCAATATGTAGAAATAGAATTGGATCCGCAAGAAATTGTAATTGCCGAAGCAGGTAGTTTTATGATGATGGATAACAATATACAAATGGAAACCATTTTTGGAGACGGTTCAGGGCAACAATCAGGGCTTTTTGGAAAACTCGTAAGTGCTGGAAAAAGAGTGCTTACAGGCGAAAGTTTGTTTATGACAGCTTTTTTGAACCAAAATAACACCAAGAGCAAAGTTTCTTTTGCAGCTCCTTATCCTGGAAAAATAATCCCTATCGATTTAACGCAGTTTGGCGAAAAATTTATTTGCCAAAAGGATTCTTTTCTTTGTGCAGCCAAAGGTGTTGCGGTGGGAATAGAATTTTCTAAAAAACTAGGCCGAGGTCTTTTTGGCGGAGAAGGATTTATTATGCAAAAAATTGAAGGAGACGGTATGGCATTTGTACATTCTGGCGGAACATTAGCTAAAAGAGAATTGGCTGCTGGCGATGTTCTTAAGGTAGATACCGGTTGTATTGTAGGTTTCACCAAAGATGTAGATTATGATATCGAATTTATTGGAGGTATCAAAAATTCGTTATTTGGTGGCGAAGGCCTTTTTTACGCTACACTTCGTGGGCCAGGAACGGTATATGTACAATCGCTTCCTTTTAGCCGATTAGCCGATAAAATTATCGCATCAGCACCAAGAGCTGGAGGAAGTAGCAACGAAGAAGGCAGTGTTTTAGGCGGAATAGGAAGGTTACTAAGTTAATTTCTTTCAAAATAAATAGGTAAAACGGTTTCCACAACGGAAACCGTTTTTTATGTGAAAATTTTTATTGCAACTTGCTTTTATTGTTAGATTTCTCCTGTTTTGCATAAGAAAAGCGTATCAAATAATGCGTGTATTAGAACTTAAAATTTACTTTTGCAGTCATGAATAATTTACGCTACAAAAACACAAAAATCTCTTATTCCGATGTTGGAAAAGGAACCGCTATTGTTTTACTTCATGGTTTTTTAGAAAACGCAACCATGTGGAATTCCTATAAGGCATCATTTTCTGAGAAATACCGTGTTATCACTATCGATTTATTAGGTCATGGCAATTCGGAATGTTTGGGTTATGTACACACCATGGAGGACCAAGCCGACATGGTTCATGCTGTTTTACACCATTTAAAAATTAGAAAAGCTATTTTTGTAGGACACTCCATGGGTGGTTATGTCGCTTTGGCTTTCGCCGAATTATATCCAGAAAACACAAAAGGATTTGTTCTATTAAACTCGACTACTTATGCCGATGACCATGAGCGCAAAATAAACAGGAATCGGGCTATAAAAATGGCTCATAAAGAATATGCTTCTTTGGTGCAAATCTCTATCGCAAATTTGTTTAGTATCGACAATCGGGAGAATTTTATCTTAGAAATTGAGCAAGTAAAAAAAGAAGCCTTGAAAACGCCTTTGCAAGGTTATATTGCAGCACAGGAAGGTATGAAACTCAGAAAAAACAAAGAACACCTACTATATCTTACGGCTTATCCAAAACTGCTTATTCTTGGCAAAAAAGACGGTGTTCTGAATTACTATGACAACATCAAACAAATTGAAGACACCAATGTGCAATTGATTTCTTTCCCTGACGGTCACATGAGTCATATTGAAAATCGGGAGGAATTAGAAAAAATGTTGTTGGGTTTTTTTAAGAGTTGCTAATCATTCCTTCAAACAAATATCCTTTTTCGATAAGTTCCTTTTTGTGTTCTATATGATGTGTTTTTCCGTCTTTCATTAAAATTAATTTAGTCGAAATTTTAATCACATTTTCGTAATTATGGTCGGTAATAATTATTCCTTTATGCTTTGATTTTTCGATAATTAATTCGTTTATTTTTTCAATCATTATTGGAGATAAACCATTGTAGGGTTCATCAAGTAGGACAAATTTTGAGGGGTTTTCTAGTATCAATTTAATTTCGAGATAGCGAAGTTCTCCGCCAGACAAATGACTAATTTTGTTATGTAAAATCAATTGTATCATTTTGTCTTCATAAAATGCTACACGATTTTGTTTGGCTATCGATAATGCAATTGCTTTTTTGACTGTAAAATGTTCTGGAATAAAGTTATTCTGACTTAAATAACTTATTGCATCAAAAAGGGGTGTGTTTTTTATTTTTGGAATTTTATCAATTTTTATAAACTTAGTATCCGCTGAAATAGTTCCGAAAATAATTTTTAATAAGGTTGATTTTCCAGAACCATTTCTTCCTAAAAGCCCAATAATATCATTGGTTTCACATTTTATAAAAACATCTGAAAGTACTAATTTACCATCAAATCTTTTTAGAACGCTATCGACTTCTAAACTATTTTTATTCAAAATAATTTTTTTATTAGATTAAAAAACAGCACGATACAAGTTGAAAGAATAATATTTAACACAAAGGAAAGAACCCATAACTGCAATTTAGAGATTCCGTTATTGAAATAAAACAAATAATTTTCATTCTCCTTAACCTCTTTAATGGCTAACGAAACAACATAACCAAAACTTATGGAAACGATAAAAAAGCCACTAACGCCAATAAATAGAAGACCCAATAATGAAATTGCGTAATTTATTGCGAGGGTACTTTTAAAAAATTCGAATATGTTTAAAAATTTTCTGATCTTTTCTTGCAAAGAAATATAAATGAAATCAAAATCTATCCAAAGGAAATACTAAATTGGCGTTAATTTTTTTAGAATTAACTTTTGTGCCTTTACAAATCCTTAGTGAACTTACGACTTATATTTTCTCTTCAAATGGGATTTCACAATTTAAAATTTCATTAATTAAAATAATTAGTTCCGTTTTAAAATGTGCTAGAGTATCAGGAGTTATGGTAGTACAAAATTCTTTTTCCTGTTTTAATCCAAAAGGCAAAAATCCCCCTTTCATATTTTTAAACGAAATAATTCCGGCTTCCATTTCCAATCCATTTGTTTGCTCTTCATACATGAAAGCATAGCAAAGCAATTGAATTATTTTATCGTTTTTCAGTTCTAACGTTAGACCAGTCCAATCTTTAAGCTGTACATTGTTTTTATCAACTTTTCCAGTTTTGTAATCTATAATTCGAATTTTATTATTCCTAATTTCTATTCTATCTACGTTTCCCGCAATTTTTACCGAAAATGGTAAATGCTCATCTTCTAAAATTCGTTCTAGCGGTGTTTCTAAGGCTAGAATTTTTATGGCATCACCATTTTCAATTTGCTTTTTTTCTTCCATCAAAAAATTAAAAACATTCCGTTTTGCTACTTCAAAAGCCAAAAGATTTTTTCCTTTTTTAACCTCTCCTTCTTTATAAATTGCTTTAAATTGCTGTAGCACTTCTTCATTAGCAAGGCTTAACATTTTTTCTAAATTAGGGGCAGTCAAAAATGTATTGATAAAAGGTTTGTACAATGCTTCTAGGGTTTCATGAATAATTGTCCCTAAAGTGTTTAGGGCAATGTTTTCTTCCACTTCCTCCGATTCTTTAATGGATAATATTCTTTGAAAATAAAATTGAGTCGGATTTCTAATATAGGTTGTTAATGCCGATGGTGAATATCCTTTGCCGATTGCAATTTCTTTCAAACGCACCAGTACAGCATCCGATTTGGCAATCCGAATTGGTGTAGAAGCAATATTCGGCACAATGGGCTGAATAATTTCATGTGTCAAATGGTGGTTTGGTTGTTTTTCGACTTCTAATTGGGTAATAAAACGACTTTTTTCGCCGCCATCTAAACCGTCACTTTCGGTATTGTATAGTAAATAGATGTTTTTGGCTCGTTGCAATAAATGGTAAAAATGATAGGTGTAAATAGCATCTTTCTCTTTGTAAGTGGGCAGCTCTAATTCCTTTTTCACATCATACGGAATAAACGAATTCACTGTTTTTCCTGCGGGGAATTTCCCTTCATTGAGTGACGTAATAATAACGGTTTCAAAATCTAAAACACGACTTTCCAATACTCCCATAATTTGCAATCCAGACAAGGGTTCGCCTTCAAACGATACTTCGGCGAGTTCGATAACTTGCTTGTAGATGCTAAATAAAGTAGCGCTGTTTTCTATATAATCGTTTTTTGAACAATAGGTAATGAGCTTATTAATGACTTTATAAATCGAATACAGAAACGTTTTTACTACCTTATCTTCTTCTACATTTGAATCTAAGTTTGATTTAACGATTAAGAGAATTTCAGAAATACGTTCTAAAATTTCAATAGGTTTTTGATCCCATTTCTGAAAAAGTAATTCAAAAAGGCGATTGGGATTTTCCTGAAGTGAAATGATTTTGTATTGGGTAATAAATGTAAAATTGTTCTTTTTGATGGTACGAATTACATTTGAAGCATTTACATACGATTCGATTACAGGATTAGAAAGCACGTCGAGTGCATCTTTATAGTAAAACACATAATTTGATTCACTTCTACTTAGTGCATTAGTATGCATTTTGAAAAGTTTGGAAACTAACAACTGAATGGGATTGTTTTTACTAGCATATCCCATAGTAATATTCAAATTTCCAACACTTTCAGGAAGAGAATGCAACATGGGGATGAGCATGTTTTCATCGCCAAGAACTAAAGCTGTCTTGTCTAATGATCTGTTTGGATTGTCTAAAATTAATTTTTCTACAATTCCAGATACAATTTTTGCCTGACCAATGGCTTTTGCAGTGCCAATAATTTGAATGTTTTTTTCTTCCGAAAAATGAGTGGTAATCCATTCAAAAGGATTGTTTTTAAAATGTGGCCAGGTGTTTTTGAAACGCCTCACAAACAACCCTGCATCGTGAGCCACATCGTTCACAAAGACGGCATCAATATCCCAATAAATACTAGCTACATCTTTTGCTATAAGGAATTGCACTATTTTTTCTTCAGCTCGATTTAGAGCATTAAAACCCGCAAAAACAATTTTTTTGTTTTCGAAATTAGTGGCGCTGTTTTCAAGATTAAGTACTGCTTCTCTATAGATCAAGCCTTGATATCCAATTTCTTTGTTTTTTAAATGTGTAGAGAAAGATTTGTAATACAGAGGGAGTAACTTCCAAAATTCAAGGTAGTTATCTATTAATGCTGTTTTGTCCTCCACTTCAATTCCCCAGCGTTTAATAACTTCGATATCTTGAAGATACGAAAATACATGTTTTGGATTTAGAAGATAACGGTCAATTTCATTAAAATCCTGTAGTACTGTTTTTGCCCAGTTAGAAAATTGTTCGAACGTTTGTTGCTTTTCCTTTCCAGTTATTGATAGATAAACAGAATAAAATTCAAAAAGTAATTCTATAGAATCTACAGTCCGAATCTTTGCCATTTCTTGGATATAATCTTCTATACTTTTGATCTCTGGTGCAAAGGTAAAAGTTGGAAGCTTTTTTTTGAATGCTTCCAAAAGAAATATTTTAGCCCTTTTGTTGGGTAAAATAATTATAGTTTGATCAAGGTTTGCACTTTCGTCAGAAAGTAATTTGGCCACTAAATTTTCTAAAAAGGTAGGATTTGTCATAGGTATAAATATAAAAAAACGCCCCGATAAATCGAGGCGTTTTTAAGAATTTATTTTAGAAGTGATTATTTAACCACTTTAACTTCTACTCTTCTGTTTTGTGCTTTACCAGCTTTAGTTTTGTTTGAAGCAATTGGTTGAGAATCTCCAAAACCTGAAGATGTTAATCTATCTGCTGCAATTCCTTTACCAACTAAGAAATCAACAACAGCTTTAGCTCTGTTTTCAGACAATTTTTGGTTAGTAGCTTTTTTACCAGCGTTGTCAGTGTGTCCTTCAATGCTGAATTTTGAAGATGGATACTCGTTTAAGATAGCAACCATTGATTCTAACACAGGTAATGTTTGTGCTTGGAAAGTAGATTTTGCATTATCAAACAAGATAGTTTTTGCGTAATCGTTTAATTTTTTAACGATATCTTCAGTTACTTCAGGACAACCGTTGTTTGCAACAGTACCAGCAACGTCTACACATTTATCATCTTTATCAAGAACTGAATCTCCGTCAGTATCTGGCCATGGACAACCTTGGTTATCTCTAGGTCCTGCAACAGTAGGACATTTGTCTTTTGCATCAGCAAGACCGTCTCCATCAGTATCAGGACATCCTTGAAGAGAAGCTAAACCAGCAACTTCTGGACAAGCATCATCTTTATCAACAATTTTATCTCCGTCAGTGTCAGGACAACCGTTAAATTCTTTAGGACCAGCAACTTCTGGACAAGTATCATCTTTATCAGCGATACCATCTCCGTCAGTGTCAGGACAACCTTGAAATTCTTTAGGACCAGCAACTTCTGGACAAGCATCATCTCTATCGTAAATACCGTCGTTATCTGTATCTTTCCCGCCAAATTTGAATGTTAAACCAGCCGTGTTTTCAAAAACTGAAGGAAGGTTAAAATCTGATGCACTAACATATACTCTATCAGTAAATGCTTTTTTATAAGTAGAGTTTAACATTAAACCAACTTGTTCAGTAAACCAAAAAGTCAACCCAGCACCTATGTTTGCAGTACCTCCAGATGTTTTACCCATCCAAGAGTATCCACCACCAATGTTTACAGAAGGATCGATTACTTTTGAACCAATTAAGTTCATTAAGCTATATTTAATAGCTAAATCTCCTGAGTAATACATTACGTTTGGATTTACAACTACTGTCGCGTTTGGAGTTGGACCAACCCAATTTACCCATTTTGTAATTTTGTTCACAGAACCTGTAAGTCCTACAGAAAAATTACCACCAACATTTCTAGCTACTGTTAAGTAAGATACTGAAGGAAGAATGTTCCAGTTTTCTTTCACGTTAAAGTACTGTGAAAAGTGGTCTTTAAAATTAAAATCTCTGTTACCAGCACTAGTTCTTGTGTCTATTGCATTGGCTCCGAAAGATATTGCCCATGGATTGTTGCTGTCTTGTGCAGAAGCACTTAATCCAGCAATCATTAACATGGAAACAAAAAGTTTGTTAAGATGTTTCATACTTAATTTTATTTGATTACATTACGTTATTGTGACAAAAGTAAGAAGGAATTAGTTAATTACAAAGAGAATTGTTAAAAAAAATAAAATTTTTTATTTTTTAATTACATTTAACTCCCTGCCTACTTCTGAAAAAGCTTGTATGGCGCTATCCAAATGCTCTTTTGTGTGAGCTGCAGACAACTGAACTCGAATCCTTGCTTTGTCTTTTGGAACGACTGGAAAAAAGAATCCGATGACATAAATTCCTTTCTCTAATAATTTTTCGGCCATGACTTGTGATAATTTGGCGTCATAGAGCATTACGGGTACTATTGCCGAGTCTCCATTTATGAAATCTAACCCTGCTTTTCGCAACCCTTCCTTAAAATAATTGGTATTCCATTCTAATTTATCACGAAGTGTCGTGTCTTTTTCTAATAATTCGAAAACCTTGATAGAAGCACCGACAATGGCTGGAGCTAATGAATTTGAAAATAAATAAGGTCGTGAACGTTGGCGTAAAATTTCGATAATTTCTTTTTTAGCCGTTGTATAACCTCCCATCGCTCCACCAAGTGCTTTACCCAATGTGCCTGTAATGATATCTACACGTCCCATTACACCTTTGGCTTCTAATGTTCCTTTTCCTGTTGCGCCAATAAATCCTGCTGCGTGACATTCATCAACCATAACCATTGCGTCATATTTGTCAGCGAGATCACAAATTTTATCTAAAGGAGCCACTAAACCGTCCATAGAGAAAACACCATCGGTTACAATGAGTTTAAAACGAGTTCCTGCTTCAGTGGCTTTAATTAGTTGTTGTTCCAAATCGTCCATATTAGAATTTTCGTAACGATAACGAGCGGCTTTACATAGACGAACTCCATCTATAATCGATGCGTGGTTTAAACTATCGGAAATAATACAGTCTTCTTCGCCTAGTAATGGTTCGAAAACACCTCCATTAGCATCGAAAGCGGCTGCATATAGAATAGTATCTTCCGTACCATAAAAATTGGCAATCTTTCTCTCCAATGTTTTATGAATGTCTTGTGTTCCGCAAATAAAACGAACAGATGACATTCCGAAACCATGAGAATCTAATGTGTCTTTTGCTGCCTGAACTACTTCTGGATGTGAGGATAATCCTAAATAATTATTAGCACAAAAATTAAGAACCGTTTTTCCATTAACCGTGATTTCGGCTCCTTGTGGCGAAGTAATAACTCTTTCTCTTTTGAAAATTCCGTTTTCTTCGATGGTGTTTAACTCGTTTTGTAAGTGTTGTTTAATTTTTCCGTACATTTTTTATGTGTATTTGTTTATTCATTTATTCGACAAAACTAATGTCTTTTTACTGTTGCCTTATGCTTATTTTTTACAAATGTACTATTTCTAAATTTTCTCCTATATATAGGAGTGCTTTTTTCTGTACATGAAATCCCATTTCGAGTAATGCTAATTCATATTCTTTCAGTTGATTTTCGTATTTGGATTGATGTTTCCCTGTTTTATAATCTAGCAAATAGGCGTTTTCTCCAGAAATAGTAACTCGGTCGGGTCGTATTGTTTTTGATTCTTTTTTAATAATGGCTTGTTCGTTAAAAATGTTGGCGTTTTCATCAAAAAAATCTTTTAATTCGGGATGAAAAACTATATCGGCAATTGTTTTTGCTACTTCTTGTTGTTGGCTTTCGGTAATAAGACCAGTTTCTAATGCTTTTTTTATAGCCAATGCAATATCGTTTTGGGTTTTGACTTCTGCTAAAATTTCATGTAAAACATTCCCAAATTCAATCGCTTTTTGCTGATGCGTTCCCCACATTAAGGATTCTCGTTGTGCTATTTTTATGGCATTTGGATGTATAACAGATTTTACAACTTCAATGGCTTTTCGTTTGGCTTCTAATGGTTTTTGTTTCGAAACTCTTCTTGGAGTACCAAATTCATAAGTCAAAACAGTAGCATCGAAATTTTTGCAGTTTTCTAAAAATTCAATAAATAATGAAGCTGAATTGTTAGGTAAATCGCCTGCTTTATTTCGTTCTTTTAGGCTCGAAATAATATATAATTGTTCTTCGGAACGCGTTAGCGCTACATACAAAACATTACTATTGTCTAACAAATCTTCTTCCGATTTCTGATGGTAAACTGTAGCTGCATTTTCACCGTATTCGGTTACTTTACTCGATTTATCGATTAGAAATTTATCAAAGTCTAAATCGTCCGATTGAGAGTCAATCCACATTTTTTCTCGTTTTGGTGCGCTATAATTTTCTTCTGCAAAAGGAAAAATAACCACTGGAAACTCTAATCCTTTCGATTTGTGAATCGTCATAATTCGAATTGCATTAGATCCTTCGGCAGACGGAATGCTTAGTTTATGCCCATTTTTGTCCCAATAGGCTAAGAAATCGGAAATACTCATTTGGTATTTTACATCACGTTCTAAAACAATGTCTAAAAAATATTGCACATAAGCATTATTGTTTTTAGGATTGATGCATTTTACTACAATCAATTCGGCAATTTCGTACAATGATTTTCTCCTGCTATTTTGAAACGAAAGGTGTATGCCGAAATTAGCCAACCATTTTTCTAACGCAATTTCATCGTTGTGTTGAATTCCTTGGTAAATAAAATCATGTGTTTCTAAATTAGTATCATTATTCTGATTCAAATAATACAAGGCATTGGCTAATGATTCGATATCGCTTTTATCATTCAAATAGCGAAGCATGTTGAGTATGAATTGCACTTCGGAAGAAGCATTTATCAACAAGCTTTCGGACGAAATAACGGGAATGTCGTTTTCGGTCAAGTAATTTGCGAGCAAAACGCCATGTTTGTTATTTCTAGTTAGCAATACAATTTCTGCAAACGAAAAACCTTCTGTGGCTACTTTTCTAATGGTTTGCAACGTAGTTTTGAGATAAATGTCGTTTTTATCGGGGTTTTCTTCATCGTCTTCCAAGACTAATTCAGCATCCGTTTCGGGTATAAAGGAAATGTTGACATAACCGCCTACTTTAGTATTCGATTTTTGAAAACTGTACTTTTCATACAAATCTTTGTAATTATCGTTTGAGAATTTTTGTGCTAAAAACTTAAAAAAATCATTATTAAAGGCAATTACGGTATCGAAACTTCGATAATTGGTTTCTAGGTTAAAAACTTCTTTATCTTTATTGCTAAACGGGTTTTTGGTTTTGGATAAATCGATAAATTGCTCTGCTTTTCCGCCACGCCAACGGTAAATAGCTTGTTTCGGGTCGCCCACAATCATTAGGGAGCCTTGAATGCCTTGCAGGTCTTCGCTGGAAAGTGCATTATCAATTAACGGAATGAGATTGTGCCATTGCATTTCGGACGTATCCTGAAACTCATCGATAAAAAAATGTTTATATTTTTCGCCCAAGCGCTCGTAAATGAACGGAGCGGGTTGGTTTTGTATGTGTTCAAATATCAGTTTATTAAATTCGGAAATAGACAAAATGTTTTGGTCTTCCTGAATTTTAGCCAACTCATTACTCACTGTATTGAGCAACGAAAGTGGCGTGATGTTTTTTAGAAAAGCTTGATAGAAATCCTTCTTTTCGTAGTTTTTATACACTTTATACAAGGTATAAATTAGTTCTTCAGCAATTCCTTCAATACGATCTCTGTCATTTGCATTTTTATTAATGGCAATATCATCGACCGTTCTAAACTTTTTATGTGTTGGTTTGAGTTCGCTTCTTTGAATAAACCCTAAATGATTAGGGAAAGTTTCTCTAGAAAATGATTTTCTGTCAATTCCTTGTGTATCAATAAGCTGTAAGGCTTCGTTTGCTAAATGACTATTTTCTTTTTCTAACGATTTGCAGGTTTCTTCTAATTTTGTTTTGAGCGCCATAAACTCTGGAATGGTTTTGTCTTTGAGCGAGACTATTTCTTCACGGTAATTTTCGTTAAGAATTAACCTTCCTGTGTTCATGATTTCGCTGGAAACGTCCCACGATTTGTCGTCGTCGGTTTTTTCCATAGTAAAATCGATAAGTAATTTGGTGAGCTCTTCGTCTTCTCCAGCCTTTGCCACAATAGCATCTACGGCTTCTTGTAGGAGATTTTCGGTGTCTAGCGAAACATCAAAAGTAATGGGCAAACCCAAATCGAAAGCAAAAGCACGAATGACTTTGTGGGTAAATTTATCAATAGTCGAAATATCGAAAGCGGCATAATTATGAATAATATTTTTGATAATTGCCTGTGCTTTGGTTTTAATTTGAAAGGAATTCAGCTGAATTTCTTTGCCGACATCAGCCATCAATTGCATTGATTTTTCGGTTGGATTGTCTTTAGAAAAATCGAAAAGGCTCTCTACAATTCTGGTTTTCATTTCGAAAACGGCCTTATTGGTAAAGGTGATGGCAAGAATGTTTTTGTACGCATCGTTGTGTTTGGCTTTTAGAATAATTTTTAGATATTCTTTGACCAAAGTATAGGTTTTGCCTGAACCGGCCGAAGCATTGTATATGGAGAATGCAGGTGTTTTCATATTTTTTTACCACGAATTACACGAATTCGCAATGTTGAATTAAAATACTCAGTTTTGTTTTATGCTAAGACTTTAGCCCCGATTGAAACGAAAATCCTTTTGTTTTTTTCTTTAAAAAACAAAAGATTGTAGTGTAAAGCGGGAAATAGCTTCAAATTTTTATTTTTGTTAGAACTACAATTGCATAATTCATACTTTTAATGAAATTATAACAGATTGAAATTTTAATTCCAAAGTTAAATGTTTATTTTTGATTAAAATTAATTTACTAATCTTTAAATATAAAATATTATGGCTTTTGAGTTACCACAATTACCGTATGCATACGATGCATTAGAACCACATATTGATGCTAGAACCATGGAAATTCACCATTCGAAGCACCACAATGCGTATACAACCAACTTAAATGCTGCTATTGCAGGAACTGAGTTAGAAGGAGAATCTATCGAAGATATTCTTAAAAATCTAGACATGACCAAAGCGGCTGTCCGCAATAATGGTGGTGGTTTTTTTAACCATAACTTGTTTTGGACTGTAATGTCGCCAAACGGTGGTGGTTTGCCTACGGGTGAATTAGCGACTGCTATTGATGCTGCTTTTGGAACATTTGCTGATTTTAAAGCAGCTTTTGCTAAAGCTGGCGCAACGCAATTTGGTTCGGGTTGGGCTTGGTTGTGTGTGAAAGATGGAAAACTAGAAGTGTGTGGCACACCAAATCAAGACAACACCTTAATGCCTGGTGTAGGTTGTGGTGGAACGCCAATTTTAGGGATGGACGTTTGGGAACACGCTTACTATTTGCATTATCAAAATAGAAGACCGGATTATATTGAAGCTTTTTTTAATGTAATCAACTGGGATGAAGTTGCAAGACGTTTTGCTGAAGCGAAATAATTAGAACAATAATAGACTTTTAGAGAATAGACGGATAAACTAAGGTTTGTTCGTCTTTTTTATTGTCAAGACTTTATTCCAATAAAAAAGGCGAAAGTATTCGTTTCGCCTTTTTTGCCCCAAATCTTACCATAACTTAACCTACTTATGTAATGGTAGGGTAAAAGTAATGTGTTATTATTTTGTTACCAAAAATAATCGTTGAATTGTATAAATACTCGTTTATCGGTTTGTTTTGATTTTATAGAGATGCCGTTTTGTGATTTTGGCTTTCCACGGTTACGATTATAGATTATAAAAAGAACCGCTTAAAACACTGTTTTAAGCGGTTCTTGTATTTTAGAGTTACAAAAATATTATGGCAAGATAGGTTGTAAAACTCTATCGATAGTATGAATATTACCGTTTGTAGCTTGAATGTTTACAGTTTTGATGTTACTTGCAGGAACAGTGATAGCTGGCAATTCAGTTATTTTTAACGTACCTTTTTTAATTAAGAATTTTTGAGTTGTTGCTGCTAACGTGGTGATAGTAACATCACTAGTTGCTGAGGAAGATGTCCAAGATGTAGCAGAACTAGAAACTAAGTTAGTATTATTCATGTGGTATTTTACTAATTTAGAAGTATTTGCAGTAGTCACGATAGCTCCATTGTAAAAACCACCTGTTGCCATTGCGGTAGTAAAAGCAGCATTTGTTGGAGCAAAAACAGTCGTTGGACCAGCTCCGTTCAAAACAGCTAAATTAGCCGATTGGTCTCCATATGTTCCTGAAACGGTACTGGTTACAATACTGTATAAGGTTGATAAGTTAGGATTTGCAGCAATCAGGTTTGTTAATTTTGGTAATTTGATTACAGCATTAACTTTGTGTATAATTCCGTTGCTTGCATCAATATCCGCAACAGTAACTGTTGCGCCACCATTTGTTACGCCACCGTTTACTAAAACTTCAGCAGCTGGTTTGTTTACAAACATACTCAATGTAGTACTTCCTACTCCTGCAGCAAAAGTTTTTACATATCTTGCAGCTAACAAATCTTCTGATTTTGTTCCTACTCCTAAGATATGATTTTGAAGTAATTTTTTCAATTCTGCAATTTGAAGTGCACTCATAGTGGTAGGTTCTACTACTGTTGTGCTGTTTATTCCTGAAGGGAATAGAGTAGAAGTATAAGCAGCAAAAGCAGCATTTGTAGGAGCAAAAACAGTATATGATCCTGCTGAACTAAAGTTGGTTATACCTGTAATACGTACCGCAGCAGCCAAAACGCTAAAATCTGCATCTGCTTTTAAGGTATCTGTAATGGTTGGTAATTTTGCAATTTCGTTGTTGGTATCATCACTTGTACAAGAAAATGCGGTGAATGCTAGTGCTATAGCAAACATTAATTTTATAATTTGATTTTTCATATTTTTCATAATTAATTATTAGTATGTGAATTGTATTATTTACCAAAAGTATATCGGATAGTAAATTGTGCTTGCCACACATCCGTGATAGAAGCATTTTTTTGGAACGTTTCTTTCGCTAAGTATCTTTTTCCTTGTTCATCGGTTTGAAATCCCATTTGGTAACCTGGAATGTAGTTGTTACTACTAGATGGTGCTTGACTAACTACCAAAAGGTTTGAAGCTACAGAAGCTCTTTGTGTAACTCCCCAATCTCTGTTTAATAAGTTGGTAAAGTTTAATATGTCGGCTCTAAACTGAAAGCTATTCTTTTTTCCTCCTATTTTGATATACACATCTTGTGTAATAGATAAATCTATTTTGTGTAGCATTGGCAAAACACTAGCATTTCTATCTACATATTGCCCTCTTTTTGTTGATAAATAAGAATCTTGATTGATGTAAGCATCAAAAGCGGCTTCTTGCTGTGCTGCTGTGTAAAGAACCAAAGTAGATCCTCCTACATTTTGTGTAATATCTACAAAACGCAAATCAGAGGCTTTGTTTGGAATGTATAACAAATCGTTACCATTTATTCCGTCTCCATTTACGTTACCAGAATAGGTATATGAAAAGGGACTAGATTGCTCTCCAATGTAGCCTAAATTAATAGAAGTTGCACCGCCTAGTTTTCTACCATAATCAATTTTGTATCCTAAAACCCCTACAATTCGGTGTGGCGCACTGTTATTTGATTGTGATAACATAGGGCTATTGTTACCATTTACCGATCTAATTAAGTTGAAATTACCTGAAGCAGTAGAACTAGGTGACATTAAATCTTCAGCAAAAGAACGGGTATAGGAAACTGAACCCCAAAGTCCATTTTTGTACGGATAATCTAATTTGAATGTAGTTGAATAAAAATAGCCTTGGTTAGAATTAGACAATACAATTCCGTTAATAACACCATTGTTTATTCTGTTTCCAGCATCGGTACCCGCAAAAACAGGCCTGTTGTCGCCACTTATAGATCCGTTTAGTGTCCCTACTGGATTTGCTAAGTTACTGTTGTAGTAGAAAACTTCGTTGATGTTTTTACTGAAAATTCCTTCTACCGTACCTACAAATCCAAAAGGTAATTTTTGATCTATAGCCAAAGTAGTTTTCCAAGCTTGAGGAAATTTGAAATTTCTATCTGTAAATGATAAATCAAAGTTTGATGTTGGCGCTACTGTAGTTGAGGGTGTAAAATATTGGCTTGGGTTTGCGGTAAATCCGTAATTTCCAGCTATTAAAGCATCACCACTAGCATCAACTAATCCTGTCAATACTCCATTACCACCAATGGCATTAGATAAGTAAACCATAGGAGGTCTTCCTGAGAAAATTCCTGTTCCTCCACGAACTTGTGTTTTAGCATCGCCAGTAACATCTAAATTGAAACCCAATCGGGGTTCAAAAAGATATTGTGTTTTTGCCATTTCGCCCGTATTAAATTTTTCGCCATTGGCAAAAGTCATTGCCGTTACGGCAGTATTCTCTAAAGCCGTATCTTCAAACGAAACTCTTGAAGCTCTAAGACCTAAAGTTACTCTGAAATTTGAATATACTTTAATCTCATCTTGAGCGTACAAATCTAGTTTGTGCGATTTTAATATTTGCAAAGGTTCTGCTCCGCCTGGTAAGGCTGAATATCTAAACTGAGTTCTAACTGGAAGATTAGCGGTTGAAGGAGCTCCTCCTAATGCTAAAGATTCATTAGCTGCTAAATAAAATTCGTCTAACGAGTTAAACACATAAGCTCCATTCGATCCTGGGAAAAACGAGTTGTTCGATTTGAAACGTTCGTAGTTAGCTCCCAACACAAAAGTGTGGTTTCCAGAATGTCTTGTTAAGTTGTTTGTAATGTGCAATGTAGAATAGTCTAACAAATTTCCTTTTGTAAATGGATCTAGACCTGCTGATATAAAGGTAGCATTACCTGTAGTGTAACCCGTTAGTGGTAATGCATTCGGTACGCCATTTTTAATATCTATGGTAGGAAATAAACTAGCTCCTTTTTGCATATCACGATCCTCATTTTGGTAATCATAACCTGCAATAAAGTTGTTATTCCATTTGTCTGACAATTTGCTATCTAATTCTACAGCAATCGATCTAGAGTTATCTTTAATAATATAGCCACTGTTTTTGTAGGCTAACGAAAGGTTTCCAACTCTGTTTCCAAATCCAATTGAATTTGAGTTTGACACAGACTGATCTGCGTAAGAATCATGATGAATGTATCGAACCGTCAATTTGTGATTGTCGTTGATGTTGTAATCTAAACGAGCAAGAAATTTTTTAGATTCTTTTACTGCATCATAATTTTGCCAAGGACCAGTTGTGTAATTAAATTTGTCTTTCAAAAAAGTAGAAAGTGTTTGCATTTGTGCCGTTGTTGGCGCCGAAACTTGCGAACCATTTTGTGGCGAATCAACCGTAGTCCAAGAAGAAGCAGGAGTGGTGTTGTCTATTTTTTCTCCATTAAGAAATAAGAATAATTTATTTTTGATAATGGGAGCTCCTACACGAAAACCAAATACTTTTTCGTCAAAATTTGCTGGTTCAATAGCCACTTTCCCAGCTTTTGTACCAATAAATTCTTTTTTATTATTTCTAAACGAATGGAAAATAGAGGCTTCAACATCATTCGTACCACTACGGGTTACGGCATTGATTCCTGTTCCTGTAAATCCTGATTGGCGCACATCAAATGGTGCAATATTTACTTGTACTTGCTCGATTGCATCAAGTGAAATAGCCGTAGAACCTGTTCTTCCTCCCGCTTGCGCCGTGTTTCCAAGACCAAAACCGTCATTAAAAGCAGATCCATCAATGGTAAAATTGTTCATACGAGAATCTTGTCCTCCAAATGAACCGTTATTGCTACCATTTGCGTTGTATTTTGTAATAGAGCTTATAGAGCGAGCTCCTAAAACTGGTACTGCATTTATTTCTCTACTAGAAAATTGTTGTGAAGCACCCGTTCGCCCTTTAGAGAAAGCACTGTTTGGTTTTTTAACCGCCACCACTACTTCTTCTAAAGCGTTTAGCTCATTTTGTAGCACTATATTTAAGTTTATATTGCTTCCTAAAGGAGCATTTACATCTGTTACTTCAGCTGTTTTAAAACCTAAAAAAGAAACTTTAACTAAATACGGACCTCCTGGTCTAATAGCTGGAACCGCATAACTACCAGTATAGTCAGTATTTGCAAAATATCGTGTTCCTGTAGGCTGGTGTGTAACCTCAATTGTTGCTCCTGGCAACAATTCTCCTTTGTTTGATTTTACAGTACCCGAAATCGAAGACTTCGTAACCTGAGAAAATCCCAAAGTGGATAAAAATAAAAGAAAAAGAAAGAATACTTTTTTCATACAATTTGATTTATAAAATTTTCACAAAGGTCTGTCAATATATTTTTATAGATGTTAATAAACCGTTAATATTGTATTTTTTTCTATAATTCAAAATTTATGTTATATTTAATATTTTCTTGTTTTAAAGAAATAAAATAACAAAAATATTGATTTAACTCGTTTTTACTGACTATTATTCACGAAATACGTTAATAAAAAGCCTGTTGATTCATCGTGATTTCCTACACTTTTTTGGTTAATTTCTTCTAATATAGACGTTGCCAGTTGTTTTCCTAGTTCGACTCCCCACTGATCGTAACTGAAAATATTCCAAACAATACCTTGCACAAATATTTTATGTTCGTACATAGCCACTAACGAGCCTAGCGTTTCTGGAGTTAGCGAATCTATTAGAAATGTATTAGTGGGTTTGTTTCCTTCAAAAACTTTAAAAGGAAGTAAAAAAGCAGCTCTTTCAGGCGAAACACCTTGTTTTTCGAATTCGGAAGTTACTTGTTTTGGCGTTTTTCCTTGCAATAAAGCTTCTGTTTGTGCAAAAAAATTAGACATCAACTTGTTGTGATGGTCTTTGTTGCCGTATAATGGATTTACATATCCTATAAAATCGGTAGGAATAAGTTTTGTGCCTTGGTGAATGAGTTGAAAAAAAGCGTGTTGCGAATTTGTTCCAGGTTCTCCCCAAACAATCGTTCCGGTTTGATAATTTACGGGATTACCGTCGCGACCTGTACTTTTTCCGTTGCTTTCCATAATACCTTGTTGTAAATAAGGCGCTAGTTTTTGCAAATATTGTGTGTACGGAATAATAGCTTCGCTTTCGGCACCAAAAAAATTATTATACCATATACTTAACAAAGCTAGCATTACAGGAATGTTTTTATCAAAAGATTCGGTTTTAAAATGCGTGTCCATTTTGTTTGCGCCAAACAATAATTGGTCGAAATTGTCAAATCCAATGGCTAGACTGATGGTTAGTCCTACCGCACTCCATAAGGAAAATCGTCCTCCAACCCAATCCCACATTGGGAAAATATTGTTTTCGGCAATGCCAAATTGAGTTACATTTTTGATATTGGTAGAAACAGCCACAAAATGCTTTGCTACATCTTCTTGGGAAGCAAATTGTAGAAACCAATTTTTTATGGTTTCTGAGTTGGTTAATGTTTCTTGTGTGGTAAAGGTTTTAGAAACAATGACAAACAGTGTTGTTTCTGGATTTAGTTTTTTAATAATCTCAGTTACATGATCCCCATCGACATTAGATACAAAATGAGTGTTTAGATGGTTTTTATAAAATTGAAGGGCTTCCACAATCATTACAGGGCCTAAGTCTGAACCGCCAATACCTATGTTTACAATATCAGTAAATGCTTTGCCTGTAAACCCTTTTTTGTTTCCTGAAATGATATCTTCCGAAAATAATTTTATTTTGTCTTTTACTTCAAAAATTTCTGGAATTATATTTTTATTGTTTACTAAAATTGTTTCGTTTTGATTTGCTCTTAGTGCTGTGTGCAAAACGGCTCTATCCTCAGTTTGATTGATATTTTCGCCCGAAAAGTAGGAGTTGATAGCTTCTTTCAGTCCAATTTCTTTTGCTAAATTTAAAAGTAAATCTATTGTTTTTTGATTGATTCTGTTTTTGGAATAATCCACAAGAAATTTATCCCATTTAATGTGAAATTTTTCAGCCCTAGATGCGTCTTCTTGAAACATTTCTTGCATAACAATTTGTTTTGCTTCTTGAAAATGTTTTTCGAGTTCTTGCCAAGCTTTTGTTTTTGTGGGATTTATAGTTTGTAAGGCCATTTTATCTGATTTGAATTAAAATGCAAATTTACAATTTTAACTGATTTAGCCCAATTTAAATAACTTATTTAGAGAATATTGCGTTTTTGCATTTTGTTTGTTTTTTATAGTTTTTAGTGCTAAAACAATAATTTTAGTAGCCAAAATACATTAATTATCTACTCTGTTTGGCTTTTGCTTTCAGCCTCTAAAAATCATTTATCTTAGATTTGCAAATTGTACCATTTGGAAGTATGCAAAAAAGGTTCCGTTATGAGTCGTTTTTGACAATGTTACAATTTCGTTTGAATCAATTTTTTAACTAATGAGGCTTGTCCGAATTCTAGTTTCTCTAAAAAAGGATAAATCGTTTCTGGAAAACCTACCCACGGATTTACACCTAGATACAGTTCTTTTAGATTGATTAAATTTATTATTTCTTTAGGAAGCGTTTTGAATTGATTATCATCTAAATCAAGTGCCGCCAAGTTAGTTAACGTACAAAGTTCGACTGGAAATTTTTTAAATTGATTTTTTTCTAACAATAAATTTTTCAAATTAGTGAGTTTTGCTATTTCGATAGGAATAACTGGGATTGCATTGTTTTTTACATTTAATGTTGCTAAGTTGGTTACGTTTCCTATTTCCAAAGGTAAAAGGGTTATGTTGTTTTTTTCAATATTCAAAACAGTTAATTTAGACAGAGTACCTATTTCTGCTGGAAGCACTTTGATTTTATTGTCAAAAAAAACAAGCTCTGTTAAATTAGTTAAACCAAACATTTCGACAGGAATTGCCTCAATCTTGTTGGTGCTAAAGTTGAGTTTTTTTAGTTTTTTTAATTTTCCTATATAAGGAGAAACAACTTCTATTTTATTTTTTTGAAACTCTAATTTTTCTAGATTGGCTAGTTTGCCTAATTCTATAGGGAATTTTAGAAACACATTATTGTTGATGTACAGCTCTCTTAATTTAGTTAGTTTCCCTATTTCAAAAGGCAACGATTGCAGGTTGTTATAGTTCAACCATAGTTTTTCAAGGTTCACAAAACGACCAATTTCAGGTGGAAGTTTAGTTAAACTTCTGTTGTTTAAATTGAGTTCTTTGTATTTTTCTGGATTTGGCGCGTTCATAATGTCTTCCATAGAACGACTTTCCGATTCTTGCGCATTTACTGATACAGTTACGCAGCTAAACAACACGAGTAGGAGTGCTTTTTTTAGAATTTTCATATTGTACTAGATTTGGGAAATACAAAAATAAGAATCTTTATGGAGATGTGCTCTAATTAAAAGACTGTAATTTAAAAACATCTTTGTCGTTTAGAAATCCGAATCTCTTTCTGTTTTCTAGCATCTTGTCTTTATCTAGGTATAGTATAAAAACACCTTCTTTTTCTTGAGGTTCGAGTAGATAATTTCCAAGAAAATCGATGGCTTGAGAGTGCCCAATATATTCATGATTATTTGCATCAAATCCTATTCGATTGACACCAATAGTGTAGCACATGTTTTCGACAGCCCTTGCTTTTAGCAGTATATTCCAAGCGTTTATTCTTGGTTTTGGCCAGTTTGCCACGTAGATTAAGATGTCATAATCCTCCGTGTTTCGAGAAAAAACAGGAAAACGCAAATCATAACAAATTAGTGGACAGATTTTGAAATCTTTATAGTTTACAATTATCTTTTGATTTCCAGTGGAGTACACTTTGTCTTCTCCAGCTAATGTGAACAAATGTTTTTTGTCGTAATATTCGATTTCTCCTGTTGGAAAAACAAAAACCAATCGGTTGTAGAAGCTGTTGTTTTCTGTAATTACGATACTTCCTGTAATGGCACATTTTTTTGCGATTGCCAACTTTTTCAATACTTGCATGGTTTCGCCTTGCATGGTTTCGGCAACGGCAAACGGATTCATTGTAAAACCCGAAGTAAACATTTCTGGAAGCACAATTAAATCTATTTTTTCTGTAATTGAATTGATTTTTTCTTCGAAATAGTTCCTGTTTGCAGTTGGATTTTCCCAATAAAGTGTAGCTTGAATGATTGCGATTTTCATGGTATAAAAATAAACAAAAAACGCATCCAAATAAATGGATGCGTTTGCTATTTTTCCTTTTCTGAAAGGATAATTAGGGTGTTATTTTAAACTTGCAAAAAGGTATTCTCTGTTCATTCTTGCAATATTCTCTAATGAAATTCCTTTTGGACATTCAATTTCGCAAGCACCCGTATTGGTACAATTACCGAAACCTTCTTCATCCATTTGACGCACCATGTTTAAAACACGGTTTGTTGCTTCAATTTTTCCTTGTGGTAATAACGCATATTGCGACACTTTTGCCCCAACAAATAGCATAGCCGAACCGTTTTTACAAGTAGCTACACAAGCACCACAACCAATACAAGCTGCTGCTTCAAATGATTTGTCGGCATCGTCTTTGTTGATTGGTGTTGCATTAGCATCAATTGTGTTTCCAGAGGTGTTTACCGATACAAAACCGCCCGCTTGCTGAATTCTATCGAAAGCAGTTCTGTCCACTACTAAATCTTTGATTACTGGGAATGCTTTACTTCTCCATGGTTCTACAAAAATTGTGTCGCCGTCTTTGAACATTCTCATGTGCAATTGGCAAGTTGTAATTCCTGTGTCTGGACCATGGGCACGACCGTTGATGTATAGCGAACACATACCGCAAATTCCTTCACGACAATCGTGGTCAAAAGCAATAGGTTCTTTTCTGTCGTTTACTAATTGCTCGTTCAATTGGTCTAACATTTCCAAAAACGAACTTGCTGTAGAAACTTCATTTAATGTGTACGTTTCTAAATTTCCTTTTGCTTTGGAGTTTTTCTGACGCCAAATTTTTAGGGTTATATTGATATTTTTTGCTGCGCTCATAACTCTATTATTTATAATTTCTTGCGGCTATTTTGATAAACTCGTATTTCAATTCTTCTTTGTGAAGCTCTTCTTTGCTAATGTCGTCGCCTTTGTATTCCCAAGCGCCAACAAATTTGAAGTTTTCATCGTCACGAAGTGTTTCTCCTTCGGCATCTTGATATTCTTCACGGAAGTGACCACCACAAGATTCTTTACGTTGCAAACCATCCATTGCCATTAATTGTCCTAATTCGATAAAATCGGCAACTCGAAGTGCTTTTTCTAATTCTGGATTCAACTCGTCGGCAGAACCAGGCACATAAACATCTTTGTAGAATTCTTCTTTTAAAGCAGCAATTTCAGAAACCGCTTCGGTTAATCCTTGCGCGTTTCTACCCATTCCTACTTTATTCCACATGATTAAACCTAAACGTTTGTGAAAATGATCTACAGTTTTGGTTCCGTTGTTACTTAAAAATTTAGAAATAGACTCTTTTACTCTGCTTTCTGCTTCAATAAATTCAGGTAAATCCGTTGAGATTTTTCCTGTACGAATGTCATCTGCTAAATAATCAGAAACGGTGTAAGGAAGAACGAAATACCCATCGGCCAAACCTTGCATTAAGGCAGAAGCTCCTAGTCTGTTTGCTCCGTGATCAGAGAAATTAGCTTCTCCAGCTACGAAACATCCTGGAATAGTAGATTGTAAGTTATAATCAACCCAAACACCACCCATGGTGTAGTGCACCGCTGGATAAATTTTCATTGGTGTTTCGTAGGGATTTTCGTCGGTAATTTTTTGATACATGGTAAATAAGTTACCGTATTTTTCTTCCAACCATTGTTTTCCAAGTTTGGTAATTTCGTCTGCTGAAGGATTATGATTTCCTTTGGCGTAAGCGGCTTGTTTTCCTTTGTTTTGAATTTCGGTAGAGAAATCTAAGTAAACTCCTTCATTAGTATCATTAGCTTCGATACCAAAACCAGCATCGCATCGTTCTTTTGCTGCTCTAGACGCAACGTCACGAGGTACTAGGTTTCCAAACGCAGGGTAACGTCTTTCTAAATAATAATCTCTATCCTCTTCCGCAATTTGTGTTGGTTTTAATTTACCAGCACGAATAGCTTCAGCATCTTCTTTTTTCTTTGGCACCCAAATACGACCTGAATTTCGTAACGACTCAGACATTAAGGTTAATTTTGATTGGTTTGTGCCGTGAACAGGAATACAAGTTGGGTGAATTTGAACATAACATGGATTGGCAAATGCAGCACCTTGTTTGTGTACTTTCCAGCCAGCAGTTACATTACTTCCCATAGCATTGGTTGAAAGGAAATAAACGTTTCCGTAACCCCCTGTTGCAATGATTACTGCGTGAGCCGAATGTCTTTCGATTTCACCAGTAACTAAATCACGTGCTATAATACCACGCGCTTTTCCGTCCACTTTTACCAATTCTAGCATTTCGTGACGGTTGTACATTTTGACACGACCCAATCCGATTTGTCTTGACAAAGCAGAATAAGCTCCTAATAATAATTGTTGTCCTGTTTGTCCTGCGGCATAAAAAGTACGTTGTACTTGCGTACCACCAAACGAACGGTTGTCTAAATTTCCACCATAATCACGGGCAAATGGAACCCCTTGAGCCACACATTGATCGATAATATTTCCTGAAACTTCTGCTAGACGATGCACATTAGCTTCGCGAGCACGATAATCGCCTCCTTTTATAGTATCATAAAATAATCTAAAAACGCTATCGCCATCATTTTGATAATTTTTTGCTGCATTGATCCCTCCTTGTGCCGCAATGGAGTGCGCACGACGTGGTGAATCTTGAAAACAAAAGGCTTTTACATTGTACCCCATTTCTCCAAACGATGCTGCTGCTGATGCTCCAGCTAATCCTGTTCCTACAACAATAATATCAATTTTTGGGCGGTTGTTTGGTGCAACCAATTTTAGATGGTCTTTATAATCGGTCCATTTTTTGGAAATTTCTCCTTCTGGTATTTTTGAATCTAATTTCATATTCGTATTGATATTATTGATTAAAATGATGAAACAGTGCAATAAATATGAATCCGAAAGGAACAATTATTGCAAAAGCGTAACCGCATTTTTGAATGTTTTTTGAAAATTTGTTGTTAAAACCAACCGATTGAAACGATGAGCTGAAACCATGCCACAAGTGCATTGCTAATAATACGAAAGCAATAACGTACAAACCGGTACGAACAGGACTTTCAAATTTATGAACTAATTCTTCAAAATAGCGTGTTTCGTTTACAGATTGAACATCTACATATTTGTAAAGGATTTCTTGAAACCAAAAATCGTACATATGCAATCCTAGAAACGCTAAAACAACTAATCCAGAAATAATCATATTTCTAGAAGGCCATGAAGCATTTGCGGCACCGTTGTATTTTGCATACGCTACGGGTCTTGCCTCGCGATTTTTTAGTTCTAAAACCATTCCCATTACAAAATGAAAAACAACTCCTGCTACTAAAATAGGTTGCATAACAAATTGAATCAAAGGATTGTAGCCCATAAAGTGAGAACAAGCATTAAAAACGCTTTCGCTAAAAACGGAAGTTAAATTAATAAAAAAATGAAGGGCTAAAAAGGTAACTAAGAAGAGTCCTGAAAGCGCCATAGCTACCTTTTTTGCTATTGACGACTTCAACATGGTTGATTTTGCCATAATGTTTATTTAGATTGTAAAATTGTATTAAAATTCGAACAAAAATAAGATTATTTGAGGGTAATCACAACTTTTTTGAACTAATTTAGAACTAATTTAAATGACTGTTATTAAATTTGATTTTCAACAGCTTAAATGTAATAAAACCGTTTGATGTTTAAAAATTATCTCACATAACTAGGAATTAATCCTCGCAATCCCATATCTGCCACATTTTCACCTGCAGAAGGTTCGTATTTTCCGTCTATATTTACTTCATTCCACTCGAAACTGTTGTTGGTAGAAAGCGAAAGTGTCACTTCGATATTCGTTGTTTCAGTACCTGTAATCACTAAATTGCTAGCGAATTTTCCCGTTACTACACAAGAATTAGCAGGAATTGGCGATGTTGAAGCAATTGGATTTGGAACCGTTGTTGCTCCTGCCGGCGTTTGTCCAAAAGTCGAATAATTAACTCCTTGTAGTCCAAAAGTCCAATACCCTTGGTCGCGATTTCCATTTACCACAAAAGGGTAATTTCCTATATAATGTGTTGTAATATAAGTTCTAGTTCCTACAAAACTGGCCAAAGTCCCGACATAATCAACTCCTGCACTTCGAACAGTAATGTCGTAATTTTGATACGAAAGCGAGCACCTAACCCACTCGTAACTTCCTGCTTTTATTTGACTTAAAGGAATGCTTAAAAAAGCTTCGCCTTCGGCCACAATTTTTGCTTTACTAAAATCGAAAGCAGGCAAGCCGCCAGCTGTTGTTTCTTGTCCACGATACAAAATAGTTCCTGAGCCTAATTGAGTTGTGGCACTAGGAGCTAACTCTACATAATGAGAAGCAATTGTGTTAAAATTGGGCGATTGAGCTGCATTTCCAGCCGTTACACTTGAGGGTTGCCCTAGATTATTTAATCGAATTTGTGTTGGATCAAATTTGAATTTAACTATTAGTTGCGCTTCTGTAGGAGGAATAACTTCTTCAACAATATCATCATCGTTGTCTGTACAAGACAAAAAGAAAAATGCTAAAACAACGAATAACACTAGATTTTTAATTTTCATAGTTTGTCTTTTTTGGGTTCAACATTAAGTGAAATCTAATACGTTTTAGTAACATCTTCGTCTATTACAAGGATAAAATTGGCTTTATGGAGATTTTCTTTTTCAAAACGAATGATATCAGCTTGCGTAACGGTAGCGATTGTTACAATTTTTAATTTTGGTTCTTTTTGTAATAAATACCAGTTAATTCCATCAAAATTATCACTGTGGTAAGTGCCATTATAATGTACAAACGTGGTTTCTGGTTTTTTATTTTTTAGGATAAAATAAGCCATTGTAGCGTCTTTTGAAGCTTGTGCTTTTGGCATATTTGGGCTGGTATGTTCGCCCATCATTTTTAGCATTTTAACATAACCTGGCAAATTTGGGTCATATAAAATAGGTAACGGCGCTATCCACATTTTTTCTTCCGAAGTTAACTCCGTAAGCGCTTCGAAGCCGTTTTTAGATACTTTGGAAGCAAAACGACGAGGAATATTGGTGGCAATAAACGGAATGTTTTTTGTCTTGGCAAAATCGACTAAGGGTTTGTAATCTGTTTTGTAGTTTGGCCATAGTCGAGCAGTAGTATCAAGTTGTTTTTGATTGATTTCTCCTTTTAGATATTGGTTTACTTGTTTTTGGTTGTCGGCTTCAAGCATTTCTGCACCTAAAATAAGTTGTTTTCTTTCGGCTAAATCTTTGGTGAGTTCTAACTGAAGCCAATGCGAAATGGCATTATTATGTTCTTCGCCAAACAAGACCACTTCTGCTTTTTCCGAAGCTTTCAACATGTCTTTATAGCTTGTTTCTCGCCCATTGCCATCAAAAATCAGAAAAGGAACTTTATCTTGAGCTTGAATTGTAACTGAAAATAAAATTAACACTAAATATTTTTTCATAACTAAAATTTTTATAAAAATATTGTTTTAAACGATTTAACCCAACTTATTTCTATTAAAATGAATATTTTTGTTTAAAAAAATTTAAAAAAAATGGAGCTTTCAAATTCTAAGACTACTTTCACTAACTATTTACACCAATTTATGGACAGTGAAAGTGACGTCTTTGAACCATTTATTCAAAAAGCGGCCAATTCATTCACCTTTTTACATTTAAAAAAAAATGATTATTTGGTCAAAGAAGGAGAAATTTGCCAATACTTTTGTTATATCGAAAGCGGCATTTTGCAACATTCGATTCTTGTTTTGGAGGAAGAAAAAACGTCATATCTAGCACTGCGAAATACGGTAACCTCTTCCCTTAATAGTTTTTTATTCAACAAACCATCTCGCAAAAGCGTGAAAGCCATTTTTGATTGTAAATTATGGGTTATAAATATCCATGTTTTTAGGGATTTAATCGAAAATAATCCTGCTTTTAATCAGTTTTATTACAATTTAATTGAAAAACAAATTTGTTTGATTGATGATTATCGCATCGATTTGCTCACACTTACGCCCGAAGAACGCTACAAAAAGCTATTGGCAACAGAGCCTAAATTATTGCAAGAAGTTCCGTTACATTATCTAGCTTCGTTTCTTGGAATTTCTTCTCGCCACATGAGTCGTATTCGGAAAAATGTTTTGTAATTTAATTATTTTAAACACCGATTTAAGAAATACTGAAGTTTGCAATTGATTTTTGACATTGTAATTGATATTGATTTTTGAAAATAACGCCATTTGGCTACACTAAAAGTTATATTATTCCTTAATTTTGATACTTTCAATTATAGAATTGTCTAACAATCTAAAAGTTTAATAATCCAATAATCTAAAATCAATGAAATACCATCAAATAGATTCTCAACTTTTTATCAAAAATAGAGCAAAATTTACAGCTCAGATGAAACCTAATAGTGTTGCCGTTTTCAATTCGAACGATATATATCCTGTTTCTGCCGATAGCACATTGCCATTTGCACAACATCGTGATATTTTTTATCTCTCTGGAGTAGATCAAGAAGAAAGTATTTTGTTGCTTTTTCCAGATGCACCCTACGAACATTTGAAACAAATCTTGTTCCTAAAAGAAACCAACGAACATATTGCCATTTGGGAAGGCGAAAAACTAACCAAAGACCGTGCTTTTGAAGTTTCGGGCATAAAAAGTGTGATTTGGCTACAGGATTTTCATAAAACACTGAAAGAAATTATGGCTTACGCCGATACAATGTACATTAATACTAATGAGCATTATCGTGCTGTAATTGAAACCGAAACTCGTGAAGCCCGTTTTATAAAATGGTGGAAAGAAAATTATCCTGCGCATAAAGTTGAGAAATCGAATCCTATTTTGCAACGCATTCGCTCTGTCAAAGAAAGCGAAGAACTAGATTTGATACAAACCGCCTGTGATATTACCGAAAAAGGATTTCGTCGTTTGCTGTCGTTCGTGAAGCCAAATGTGATGGAATACGAAATAGAAGCAGAATTCATGCACGAATTTTTAAGAAATCGTTCGAAAGGATTTGCTTACACACCAATTATAGCTTCTGGAAATAGTGCCAATGTGTTGCATTATATAGAAAACAACTTGCAATGCAAAGCAGGCGATTTAATTTTGCTAGATGTAGGTGCCGAATATGCTAATTATTCTAGTGATATGACCCGAATGATTCCCGTTTCTGGACGATTTACCGACAGACAAAAAGCGGTTTACAATGCGGTTCTAAACGTGAAAAATGAAGCTACAAAAATGCTTACACCAGGCACTTTATGGAAACCGTATCAAGTAGAAGTAGGCAAAATCATGACTTCCGAATTACTTGGTTTAGGGTTGCTTGACAAAGCCGATGTACAAAACGAAAACCCAGAATGGCCAGCATACAAAAAATATTTCATGCACGGAACCTCGCACCACATGGGATTAGACACGCACGATTATGGATTGTTACACGAACCTATGAAAGCCAATATGGTGTTTACAGTTGAACCTGGAATTTATATCCCTGCCGAAGGTTTTGGTATTAGACTAGAAGACGATGTTGTGGTACAAGAAAAAGGAGAACCTTTCAACTTAATGCGAAACATTCCTATTGAAGTAGAGGAAATTGAAAGTTTGATGAATTCGTAATTTGAAAATAGATAGAAATAAAGAAAGACGGTTTGCTACATTGCGAACCGTCTTTTTTGCTGTATTCAACAGTAAAAGCAAGGGTGCTTTTTTCTTTTTATAACGAACTCAAAGTTTATTCTTTTATTTTTTGTAGCGAGGTTTTTATTCCTTTTATAAGCGAAGAACTAAAACCTTGATGTTCCATTTCGTTGAGTCCTACAATAGTGCAACCTTGTGGTGTGGTTACCTTGTCTATGAGTTGTTCTGGATGTACTTTTTCTTCTAGTAGCATTTTTGCAGCTCCTTTTGCCGTTTGGGCTGCTATAGCGAGTGCCGTTTGGGCATCAAAACCAATTTCTATTCCTGCTTGCATAGAGGCACGAATGTAGCGCAAGGCGTAAGCTGTTCCGCAAGCACCAAGAACGGTGGCGGCATCCATTAGTTTTTCTTCTATTACAGGAGCTGTTCCTAGTTCTTGAAATAGCGAAATTACTTTTTGAGCTTCAGTTTCATTTTTTTGGTTAAACGCAATACAAGTGGCTGATTCGCCAAACTGTATGGCAATATTGGGCATAATTCGAATGACAGCATTGTTTTTTCCTACCAAACTTTGAAGAGTCTCTATCGAAAGACCACTTACTGCTGAAATGATGGTTTTGTTTTGAATTTTATCGGCAATTTCTGTTAAAACAGTTTCTACTTGATATGGTTTTACAGTCAAAATGATGCAATCCGCTTCTTGAATATGATGAGAATTATTTGCTGAAATTTCGATTCCTTTTTCTTGCAAATGGGAGATGGTTGCGGTATTTCTTTTGGTAACCACAATAGTGTTGTTTGTCGTGTGGTCTGCTATTCCTAAAGCAATGGCAACACCTAAGTTTCCGCCACCAATGATGTGTATTTTCATGTATTCAAATTTAGAAACCTAAAATTAATTTAGCAATTGAAAAGTAGATTAAAATACCACAAATATCATTGCTTGTTGTAATAAATGGCCCTGTGGCAAGTGCTGGATCTATTCCTAATTTATCTAATAAAATAGGAACAAATGTACCGATGAGCGATGCTATTATAATTACAGAAATAAGCGAAATAGTAACTGTTATACCTATTTTTAAGTCTGCATTTAAAAGGAAGTAACTTCCTAAAAATAAAATTGTTGCGAGTATTACGCCGTTTAGAAGACTTAATGAAATCTCTTTTATTAATCGGTTAAATAAGGAGCCGCTTAGGGTGTTGTTTGCTAAACCTTGCACAATAATGGCCGATGATTGTACACCCACATTTCCTGCCATTGCGGCAATAAGAGGGGTGAAAAAAAACAACTCTCCATGTTTGAGCATGGCTCCTTCAAAAAGGCCTAACATTTTTACAGAAATAAAACCGCCAAGTAGTGCTAATACTAACCAAGGCAGTCGCGCTCTTGTGAGTTCTAAAATACTGTCATCTGCTTCAACATCTTGCGAGATACCTGCTGCTAATTGGTAATCTTGGTCGGCTTCGTCCTTGATTACATCGAGAATGTCATCAATAGTGATGCGTCCTACAAGCCTGCCCAATTCATCAACAACTGGGATGGCTTCTAAATCGTACTTTTGCATAATCCGAGCTACCTCAACATCTTCAGTATCAACCATTACCGAGTTTAATTTTGGAATATACACATCTCGAATAGAGGTTCTTGTTGATGTAATGAGTAAATCTTTGAGTGATAAGCGTCCTTTTAATCGGTTTTCATCATCTACTACATAAATAGAATGTATTTTTGAGATGTTTTCTGCCTGAATTCTCATTTCTTTAATGCACGTAAATACACTCCAATTCTCGTTGACTTTTACCAACTCTTTGTGCATAATTCCTCCAGCAGTATCTTCGTCATAACGGAGCAAATCGACAATATCTTTGGCATGTTCAACATCTTGAAGTTCAGAAATTACTTCTTGTTTTTTGCTTTGGGAAAGTTCGGCAATAATGTCGGCAGCATCATTGGTTTCGAGTTCGTCTAATTCTTCAGCAATTTCTTTTGGCGATAATCGGCTTAAAATATTTTCTCGCAAATCTTCTTCTAGTTCAAGAAGAATTTCGGCTGTTTTTTCGGAATCAAGTAGTTTAAAAATATAAGTGGCTTCGTCAAAATCGAGTTCGTCGAGAATCTCGGCAATATCAGCATGGTGCAAGTCATTTAGTAAAATCTCCAATTGTTGGTCGTTTTTACTTTCTATAAGTTGCTCTAATTCTTGTATTAGGTCTTTGCTGATTTTAAACTCCATCGGCTTCTATTTTTTGAGTCAGTTCTATAAATTGTTGCACGTCTAATTGTTCCGGACGCAGATTAAAAACTTCGTCTTCTCTTAAATTGTCCGACAAATTTAAGGTTTTTAAACTATTTCTCAAGGTTTTTCTTCGTTGCTGAAAAGCAGTTTTCACCACGGTAAAAAACAGTTTTTCATTACAAGGCAAACTGTACTCTTTTTTTCTTCGCAAGCGTAATACACCTGATTTTACTTTGGGTGGTGGGATAAATACGGATTCATCTACAGTAAACAAATAGTCGGCGTCATAAAACGCTTGTACTAAAACCGATAAAATTCCGTAGGCTTTGGTTCCTTTTTTCTCGCAAATTCTTTGAGCCACTTCTTTTTGAAACATACCAGCAAACTCTGGAATCTGGTTGCGATATTCTAAAGCGCGAAATACAATTTGTGTCGAAATATTGTAGGGAAAGTTTCCAATAATGGCAAACTGTTTTCCTTCAAAAATGGCATTAACATCATATTTTAAAAAATCCTTAGCAATGATTTTATCTTTTAATTTTGGATAATTTGCATCTAGATAGCTCACCGATTCGGTATCGATTTCAACAACATAAGTCGTGATGGGTTTGTCCAATAAATATTTTGTAAGAACGCCCATTCCTGGTCCTATTTCCAACACATCGTCATAGCCTTCTAGGTTTAACGTGTCGGCAATTGCTTTTGCGATGCTTTCATCTTTTAGAAAATGTTGTCCGAGGTGTTTTTTTGCTTTTACTGCTTCCATATCATTATTGCGAGGCATAAAGCAATCGCTCTTATTGGTTAATTTGTCTTCAAAAAAACGAATTGAAGTTGGATTTTATTTTTTATTAATAGCCCGAAGTTGCTGAATGTCTAATAAATCTTTGTATCTGCGTGCTATTGAAATTGATTGATGTTAGTGTCCCCGTTTTGAATCATTTTATTTTCTCTTTTAATTCAATCACAAAATTATTGCTTTTATTTTCAATTTTACGCTTTGTTGGAAATTGTTTCATTTTGAGAATCAATCCTAAAAAACTATAAATACGCTCTACTTTGGATAATTTCAAAAAAATATTCCAACTGTTTTTTATTGCTTTCTTCTTTGGTTTGAAAATGAATTTCCATAATTTTAATGCTCGCTAATTACTTCTAATTCGGTTCGGAAAGCCAGCATTTTATCGCCAAAAAGGCGCAAACCCTCTTCACGCAAACGAGGTGCATCTTCCTCATAATATTTCTGTAACGTATTTTTACTGTCGGTTGTGTATTGAATGGAATAGGTAGTTCCGCCCATTTCTTCTTCTATTAATACTTTGACCATTCTTGCCGAAGAAAATTTCCCTGTGGCTAGAACGTCGGCAATGTGTTTTTCTTGCATCCATGAAAACCATTGGTCGTGCACACTTTCGTGAATGTTGATGGTAACGTTGTATAGTATCATTTTTTAGATTTTTTTATTGAAATTGCCATTGATTTTTGAAATTGAAATTAAAGATTGGTGTCTCCTCGCATTTTCCTATAATTATTTCTGGCTTCGACAAAATAGATGCTGTCCTCGTGACTGAATATTATTTTCTCGTAATAGGTTTTTGCTTTTGCAATATCGGGCAATTGTTTTCTGTAAATTTCGGCCGAAAAAAACAAAGCTTCATCGATGTAAATTTCTTCGGCATATTGGTCTATTATTTGTTGATAATAGTTAAGTGCTTGGGGGAAATTATTTTGTTTTTCGTACAATTTCCCTATTCGTAGCAAAGTTACAGCGGTAATTTTTTCGCCTTTGTGTTGGGTTAAAATAGTTTCAAATAATTGTAATGCTTCTGCATTTTTGTTTTGATAGGCTAAAAAATCGGCTTTAGCGAATTTTTTCAAGGCCACTTGTGTCGAATCTTCCACAGTATTATCGCTAATGAGTAAAAACAATTCCATCGAATCGTTAGCAATAAGTTGCGATGTCGATGATTTTAATACCGTAAATTGCTTTTGTGCCCATTCGAAATCGCCTTTGTAATAGCTGGCTTTTGCCATTTTTAAACCCGCTTCGTGTGCTATTTGATTGTTTGCTAAATCATCTTCTATTTGGGCGTAATATATTATGGCTTGGTTGAATTTTTCGTCGAGCAATAAAATATCGGCCAATTCCATCTTTATATCGGCTTTTTGGTAACTATTCAAAGGTAAATCTAAGGTTTTGGTTAACATTGTTTTTGCCGATTCAAATTGTTTTAAATAAAAAGCATCAAAATGAGCAGTTAGAATTTGTAGTTGAATAGAATAAGGCGAAATTCCGTATTTTTTTAATAATAAAGTGAGCTTTTCCTTTATAATTGGATATTCGGTTGTTGTCGCTTTATGGATATCGATGGAGGTCAACTGATAATGGGCTTCCATTTGTAAGCCAAGATCTTGTGTGTTTAGCAAGATAAAGTTTAGGATTTCGGTAGCGGTTTCTATTTCTTTATCCTCAATAGTTAATTTAGCCAGATTGATGATATTGCCTAAATTATCGGCATTTCTTTTGAAAATTGCTTTTTCTTGAATGAATGCTTTTGCGTAGTCTTTTTGTTGTACAAAATACCAACTCATGTATTGATTCCAAAAAATGTCTTGTGTTTTCTGTGTCCGAATGAGCAATGCTTTTTTGAGATATTCCGAAAAGCTTTTTTGTGCGTCTTCGGCCATAAAACGGGTAAATTGGTTTTGGACTAACGCTAAATTATTGGGGAATTTATACGAATAATCCAACAAGGTATCTATCATTAAATCTATTTTGCCCAGTTGCCCTTGCAAAAGCGATACTTGGTAATCAAAATTGGCATTGGGGTTTCCTGTTGCTCCCAGTTTGTATGCTTCAATGGCTTGTTCTGGCAGTACTTTTTGTTCAAAATCACGGGCAATGGTATAGACATTATTGGGGTTTTCTTGTATTTTTCCCAAAGCAATTTTGTAGTTTTTGTCCGCTTTTTCGGTATTTTTTCGCAATTGATAATTATACCCTAATTCGATGTATAAATTAGGTTGTTTGGTTTTTTCTATTCTATTTTTAATGCTCGCTTCGGCTTTATCAAATTGGCTTAGTTGCTGGTAACAAGCAATTTGTTTCTGAAAATAATGGTAATTATTGGGTTGTCCTTTTGCTAAATCGTCATAAATCAATATGGCTTTATCAAACTCGCCTCGGTCGAAATAATTTTGTGCTAATTGTTCGTTTGGCGGCAAATTTTGGCTAGGAGCAGCCGCAACAGGATTGATTACTGTATAAGGATTTTGCGAAAATACTACCATTGTCATCAAAGTAACGAATGATACAAAAAGAGTTTTCATCTAAAAACATTTTTTCAAAGATAGCGGTAATTGCTATAACTTCAAAATACATTTACAACAGTTTTAACAATGCGTTTTCTTGTTTTTTTTAAACCATCTCCATCAATTCCAACGCTTTTTTAATACTTTTTACATTTTCGAAAGTTAATAGTAACCTCAACCCATTTTTGGTTTCTTTTTCTTTCATTTTGCACAATTGCGGTTGTTTTTGTACAAATTGTAATACTTGATGAAAACGTTTCGATTGGTAATAATCACTTTGTTGGTCTGATACAAAATAGCAAACCATTTTGCCTTGTTTTAGGATTAGTTTTTCGACTCCAATTTGGGTAGCAATCCATTTTATTCGTAAACTATTTAGTAAAGCAATGGCTTGTTTTGGCAAAGGACCAAAACGATCTATTAGTTGTTTTTCATATTCTAGTAATCCTTTTTCGTCTTTAATAATGGCTAATGCATTATACAAAGCCAAACGTTCGGTCACACTATTAATGTAATCGTCTGGGAACAATAATTCGAAATCAGAATCTATTTGCAAATCTTTTACATATTCTTTTTCTACTGTTTCATCGTCGTTTTCATACAAATCCTTAAATTCATTTTCTTTAAGTTCTTCGATAGCTTCATTCATAATTTTCTGATAGGTATCAAAACCTATTTCGTTTATGAAACCGCTTTGTTCACCACCTAATAAATCTCCTGCACCACGAATTTCGAGATCTTTCATGGCAATATTTAAACCACTTCCTAGTTCCGAAAATTGCTCTAAAGCTTGAATTCGCTTTCTAGCATCTTCAGTCATGACAGAATAAGGAGGCGTAATAAAATAACAAAAAGCTTTCTTATTGCTTCGACCCACTCGACCTCGCATTTGATGCAAATCGGATAATCCAAAATTATTTGCATTGTTAATGAAAATCGTATTCGCATTCGGTACATCTAATCCGCTTTCGATGATTGTTGTAGCGACCAGAACATCAAATTCGCCTTCCATAAACGCCAACATGAGCTCTTCGAGTTTTTTACCGTCCATTTGTCCATGACCAATACCCACTTTTGCATCAGGAACCAATCGCTGGATCATACCTGCGACTTCCTTAATATTTTCTATTCGATTATTAATGAAAAACACTTGTCCGCCACGTTCAATTTCGAACGAGATAGCATCACGAATCGTTTCTTCATTAAAACCAACTACGTGCGTTTCTATAGGATAACGATTGGGTGGCGGCGTAGTAATGACTGATAAATCTCGTGCGGCCATGAGCGAAAACTGTAAGGTTCTCGGAATGGGTGTTGCGGTTAATGTTAGCGTATCAACATTGGCAGTAATGGTTTTGAGTTTGTCTTTTACATTAACCCCGAATTTTTGTTCTTCATCAACAATAAGTAATCCTAAATCTTTAAAAATTACATTTTTATTGACTAATTGATGCGTTCCTATAATAATATCGAGTCTTCCCGATTCTAAATCTTTTAGTGTTTCGGCTTTTTGTTTGGCGGTTCTAAATCGATTTACATAATTAATAGTCACTGGCATATCTTTTAACCTTTCGCTAAATGTGCGATAATGTTGGTATGCTAAAATGGTTGTTGGTACTAATATAGCAACTTGTTTTCCGTTATCTACCGCTTTAAATGCTGCGCGAATAGCAACTTCCGTTTTTCCGAAACCTACATCACCGCAAACCAATCTGTCCATTGGGCGATCACTTTCCATGTCGGCTTTGACTTCTTGTGTCGATTTTAACTGGTCTGGCGTGTCTTCATAAATAAAAGAACTTTCTAACTCGTGTTGCAAATAACTATCGGGCGCAAATGCAAATCCTTTGTCTAATCTTCGTTTGGCATACAATTGAATTAAGTTGAAAGCAATGTGTTTTACTCGGGCTTTGGTTTTTTGTTTTAAAGCTTTCCAAGCGCCAGAACCCAATTTATAAATCTTGGGAGGCGAGCCATCTTTACCTGTATATTTTGAGATTTTGTGTAGCGAATGAATACTTACATAGACAATATCATTATCAGCATACGCGAGTTTTATCGCTTCTTGTGTTTTGCCTTCAACTTGTATTTTTTGCAAGCCACCAAATTTTCCAATTCCGTGGTCAATGTGCGTTACATAATCTCCAACTACCAGTGAAGTCAGTTCTTTTAGTGTTATGGTTTGTTTTTTTGAATAACCATTTTTGATGCTAAATTTATGATATCTTTCAAAAATTTGATGGTCAGTATAACACGCAATTTGGTTTTCCTCATCGACAAAACCTTGATACAATGGCAAAACAATTGTTTCGTATTGCTTGGTTATGGTTTCGTGATTTTGTTCATCAAGACTCTCAAAAATATCATGAAAACGTTTGGCTTGTTGCTGATTCGAACAAAACAAATAATTTTTGTAATTGTGTTCTTGGTTGTCTTTCAAATTATTTAACAACAAATCGAATTGTTTATTGAAAGAAGGTTGTGGTTTGATATGAAATTCGAAAGTTTCCGATGTTCTAAAAGTAGGTTTCGAAGCCGTTTCGACCACACAAAAATTTAAGGCTTGCTTGATGAATGCTTTCTGATTTAGAAATAATTGTTCTGGTGAAGCGTGCTTAATATCTTTGTTTAACTTCTCGAAAGTTTCTTCAGCTTTGCTAAATAATTTGTCAAGATGAGTTAATAATAAATCTGTATTTTGAATAAAAATAGTTGTTCTAGCATTTATATATTCTAGAAAACTTTCTCTATTTTCTTGTAAAAATTTATTTTCGAAATTGGGAATAATTGCGATTTTATTTTTCTTTTCGATTGATAGTTGTGTGGCCACATCGAAAGTTCGAATGCTATCTACTTCGTTACCAAAAAACTCGATTCGGTAAGGATTATCGTTCGAAAAAGAAAATACATCTAAAATTCCGCCACGAACAGAAAATTCGCCAGGTTCTGTAATAAAATCGACTCTTTTGAATTCGTATTCAAATAAAACTTCATTGATAAAATCGATAGACACTTGGTCTCCTATCGAGATTTTTAACGTGTTTTTTTCTAATTCTTTCTTAGTTACCACTTTCTCAAAAATGGCTTCGGGATACGAAACAATAATAGCTGGTTTTTTACGAGAATTGAGTCGGTTTAAAACTTCCGATCGGAGTAAAACATTCGCATTGTCAGTATCCTCAATTTGATACGGTCTTCGGTAAGAACTTGGATAAAATAATACGTCTTGATCGCCAACGAGCTGTTCTAAATCATTTAGTATATAAGCCGCTTCTTCTTTTTCGTTACACAATAACAAAAAAGAATTGTCGCTTTTTGCAAACAAAGCTTGAATGACAAACGAAAATGACGAACCCACCAATCCTTTAATATGAATCTTGTTGTCGCCAGTAATTGCTTTAGATAGATTAACAATTTTAGCTTGTTCGCTGTATTTTTTAGAGATAATTTCGGTACTCAATGGGAATTATTTTATGCCAATAGGTTTGATTGTTTGTGTATGCCCTTTTGGTTGCAAACGCCTATTAATTTGCAATTTTCATCAATAAAAAAACGAGATTTTTTTTATAATTCTCCTTTTTCAGTCAGTTTTCTTTCTAATTCTGCTTGAAATTCTTCCATAACGGGCTTTACGGTACTTTCTGGCAAATCGGCAATTCTAATGTACATTAACCCATCAACGGCATTGTTGAAAAGCGGATCTACATTAAACGCAATAACTCGTGCGTTTTGTTTGATGTATTTTTTAATTAAAACGGGCAACCTTAAATTTCCAGGTTCTAGTTCGTCAATAATTTTATCAAACTTCACTAAATCGGCTTCCGCTTCATCAAAGATAAAATCTTTGTCGGCATCTTTTAGTTTTACTTTGTATTCTTTTTTAGGGTGCACATATTGTGCTACATAAGGATCGTAATAATTGGATTTCATAAACTCAATCATGAGCGATTTTGAAAAATCAGAAAATTGATTGCTAATACTCACGCCTCCAATTAGGAAATTATGTTCTGGGTAGCGTAACGTGGTATGCACAATTCCTTTCCAAAGTAAAAACAAAGGCATCGGTTTTTGCTGATACTCTTTGCAGATAAAAGCACGTCCCATTTCGATAGATTTGCTCATCATATCGTATAATTCGGGCTCAAAACGGAACAAATCTTGTAGGTAAAACCCATTTATGCCGTATTTAGCAAAAATTTGCGAACCCAACCCCATTCGGTAGGCTCCCGCAATTCTATTCTCATCACTATCCCATAAAAACATGTGGTGGTAGTACTTGTCGAAGGCATCTATATCAGTCGATTCATTCGTTCCTTCGCCTATTTCTCTGAAGGTAATTTCTCGCAACCTTCCTATTTCGTGCAAAACATTAGGTATTTTATCGGCTTCGACCAGAAATACTTCATAATTTTTACTTTGCAACAACCGATAATCTCCTTTGCGAAGCAATTCAACTTCGGCAATCATTTTGTCTTGATTGGCACCTATAACAATTTCTTTAGGATTTTTAGGTATTTTTAAAGTAGGAACGGTTAGTAATTTGCTCTCTTTTTCGAAAGGATTTGAAAGCATGTATGTTTTTTTTCGCAAAAATTCAGAATATTCTTCTAAGGATTCGTGTTCGTTTTGTTCGGCAACAGAAATAGGTTTTCCAATACGCACTTTGATTACCCGATCTTTTTGAGTAAGCAATTCTGATGGCAATTTTGCTGTTCGTAGCGTATCATTTATTTGAGATAAAAAATAAAAAAAGCGACTATTTTTAGCATGAAAATAAATAGGAACTACAGGAACTTGCGCTTTTCTAATGACTTTCATGGCGCCTTCTTCCCAAGGTTTGTCGACCATTATTTTACCGTCTTTGTAAGTAGAAACTTCGCCGGCAGGAAACATTCCTAGTGGTTTCCCGTCTCTTAAATGACGTAGCGTTTCTTTAAGTCCAATCACGCTCGACTTAGCATCCTTATGGTCTTCAAAAGGATTTACGGGCATAATATACGGTTTCATAGGTTCTATCCTATGCAATAAAAAATTGGCAATAATTTTAAAATTCGGCTCTCTTTCGAGCATTAGTTTTAAGAGCAAAATACCGTCTATGCCACCAAGTGGGTGGTTTGAAATGGTGATATACGCACCGTCTTTGGGTAGTCTTTTTAAATCTTCTTCTGGAATTTCAAATTTTATCTGAAATTCATCTAATATAGCGTTCAAAAATTCTAATTCCGACAAATGTTTGTTTCTGTCGTAAATTTTATTGAGCGTAGAAATTTTAAGTGCTTTCATGAGCAACCACCCCGAGAAAGTTCCCAGAACACCATATTTATCAGTATTTATTGCTTTTGCAACTTCTTTGGCAGTAACTAAACCCATTTAGTTTTTATTTTTTTTGCTAAAAACAAAGATAACAAAATTGTCGAATGTATCTAAAAAATTTAAGCGAATCAAAAATATCTATCAAGAAACGAAGGGTACAAGTTTGATTATAAATAATTTAAAACTAAATTAATTTTCTTTTTCAAATGGACTGTTTTTTTCTCTACTTTTGGGAAAAAGAATTTCCAACATAATGAAGATTATTTCGTACAACGTAAACGGTATTCGTGCCGCTATTACTAAAGGTTTTTTAGAGTGGTTGACTGCCGCAAACCCCGATGTTATTTGCCTTCAGGAAATAAAAGCTACCGAAGACCAAATTCCTGTACTGGAAATTGCATTAGCGGGTTATCCGTACCAATATTATTTCTCGGCACAAAAAAAAGGCTACAGCGGTGTGGCAATTTTGTCTAAAACCGAGCCTAAAAATATTGTTTTTGGAACAGGAATCGAACACATGGATTTTGAAGGAAGAACCGTTCGAGTCGATTTCGAGGATATTTCAATAATGAGTTTGTATTTGCCTTCTGGCACTAATATTGCAAGGTTAGATCATAAATTTATGTTTATGGACGATTTTCAGAAGTATATAAACAACCTAAAAACAGTAATTCCGAACCTCGTTATTTGTGGCGATTATAACATTTGCCATCAAGCCATAGACATTCACGACCCTATTCGTAATGCTACTGTTTCTGGATTTTTACCTGTAGAGCGAGCGTGGTTAGATGGTTTTATGAAAAGTGGTTTTATAGATAGTTTTCGCCATTTTAACAAAGAACCACACCAGTACTCTTGGTGGAGCTATAGAGCTGGTGCTAGAGGAAACAACAAAGGTTGGCGGATTGACTATAATTTAGTAAGCGAGCCACTAAAAAGCAGAATGAAACGAGCTCTTATTTTGCCCGAAGCCAAACATTCAGACCATTGCCCTGTTTTGGTAGAAATAGAATAATTTAATTTCAATAAAAATCAATAAAACCCCAAAATAATGATCAAGAAAATTTCCTTAGGATTGTTAGTTTTAGCACTAACCACATCATGTGTTTCTAAAAAAATATACACCGATTTAGAAACCAAATTTGCCGAACTTAAAAAAGAACGAAATTCCCTTTCGGATGAAAATGAAGCGTTGAAAAACGAAAAAAAGCAATTAGATGCCGATAAAACAGCGCTAAAAACAGATTTAGACAAACTAACAGAATCGTTTAATAAACTAAAAACGGAAAGAGACAAACTAGCTGCTGATTACACGGCTTCTAGCAATAATCTAAAAGCATTGCAAAATTCCTACACGGCTTTAGAAAAAAACAGTGACGAATCGCTTAAAGCAAACATGGAAAAAAATCGTGATTTATTAGCACAATTAGAATCCAAAGAAAAAGCACTAGCGGCTGAAAAAGCACGATTAGGAAAACTAAGCTCTGATTTAAAAGAACGTTCCGATCGTGTAAACGAATTGGAAGGATTGATTGCGGCTAAAGAAGCGTCGATGAAAAAACTAAAAGAAACCTTGTCTAAATCGCTAAAAGCATTTGAAGGAAAAGGACTTACCGTGCAACAAAAAGACGGAAAAGTATATGTTTCTATGGAAAACAAACTGCTTTTCGAATCAGGAAGCTGGGCTGTTGGTGTTGAAGGTAAAAAAGCAGTTGTCGCTGTAGGGAAAGTTCTTGGGGATAATCCAGATATTTCAGTGCTTATAGAAGGTCATACCGATAATGATAAATTTGCTGGAGCTGTAGGTCAAATAGAAAACAACTGGGATTTATCTACAAAAAGAGCTACTTCTATTGTAAATATTTTAGGTGAAAACGCTAAAATAAACAAACAAAATCTTACCGCTGCAGGTCGTGGCGAATTTTCTCCTTTAATGAGCAACGACACGCCTGATGGAAAAGCAAAAAATAGAAGAATCGAAATTATTTTAACACCAAAATTAGATGAAATTTCAAAAATGTTGAACGAAATCAATTAAGTTAAACATACCTATTACAAGAAAGGTTCAGCGTTTTTATTCTGAACCTTTTTTTATAAATTAAGATTCAACTTTGTATCTTTGGCCTTTAAAAAAAAGAAAAAATGCGCTACGTTTTATTACCCAATACCGAGATATATGTAAGTCAAATTTGCTTAGGAACCATGACCTTTGGCAATCAAAATACAGAAGCAGAAGCGCATTCTCAATTGGATTTTGCCACAGAAAGAGGCATTAATTTTCTAGATACAGCCGAAATGTATCCAATAGGAGGAAACGAACATATTTTTGGAAGTACCGAACGCCATATTGGTTCTTGGATTCAAAAAATAGGTCCGAGTAAACGAGAAAATATAATTGTAGCTACTAAAATTGCTGGACCTAATCGTGGCATGGGGTACATTCGTGAGCCATTGGATTTTTCTAAAAAAAGCATACACGAAGCAGTTCATTTGAGTTTAAAAAATCTTCAAACAGATTATATCGATTTGTACCAAATGCATTGGCCAGAACGTATTATGAATATGTTTGGGCAGCGTGGTTTGTCTAAAATTGACAACCAATGGAACGACTCTATTTTTGATGTTTTAACCACTTTCGATGGATTAATAAAAGAAGGAAAAATAAAACACATTGGGGTTTCTAACGAAAATCCATGGGGTGTTATGAAATTTTTGAACGAAAGTGAGCAACATAATTTGCCTAGAATTGCTAGCATTCAAAACCCATACTCTTTATTAAATCGATTGTTTGAAGTAGGACTTTCGGAAATTTGCATGCGTGAAAATGTAGGTTTATTGGCTTATTCGCCTCTTGGTTTTGGAATGTTGTCAGGAAAACATTCAAACGGACTATTGCCAAATTCAAGACTGGGTTTGTTTCCTAATTTTGTCCGATATACAAATGGAAACTGCTTTAAAGCAACAAAAATGTATCAAGATTTAGCACACCATTGCGGATTGACAGTAACCGAATTAGCACTTGCGTTTGTAAATCATCAGCAATTTGTAACGTCAACAATTATTGGCGCAACAAGCATCGAACAATTAGAAGAAAATATCAATGCTTTTGATGTGAAGTTAACGGATGCTGTTGTAGCAGAAATAAATAAAATTCACGAATTAATTCCAAATCCTGCTCCTTAATTATTTTTTTTACCGCAGATTCACAGATTTTAAAATTTAGACACTTTTGATGATGTCAAAAATGATAGAAAGCGTCTTCCAAATGTTCGATTTTAAATTCTTTTCCTTCTTTGTAAACCGCAATGATATCGAAACGAATTTCTAAATCTAAATTGTTCGAAATCACATATTCATTAACCG
>CAXYWC010000002.1:0-81376 GCA_964292845.1 uncultured Flavobacterium sp. | reverse complement strand
GGCAAATTATAAAAAGGATTTTCACTTCGATCGGGGCTAGAATTCGTAGTAGCAACTTCTTTGAAGCATTTATAAAAAACTACCATTCAATTTCACTAAAACCATTCAATTTCAAATACTCATTTGTCAACTTAAAATGAGTGTTTCCAAACCAAAAACCACGATTAGCACTCAGTGGCGATGGGTGTCCCGTTTCGAGAACCAAATGTTTATCTCTATTTATTTTGCTTCCTTTTTTGTGTGCAAAACTGCCCCAAAGTAAGAAAACAACGTGTTCAGAATTGTCTGAAATGTACTGAATAACGGCATCGGTAAAAAGATTCCACTTCAAGTGTTTGTGACTGTTTGCTAAATCTTTACGAACAGTCAATGAAGCATTTAGAAGTAAAATCCCTTGCTTTGCCCAAGATTCTAAATTACCAGAAGTGGGTGAGAAAATCCGGTCGTATTCGGTATTTATTTCAGCAAAAATATTTTTTAACGATGGCGGAATTTTTACACCTTCATTGACAGAAAAACACAAACCATTTGCCTCCCCTTCTCCATGATAAGGATCTTGACCTATAATAACTACTTTCAAATCCTTGAAACTACAAGAATTAAAAGCATTAAAAATCAAATCCTTTGGCGGAAAACAAGTATAATTTTGATATTCTTCAGCAACAGCATGCATCAAATCTTCAAAATAAGGTTTCTTATTTTCAGTTTCAAAAAAATCAGCCCAAGAATTAGCTTTAATTATAGGTAACATTTGTTATTTTTTTTACAAATATAATCACTTTGATTCATTAGTACTTCGAAACTTTGTAACTTTGAAGCTTTGCCACTTAGAACCTTTGCAGCTTAAAACAATGATTTCAATTACCGAAAAAACACTTCAAGATTTACAATTTTCTACCGTTTTAGATACCATATCAACTATTTGTAATACTGATATTGGTAAACAAAAAGCATTAGAAATAACCCCATTTAAAGACGAAGAATCGTTACTAACTGCTTTGCACCAAACCTCTGAATATGTTGCTTCTTTTCAAAATAATAATGCCTTTCCTAATCATGGTTTTGACGCTATTACTCATGAAATAAAATTTCTAGGCATCGAGGACAGTTTTCTTGAAGTGGGAAGCTTTAGGAAAATTGCAACATTATCTGAAAATACGAACATATTACTACAGTTTCTCAAAAAATTTGAAGATTATTATCCTACTTTATATGCCAAATCAAGCCAAATCGAACTGACCAAAGCCATTATCACTGCTATTGATGAAATAGTTGATAAATATGGTGAAATAAAAGACAATGCTTCGCCAAAATTACTCGAAATTCGTAGAAATATGAACTTGGTTCGCGGTAAGGTAAATCAGAGTTTTGGCATCGCTTTAACGCAATATAACGGTTTGGGTTATTTGGACGACATCAAAGAAAGTTTTGTGCAAAATCGCAGAGTTTTAGCAGTCTTAGCTATGTATCGCCGAAAAGTAAAAGGAACAATTTTAGGCAGTTCTAAAACGGGAAGTTTAGCCTTTATAGAACCCGAAGCCACATTGCGATACTCCCGTGAATTAAGTAATCTTGAATATGAGGAAAAGGAAGAAATAACTCGAATTTTAAAACTATTAACTAATACCATTCGTCCGTATTTGCCTTTGTTAATCCAATATCAAGATTTTTTAAGCGATATCGATGTGATTGCTGCCAAAGCAAAATATGCCACTCGAATAAATGCTGTCTTACCAAAAATAACGAAAGAAAGAAAAATATATTTTAGAGATGCCTACCACCCTATTTTGTATTTAACCAATAAAGTTAAGAACGAAATTACGCATCCACAAACGATCGAATTTAATCAAGAAAAAAGAATTATTGTCATCTCCGGACCAAACGCGGGAGGAAAAACTATTTCGCTAAAAACAGTTGGTTTACTCCAATTAATGTTACAATCAGGTTTGCTAATTCCTGTTCACGAGCGCAGCGAAACCTGTTTGTTTGATCGTATTTTGACTGACATTGGCGACAACCAATCGATTGAAAATCATTTGAGTACTTATAGCTACCGATTGAAGAACATGAATTATTTTCTAAAGAAATGCAATGCCAAAACGTTGTTTTTAATCGATGAATTTGGCACGGGTTCCGATCCTGAATTAGGTGGTGCATTGGCAGAAATTTTCTTGGAAGAATTTTACCATCGAGAAGCTTTTGGTATCATAACGACACACTATTCTAATCTGAAAATTCTAGCTAACGAGTTGCCTTTTGCGACCAATGCCAATATGCTTTTTGATGAAAAAACATTAGAACCCTTATACAAACTAGTTTTAGGACAAGCGGGAAGTTCATTTACCTTTGAAGTAGCCCAAAAAAATGGCATTCCTTTTGGGTTAATCAATAGAGCAAAAAAGAAAATCGAAGTGGGAAAAGTGCGTTTTGACAAAACCATTGCAACCCTACAAAAAGAACGCTCTAAGATGGAAAAAACTTCTCAAAATCTGAAAGAAGAAGAAACCAAAGCAAGAGAAGAAGGTAAAAAAATGGAAACCATTAATGTAAAAATCAAACAAAAACTGGAAAGCTATCAGGAATTGTACGATAGCAACCAGAAGCATATTTACATGGGGCAGAAAATTGATGACATTTCAGAAAAATACTTTCATAATAAAAATAAAAAAGAGCTTATTGCCGAATTTTTGAAAATGGTCGAAGTAGAAAATTCAAAGCGAAAAAAATTGACTGTCAAAGAAATTAAAGTCAAAAAAGAAATTGAAAAAGTAATCCTTGAAGAAGTAAAAGTAAAGGTTGAAGAAATTCGAGAAGTTAAAAAAGAAAAGAAACTCAAAGCCGCTCTCGAACCTGAAAAACCTACCGTTATTTTAAAAATCGGAGATCGAGTTCGCATGAAAGACGGAAAATCGATTGGTACAATTGATAAAATTGAAAAAAACAAAGCGGTTGTCAACTACGGTGTTTTTACCTCAAAAGTGAGTATTGAGGAATTAGAATATGTTCAAGTAAAATAAGTATGGAAGTAACCGATTTACCCCAAAATAAAAAAATAATCCTTTTTGATGGTGTTTGCAATTTGTGTAATCAAACTGTGAAATATGTAATACAACACGATAAGAATGATATCTTTCGCTTTGTAGCCATTCAATCTGAATTAGGTGAAAAAATAATGAAACACATAGGAATTGATGCCAAACATATTGATAGCATCATTTTTTACGAGCCTGGAAAAGCATATTATTACAAATCGGCGGCGGCATTAGAAATTGTAAAAAATTTGGGTGGCTTATTCACTTACGGAATCTTTTTTAGAATTATTCCTTCGGGTTTTCGTGATTTTCTCTATGACTATATTGCCCAAAATAGGTACAAATGGTATGGAAAACAAGAATCATGTATGATTCCTACAGCGGAATTAAAATTGAAATTTTTAGAATAAATGATAATTATCATAAAACTATTCTTATTATCGTTTTACCTTTACCTCAACTTAAAAATTGAAACAATGAAAAATTTAATACTACCATTATATTCATGGGGAAATGGCGCATTTATCATGATTATTGTATTCGGACTTGTTATATTGGGTCTAATTGGAGCCGTTATGCTGATGATGAATTCCGATAAAAAGAAAAAAGAGAACGATTTATAATATAAGTCGTTCTCCGTTTCTTTTTTATCAAATTATAACTTATTCTTTCTCCCATTTACCAACAACAGATGTTGCCAGTGCATTTCCTAGTACATTTGTTGCGCTACGAAACATATCGCAAAAATGGTCTATTGGCAATATTAAAGCAATTCCTTCAATAGGAATATCAAACATACCACAAGTAGCGGCAACCACAACTAAACTGGCTCTTGGAACGCCTGCAATCCCCTTACTAGTAAGCATCAAAACAAATAGCATAGTCAATTGTGTGGGCATATCAAGAGGCACACCATAAGCTTGTGCTATAAAAATACTAGCAAAAGTCATGTACATCATACTGCCATCGAGATTGAAAGAATAGCCTAGTGGCAACATGAACGAAACAATTTTATCTTTGACACCAAAACGCTCTAATTCTTCGGTTAATTTAGGAAACACCGCTTCCGAACTTGTAGTCCCAAAAGCAATAATTAATGGACTCACTATATGTTTTAATAACGTTTTCATTCTATGTCCTAAAAACACAAACCCTATTAGTAAAAGAAAAACCCATAAAGTAGAAATTCCTACTAGAAATGAACCGAAAAACTTGGCATAGGTTAGTAATAATTCATTTAAATCTCGAATAGCAAAAACCCCAGCGATAGCCCCAAATACGCCTATTGGCGCAAATTTCATCACATAATTTACCATTTTTAGAATGATATGCGACGTTTTATCTAAAGCATTTACGACTGGTTTTGCATAATCCCCAATGGAAGCAGCCGCTAATCCGAAAAAAATGGAGAAAATTACAATTTGTAAAATCTCATTGTTTGCCATGGCTTCTACAATACTTTTAGGAATAATATGTTCGATAAAATTTTGAGCGGAAAAGCTTTGTGTTTTTTCGGTTACTTCCGATGCTGCCGAAACATCGACATCTGAAAGTTGCAAACCAGTTCCTGGATGCAAAACATTAACCCAAAACATGCCTATTAATAAGGAAACGAATGAGGCTGTAAAAAACCAAGCCATTGCTTTACCGCCTATTCGTCCTACCGATTTGATATCGCCTAATTTGGCAATTCCTACGACTAATGTGGTAAATACTAACGGAGAAATTATCATTTGTACCAAACGGATGAAGACTGTTGCCAACATTTTGATATAACCACTAAATTCTTTAGCGGCTTCGAGTGTGTAATTATTATGGACGAAAATTCCTAAAATTGCACCCAAAATCATGGCAATAAGAATTTGAGCTGTTAAATTACTGAAAAATGAGGGTTTGTTTTCGATTGTAGATGTTGTTGAAGTCATAGTTTATGGTTGAATGTTATTGTTTTTTTTAGCCCCGATTGAAACAAAAATCCTTTTTCTTGCTTCTTTAGCAAGGAAAAGATTGTAGTGGAAAGCGGGAAATAGCTCCTCATTTAGACAAGCTCAATGTGATATTTATTTTTTATACATTTTATTTAACAGAAAAAAATCGGCGATTACGAGTGCTGCCATCGCTTCGACAATGGGAACAGCACGAGGTACCACGCACGGATCATGACGCCCTTTGCCTTGTTGTTCGGTAATTTCGTTGGTATTTGTGAGTACTTCTTGTTTTTGAATAAGTGTGGCAACGGGTTTGAAAGCGACACGGAAATAAATATCCATTCCGTTTGAAATTCCGCCTTGAATTCCGCCTGACAGGTTAGTTCTGGTCGTTCCATCCTCATTATACAAATCGTTGTGGTCGCTTCCTTTCATTTTAGCACCACAAAATCCGCTGCCGTATTCGAAACCTTTTACGGCATTTATAGAGAGCATGGCTTTTCCTAATTCGGCATGCAATTTATCAAATACAGGTTCTCCGAGACCCATTGGCACGTTTTGTATGACACAAGTGATGGTTCCGCCAACGGTATCTCCTTGTTTTTTAATTTCTTTGATATAGTTTTCCATTTTTTCCGCTGAAGCCAAATCTGGACAACGAACGGCATTGGTTTCGGTTAACGAAAAATCTAAATCTTGATATGGTTTGTCTATAAAAATATCTCCTACAGAAGATACAAAAGCATTTATTTTTATGTCTGGAATGACTTGTTTTGCAATCGCTCCCGCCACTACTCTACTGGCTGTTTCTCTGGCTGAACTACGACCGCCACCGCGATAATCCCGAATTCCATATTTTTTTTCGTAGACATAATCCGCATGACTAGGACGATACGAATCTTTTATATGTGAATAATCATCAGATTTTTGGTTTGTGTTCGGAATTATAAAACCTATTGGCGTTCCTGTGGTTTTTCCTTCAAAAATTCCAGAGAGAAATTGGACTTCATCTTCTTCTTTACGTTGCGTAACAATAGCGGATTGCCCTGGTTTACGGCGTTGCATTTCGAGTTGAATGGCATCAAGGTCGAGTACTATGTTTGGTGGGCAACCATCGATAATTCCACCAAGAGCTTCTCCGTGGGATTCGCCAAAAGTAGTGAGCCTAAAAAGGTTTCCGTAACTATTTCCTGCCATTAGTGTTTGTTTGTAACAAATATAACCTAATCATTAAAACTTATAAAATAATATTCCCATTTAATTTACTTTTACTCAAATAAACAGCAAAATTTGAATTCGTGGCACAATAATTGACTGTTTAAATACGTTAAATAAACAAAAATATATTATGAAAAAATTATTCATGGTTGCTTTACTGCTTACGGGTTTTGCATTTAGCACACACGCACAAAAGAGTACAATTGGGGTTAGAATAGGCGAAAACACTGGAGTTGGGGCTGAAGTTTCGTTTCAAACATCGTTGTCTAAAAAAAATCGTATCGAATTGGATTTGGGTTTTAGACGAAGTAATTATGGTTCTATTGGGTACACTTATGGTTATGGTAGTAGTTATTACTATAATGACTATAATGATAACGGTTATGGACATAATGACATTAAGTTGGTTGGAATTTACCAATGGGTTTTTGATATTAAAAAAGGGTTTAAATGGTATGTAGGTCCTGGAGTAGGTGCTGGTTTTTATAGTTCTAAAGATTACTACAACAAGAATACATCAAATTTTGAAACTAAATCAGGTGCATTTGCTGTTATAGCAGGAGATGCTGGAGTTGAATACAATTTTAAATTTCCGCTAACCGTTTCTTTCGATGTTAGACCTGAATTTTATATCAGTCGGGATTATGAAATAGCACGAAATGGCAGTTTTGGTCCTGATTTAGGAGTTAGTGCAAGATATAGATTCTAAAAAAAATATTTTTTTTTACTAAAAACAACGGTATTCTAGATTAGAGTACCGTTGTTTTTGTTTTAGATTCTTCTATTGCTTCTCTATATAATTTTTCATACAAAGGCACTATTTTTTCGACAGAAAATTGTTTGGCTACTTCTAATGCTTTTTGCTTAAATTGGCTTAAAACAGTCTCGTCAGAAATAATTTTAAGCGCATTTTCTGCCATATCGTTTACATCGCCTATACTACTTAGATATCCCGAAACACCATGAATATTTACTTCTGGCAAACCGCCTGAATTACTAGAAATTACGGGAACACTACACGCCATAGCTTCAAGTGCTGCCAAACCGAAACTTTCGGTTTCTGACGGTAATAAAAACAAATCCGAAAAACACAAAATTTGGTCTATTTCATGACTGTTTCCAAAAAATATGACTTTGTCAGTTATACCCAATTCTTCGCACAATTTTTCGGCTTTTGCTTTTTCTGGTCCATCGCCAACCATCATTAATTTTGCAGGTATCTTTTCCTGAATTTTATAAAAAACATGTATCACATCGGGAATGTTTTTTACTTTCCTGAAATTACTAATGTGTGTAATTATTCGCTCCTCTGGCTTTGCCATTACGGAACGTTTGCAAGGAATATTGTCGATAATTTTATTTTCTAATTCGATGAAATTAGGAATTACTGCTATTTCGTTTCTAATGTCAAAAAGCCGAAGCGTATCTTCCTTCAAACTTTGAGAAACGGAAGTCACTTTGTCTGATTTATTAATACTAAATGTAACGGCAGTTTTGTAAAACGGATGGTTTCCTACAAGTGTAATATCAGTACCGTGCAATGTAGTAACCATCGGAATAACAATACCTTGATCTTTTAGCATTTGTTTAGCCATATAGCCTGCGTAGGCATGTGGAATGGCATAATGCACATGTAATAAATCTATTTTATGCAGCTTTACCATATCAACCAATTTACTTGACAACGCCAATTCGTAGGGTTGATAGTGAAATAATGGATATTCTGGAACATTTACCTCATGGTAATGTACGTTAGGGTTTAAAAGTGCTAAACGAACGGGTTGTCTGTACGTAATAAAGTGTATTTCGTGACCTCTATGAGCTAATTCTAAGCCTAATTCGGTGGCAACAACGCCACTTCCTCCAAAAGTTGGATAACAAACGATTGCTATTTTCATTCCTCGAAATTACAAAAAATAAAAAATACCTACGTGATTTTAGATAAATTTAACTAAACTTAATTAATAATCGCATCGTAAATAATTTTTTGAATATCCTCTCTAATATTTTCTTTTGCTAATTTATTAGGTGCGTTTGAATCTGGAAACGTTCGGTTAGACAAAAACACATACACTATTTCGGTTTCTGGATCGACCCAAGCCATAGTACCTGTAAAACCAGTATGTCCAAAACTTGTTAATGAAGCGCAACCACATGTAGGACCTGGTGTTCCTGACAATTGCGGTTTGTCAAGACCTAGCCCTCTCCTGTTTCCTTCGGCACAAAAATAGCAGGTATTAAAATCGTTAAACGTTTTTTCTGAAAAATACTGAATCCCTCCATAATTGCCTCTTTGCAAGTACATTTGCATCATTTTTGCTATATCAATGGAATTAGAAAAAATACCTGCATGCCCTGCAACTCCGCCCTGCATCGCGGCTGCCATATCGTGTACGTAACCTTGAACCAGCTGATGACGGAAATAGGTGTCTTTTTCAGTAGGTGGAATGACACTCATATCGAACTTTCGTAACGGATTGTACAGTGTGTTATTCATTCCTAATTTTGAAAAGAAATTTTCTTCGGCTAAAACATCTAATGTTTTTTTATGATGTGTTTCTAGGTACTCTTTTAATAATATAAACGTAAAATCGCTGTATTTGTACTCTTTTTTAGGCAATAATTTACTGTCTATTATTTTCTTAATAATAGTATCGTTATACGATTTACTAATATATAAATTTTCGGCTACTTGTTCGGTAAATCCTTTCAATTGGGTTTTACGGTAATATTTTTGTAATGGTAATTTAGTTACCGAATCGATTGTTTTTTTATAAAAGGGTTCCCAAGCTTGCAAACGGGCATAATGCGATAATAAATCTTTAAACGAAATAGAATCCTTATTGGTTCCTTTCGTTTTGTGAACCATTTGTCCTAAGTGGGTTTCTAAATTAATCTTCTTGGCATCATAATCTAACATAACATTAGGCAATGTACCGACTATTTTTGAGAGCGAAGCAATATCGTATATATCCGAATTTTTGACTTTCGTTTCATTTCTATAGGTATGAAAACCAAATGATTTTTGATAAATAACCTTTCCTCTTCTTGCCACTAGAATTTGTGCTCCTGGAGTTATTTTGTTATCAATGGCTTTTTTAGCGATACCATCAATTTGCGATAATATTTCGGAATTCATCCCTACGTTTTCTGGTGTTGAAAATCCTAAACGATTTATTTTTTTTGTTCCTAAACCATCTCCTTGCCTAAAAAAATCGGCTATAGAAACGGGGATTTTACCTTTGGCTTCAATGGTTCCAAAAATTAGTTCCGCCGAAACTTCTTGGGCTATATCTCCATTTTGATAGGTTAGGATTAGCCCTTTTATATTATCGAAATTTTTTATTTGTAATAATGTGTATGGCTTGGCAAATAGGTCTAGAATTACCGTGTTTTTTTCTGCTATTTTTTCTATCCAAAGTAATTCTTTTTCAGAAAAAGTGTGTTTTTTCCATGCTTTATCCGATTTGTGAAAACCTAAAATAACCGTATTGTATTTTTTTAATTGTAAATTTAAACTATCAATATTTTCATGATAAACCTCGGTAATTTCAGTATATTTTTGAAGTGTTGATACAAAAGTACGCTCTGTATCGTCTCCTAATTTCACGTAAGCGATTTTGCTTTTAGCTAAATTTTGAATGGGCAAAATAGAATCTGTATTTTTTAAAACGGTAATCGCATTTTCGTATAATTTGTATTGCAACGAATTGCTAATTGGTTTGTTTAAATCGCTGGACAAAGTAGCCGTTTCTATTGGTTTAAAAGTATTTAGTCCTGATTTGTATTTGTACTTTAGTATTTTTTTTACGGAATATTCCAGACGCCCTTCAGTTACTAAAGTATCTGTATAGGCTTGTTTGAATTTTTCGATAGCCGTTGGAACATCTTCTGGAAAAAGCAAAATATCGTTTCCTGCTAGAAAAGCTTCTAAATCTATTTCACCTGGTTTTTTGAAATTGCTAGCGCCTTTCATATTCAAGGCATCAGTAAAAATTAACCCCGTAAAGCCCAATTGTTTTTTCAAAATATTCGTTACAATATTGTATGAAATCGACGATGGATAATTTGGGCGTTCTTCTAAACTCGGCACGTTCAAATGGGCTACCATAACTGACGCTAAGCCTAGATTAAACATTTTTTTGTACGGATAAAACTCGATATCGTCTATGCGGTCTTTTGAAAAATTAATTGTTGGCAAACTATGGTGCGAATCGGTTTCGGTATCGCCATGTCCTGGAAAATGCTTTCCTGTAGAGAAAACGCCTTGATTTTGGAAGCCTTTCATTAACGAAACCGCTCTTTTAGTTACTTCTTCTTTATTTTCGCCAAAAGAACGATTGCCAATAATGGGATTATTGGGATTGGTATTGATATCGATTACTGGAGCAAAATTAAACTGAATTCCCAATCGTTTGGTTTCTTTCCCCATTTGGGTTCCTAGATCTTCTATTAATTTCATGTCCTGAATGGCACCAAGAGTCATATTCCAAGGATAGCGATAAGTAGAATCCAATCGCATATTCAAACCCCATTCGGCGTCATTGCCTATAAATAATGGAATTTTTGCTTCTGACTGAAATCGATTGGTTAGTTTTGCTTGACGAACTGGACCACCTTGAAAGAAAATTAGTCCTCCAATTTTTTGATTTTTTATCAGTTTACTTAACGCATTAAAATGTACCGTATCTCGATTAGAATAGGCTGCAACCATAAAAAGCTGTCCTATTTTTTCCTCTAATGAAAGGTTGGAATAGATACTATCGACCCATTTTGTTTCGCTAGGAGCGTCTTCAAAAAGATTGAAACCCACTTTTGATGGATCTACAAATTTTTCGGTTTTTAAATTATCCCCATTTCGATTTGCTCCGTTTTTTTCAGTTCCCCGATTTTTATTTATGGAACAATTGACCATAAACAAGAGGAGTGCCGAAAATAGTAGATATTTAAAAGCTGAATTTTTCATTATTATTTTTTAAAAGAAACGACTATGCCAGCTATCCTCGGCAGGAACTTCCCACGATTCGTTAAATTCTTCGATAGAATTGACTAAATTATTAAAAACAATAGTCGAACCCGTTACGGCTTTGTCTTTGGCCATTTTTTTGAACTCAATTAAGGTTTTGTGCGCTACAAATTCTCCATTTTTGAAAGTTACATTCATTTTGTCTAGCAAATCTACCTTGTATTTTTGCTCTAAATCTTGAATAAACTGAACCGATTTATCTATCGAACACCCTGTAACGGCATGTACTTCTGGATTTACGGCAAAAATAATAAATCGATTGTATTTTAGTAAATAGGATGCTTCAAGACTACTCCCATGGGCAGACCAATTGTTTATAAATTGTTTTGTTGCAGTATCTATTTCAGCCATTTCGTCATCCGAAAATTTTCGATTGGATTGGTAAATCCAAATTTTGGATTCTAAGGGTAACTCTTCAAATGGGATATACATTTTTTTAATTGTTAATTATCAATTCTTAATTGTAATCATTATAAATCTTGAGCGTTTGCAATAAGTTCGGCTATATCTAGAACTTTCACATCGGTTTCTTTTTCTTTTACTTTAATTCCATCGGTTAGCATGGTGTTGCAAAATGGGCAACCTGCTGCAATGATATCGGGTTTTGTTTCTAATGCGTCTTCAGTTCGTTCAACATTGATTTCTTTATTTCCTGGTTCAGCATCTTTAAACATCTGTGCTCCACCTGCTCCGCAACATAATCCGTTGGCTTTTGAGCGTTTCATCTCGACTAATTCGGCATCTAATTTTTGAATTAAATCTCTTGGCGCTTCGTATATTTTGTTCGCACGTCCTAAATAGCAAGGATCATGAAATGTGATTCTTTTTCCTTTAAATTGTCCTCCTTCTATCGTTAATCGACCATCATCTAGTAACGATTTTAGGAATTCTGTATGATGAACTACTTCGTAAACCCCGCCTAGTTCTGGATATTCGTTTTTTAGTGTATTAAAACAGTGAGGACAAGCAGTTACTATTTTTTTGGCTTCATATGCATTGAGCACCTCAATATTCATCATGGCTTGCATTTGAAACAAAAATTCGTTTCCTGCTCTTTTTGCTGGATCGCCGGTGCAACCTTCTTCGGTTCCAAGTACTGCAAATTCGACTTTTGCACGGTTTAGGATTCGTACAAAAGCTTTGGTTATTCTTTTAGCTCTATCATCAAAACTCCCTGAACATCCTACCCAAAATAACACTTCTGGTTGTTTGCCTTGGGCTAGCATTTCTGCCATGGTTGGCACTATTAATGTTTCTGACATATGTTTTTTGTTTAATCGTTTTTTGTTTAATCGACTGAACGATTAAACAATTACCCTATTTAATTAATGTTTTCCGTCATCAAAGACTTGTATGGTTACTTCTTTGTCTATTAAATCTGTAAATTTTCCTCGGTAACGAGTTGCTTTTACCAAGTGGTTGTCTATCCAGTGGTAATTGCCTCCACGTGGTTTGCCCATGAGCATTCCGTGGTATTTGAAGCCGTGTTTTTTGAGCCAGATTTCGGTATATTCACGATGCGCTTCGGTTCTTGAGGTGAAAAAGAATATAATATGTCCTTCGTCGTACCACTTGTTTAGTGTTGCTAATGCGTCTGGATATACTTCGGCGGTGAGCATTCGTTCTGGTTCTTCGTTTGGAATATCGTCGCAAATGGTTCCGTCTATGTCTATTAGATAGTTTTTTACGCCTTCTGGTAAGATGGGGCTTATGGTTTGTCCGTTTTCTGATGCGGCTACTAGTTTTTTATCTATATCGTTTGCGTTCATTTCGTTTTTTTTAGTACGCTTCTTTGCGTGAGGGATTGAAGTGGAAATCCTTTTCTTTTTTTTCTTTAGAAAAAGAAAAGATTGTAACGGAAAGCCCGACCCGACTTTTTCAGAAGGGTCACGCCCAAAATATTATTTTATTCGTCTTTCCAATTTAATCGATCCATTTGATTGTACTGCCATGGTGCTCCGTTGTTTTCGATGTTTGTCATCATAGCGTTTAGCGATTGTGGCGCAGCGCTTTGTTCCATAACTAGGTAACGACGCATATCGAGAATGATGGATAATGGGCTGATACTTACAGGACATTCTTCGACGCAGGCATTGCAAGAGGTACAGGCCCAAAGTTCTTCGGGGGTGATGTAATCGTTTAGCAACGATTTGTTGTCTGGTACAAATACGCCTTTGTTGGCATCGATATTGTTTCCTACTTCGACCAATCGATCGCGGGTATCCATCATGATTTTTCGTGGGGATAGTTTTTTACCTGTTTGATTGGCTGGACAGGAAGAAGTACAACGTCCACATTCGGTACAGGTATAAGCGTTTAATAGCTGTACCCAGTTTAAATCTTGCACGTCTGAAGCGCCAAATTTGCTTGGAACGGCATTGTCGTCTGGTGCGGGTGCTGCAAATGGATCGGCATTAGGATCCATCATTAGTTTTACTTCTTTTGTAACACTTTCTAGATTATCAAATTGTCCTTGTGGGTTTAGGTTAGCAAAATAGGTGTTTGGAAAAGCTAGTAATATGTGCAAATGTTTTGAGTAATAGAGGTAGTTTAGGAAGGTCATTACCATAATGAAATGACCCCACCAACCTATTCTTTCTAATAGGTGTAGCGTTCCTTCAGAGAGTCCGCTAAACAATGCTGGTGCTAAATTTTGTGATATGGCAAAATGAAATGAACCTTGTCCTTCGAAATGAGACTTCCCGATGCTATACAATGCTTCGTCGGCTGAATTCATGGTAAAAATACAGGTGACTAAGATGATTTCCATAATCAGAATTATATTGGCATCTTTTTTAGGCCAACCTAGTAATTCTGCTTTATTTAGACGAGGGAGTTTTAATAGATTTCTTCTGGATAAAAAGACAATGGTTGCTACCAATGCTAGAAGCGATAAAATTTCGATAAAACTGATTAGAAAGGTATAGAAACCGCCTAAACTTGGTTTAAAAAACCGATGTGTTCCAAAAAAACCATCAATTAGAATTTCGAGCAATTCGATTTGTGTGATGATAAATGCGGCGTATAACACAAAATGCAAGATGGCTGGCACTGGTCGTGTAAACATTTTCTTTTGCCCGAGCGCAATTAGTGCCATGTTTTTCCATCGTTCGGAAGGATTGTCGGAACGATTAATGTCTTTTCCTAATTTTATATTTCGGATAATTTTTTTAACATTAATAGCAAAATATCCTGCTCCTACAAAGAGAACAATAGCGAATAGTATATTATCTAAATAACTCATAAATAATTAGTTGATTGATTTTATTTTTTTTGTACGGGTTCTTCAACATACGGTTTTTCTTTTTTTCCAAAAAGCGAAACGTTTACATAGCGTGTGGGATGTAGTCGTAAGTCTTGTAATAATAATTCTAATTCTTTTGATGCTTTTGACAAATTTACATACATAACATCGTCGTTTAGCAATTTACCCATGGTACCTTTTCCTGATTCTAGGTTTGCCATAATTTTATTTACATTGGCTAATGTTGCGTCGAGCAGTTTGACGGTTTCGCCTAAATTTGCTTTGTCTAAATCGGAAGAAATTTTAGCAAAATTTTGGGTTGTTTTATCTAAATTAGTTACTGCACTTGCTAGTTTGGTTTTATTTTCAGCTAAAATATCGTCGGCACTTTTGGATACTTTGCTAAAATTAGACATTGTTTTGTTTAATTCGGCAATAGCATTTTTTAAATTGGCTTGTGTTTGAGCGTCTAAAACAGTATTTATATTGGATATTAAAGCATCTGCATTGGCTAATACTTTGTCTAATCGCACTTGAAGTGGTTCGAGTTTTTCTCCCAATGCGTCCGTTAGTCCTAATTTTATTCCTGAAATTAGGGTATCGCCATCAACAGTCATATTAGCATCTTTATAATTAGGGATAATGGCAATTTGTTTTCCTGCAATTACTCCTGGTTCATAAATTTGTGCTACGCTTGTTTTGGATATTGGAAAATCTTCTTCGTTGATTTGAAGTTCAACGAGCAATTTTCCGTTAGCGTTTAGTAGTATCGAATTTACTTTTCCTATAATTTTTCCGCTTACGGTAACAGGTGCCGATGTGGCTAAGCCTTCTACGTTATCATATTCTACAAATAGGCTTTTGTGGTTGTTGAATAAATTTTGCCCTTTTAGGAAGCTATAGCCCCAAATGAATAGCAAAATTGCCGAAATGACTAATATGGCTGTTTTTATTTCTCGTGTTATTTTCAAAATGATTGTTTTATGTTTTTATTTCTCTTTTAAAGCTTCGTTTATACTAATTTTTTTACCGTTTTTGAAAGCTACAATAAATGCGGAATCGTATCCTTTGGTTTTGGCTTCCAGTAATTGGTTTTGGGCTACAAGATAATCGTTTGTTTCTCCGTACATGTACTTATAGAATCCTTTTTCTACAAGAAAAGAGATTTTGTCTAATCCTTTAAAATTTTCTGGTTTTGCTTCAATTTTAGCTTTATTGGCTTTCAATTGTATTTTAAAAATTGTTTTTTTGGAATCAATAATTGGTGCTTCCGCTGTTTTTTTAACTTCTTTTGAAGTGTCTTTAACTTGTGTTTGTGGTTTTGTTTTAGGTGTAGAATCTTTTACTACAACTTTTTCATATCTTTTAATATCTATTACAGGCATTTTCCCTCCAAAATATTCTACTTTCATTCTAAAAATAGCATCGGCAATAGTTTTAGCTACATTTTGTTGTCCTTCGTCAGAATTTAAGTAAGCTCCTTCTTCTTTATTAGAAATAAATCCAGTTTCAACTAAAACTCTTGGCATAAAAGCCTTGTGCAATACCATAAATGGGGCTTGCGCTACCCCTCGTGATTTTCTGTTTAGCTTGTATTCCAAAGCGTCTTGAATTTTACTGGCTAGCTCAATACTTTGGTCTAAGTACTCTTCTTGCGCTAAAGTGGCGCTGATTAACGATTCTGGAGAGTTAGGATCGTAACCCGAATATTTACTTTTGTAATTATCTTCTAAAGCGATTACTGCATTTTCTTTTTTTGCAATTTCTAAACTCGATTTGCTTTTAGACAATCCCATAACAAAAGTTTCGGAACCAAATGGTTCTGGATTTTTGTTTGCATTACAGTGTATGGAAACAAAAAAATTGGCATCGGCTCTATTGGCAATGTTAGCTCGCTCCACTAAATCGACAAAAGTATCGTCGTTTCGAGTATAAATAACTTTAACGTCTGGATCGGCTTCTAATATTTTACCTAGTTTGAGGACTATAGCTAAATTTATATTTTTTTCTACATTTCCGTTGTAAACCGCACCAAAATCGTGAGCCCCATGCCCTGCATCTAAAACCACTTTAAATTTCGAATTGGTTTGTGCTGAGGCTATTGTGGTAATAACTAATGTGAGTAGTAAGAATAAATAATTGTGTTTTAATGTCAATTTCATGCTTCTGTTTTTTTATAATAGACCTAAAAGGTTATAATTTTATTAAATGCTTCTATTTTTTTAAAAATAGCTGTAAGTTTGTCGCTTCAAAAATTAAGCCATATTTTTACAAAAATAGTATTTATAGCGTTGCGTACAAACTTATTTCATATCGTTTTTTTAGCTTTTTTATTAACTTTTGGATATAACACGTCTTATTCTCAAGAGTTATCTAAAAAAAGCACCTCTATACCTGCTAAAAATCAGAAAGATAGTTTAAATATTGGTATAAAAAACATACTTAAAACGAATGATACCATCAAAAAAGATAGTATTCCTAAAAAAAAGCGATTGCTTGAAGGTCAAATTAAGTATAAAGCCGCAAAATATACTACCATAAACCAAAAAAAGAAGCAAATTACCCTGTATGATAAAGCCGAAGTTAATTTTAAGGACATTCAACTAAAAGCTGGAACTATTGTTATTGATTACGATAAAGATGAAGTTTATGCCGGACGAATTAAAGATTCTGCCAATGCGTATTCGCAATATCCTTATTTTAAACAAGGAGAAAATGTAGTCGAACCCGATTCAATTCGTTTTAATTTTAAAACAAAAAAAGCGTTAATTTGGAATTCTAGAACAGATCAAAGTGATTTTAGAGTTAAAGGAGAAATTACAAAACGAGAAAATGATTCGGTTTATTTTATAAAAAACGCCCGTTTTACCACTTCAAAAAACTTAGAAGATCCTGAATATTATTTTTTAGCTCGAAAAATAAAATTAGTTCCTGGGAAAAAAGTAGTCACTGGATTTACTAATATGGTTATAGCAGGTGTACCCACGCCTCTTGCTATTCCATTTGCTTATTTTCCATTATCCAAAGAAAGAAATGTTTCGGGTATTATAATTCCCACCTTTGGCGATTCAAATGCACAAGGCTATTTTCTGCAAAACGGAGGGTATTATTTTGCATTAAGTAAACATTATGATTTGGCACTTTTAGGCGATTATTACACCAACGGAAGTTATGCCATAAGAGCCGAATCTAGTTATGCCAAAATTTACAAATACCGAGGCCTCTTTAATTTCAGATACGAAAATCAAATAAGTGGAGAGCGTGGTTTTCCAGGTTACAGCAAAACCAATCTATATAACATACAATGGAGCCATTCTCCAGACCCTAAAGCAACTCCTAATTCTAGATTTTCGGCTTCAGTCAATTTAGGAAGTCAAAAGTTTTTTAGAAATTCATTAAACCAAATGAATACAGCGGCCTCGTTAAACAATACCTTAAGTTCATCTATATCGTATTCCAAAACCTTCAATACCGTTCCGCAAGCTAATATATCACTATCGGCAAATCACAGTCAGAACACCAATACAGGACAAATAACAATGACTTTGCCCACGCTAACGGCAAGTATTGACCGAATTTATCCTTTTGCTAAAAAAGAGGAATCAAAAAGAGGTTTTATAAAAAATATAAATTTTACGTATAATTTATCGGCAAGAAACGAAATACAAACCGTTGACTCCTTATTTTTTAAGCCTCAAATGTTTAGAGATGCTAAAAATGGAATGCAACACACCATTCCGCTAAGTACCAATTTTAAAGTTCTAAAATACCTAAACATTTCTACATCTGCAAATTATGTAGAAACTTGGTATATAAAAACCATAAACAAACAGTACAATCCCGTTACCAATAAAGTAGATGAAACAACAAACGGTGGCTTTGATACTTTTAGAACGTACAATTTTAATGCTGGATTAGGAACTACTATTTATGGTACTTTTAAAATTAGTAAAGACAAGAAAATTCAAGCCATTCGTCATGTTATGACGCCAAATATTGGCTACAGCTACAAACCTAGTTTCGAAAAATATTACGACACGTATGCTACCGATGGAAGTGGAAAACTAGCCGAATACACTCGTTTTGAAAAAGGAATTTTTGGAGCACCTGACAAAAACTTTTCTAATATTTTAAGCTTTTCCGTAAACAATACATTTGAAGCCAAAGTAAGAGATCGAGATTCAACAAAAGTAGAACCTAAAAAAGTAATGTTACTGAATAATCTTAGTCTTTCAACTAGCTACAATATGTCTGCCGAACAAGGAGCACAAGCTTGGCAACCTGTTCGAGTGAGTGGTGGTACCAACTTATTTAAAGACAAAATGAATATTAACTTTGGAGCCACACTAAATCCGTATGCAATTGATGCAAACGGCAAGGACTTAGCCATTTTTAATATCGACAATGGCGGAAGTCTTTTTAGAATGACCAGCGCAAACATGACCCTTAACTACTCTTTTTCGAGCAAAAGCGATAAGGACAACAAGAAAGAGGATTCGTTAAACAATAGAGGATTACGAAATGGAGGTCGTGAAGACGATTTGTTTGGTAAAACCACCGATTTTAGTAATCGTCAAGAGAGCCAATTTGGCAAAGACGATGAAGAGGATAAATTTGCTGGCTTTTTTAATGCCCAAATTCCATGGGATTTGAAACTAGCCTATTCGCTAACCTACACAAATATCAATAGAGAGAAAAAAATATCCAGTAGTTCGCTCATGTTTTCAGGAAATATTGACATTACCCCAAAATGGAAAGCAGGTGTTTCTTCTGGTTACGATTTTGTACAAAAAGGCGTAACCTACACTCAATTTCGTTTTGAAAGAGATTTATTAAGTTGGCGAATGGATTTCAACTGGATGCCCTTTGGTAATCGAGCCTCATGGTATTTCTTTATAGGAATAAGCTCGTCTGTGCTAAGTGACATCAAATGGGACAAACGCAACACTCCTGATAAAACACTCTAAATCAACTTCCAAAATTTAAACTACAAAACCAATGAAAAAAATAATTTTTACAGACAAAGCTCCTGCTCCAATAGGACCGTACAACCAAGCTATCTTATCTGGCAACACCTTATATACCTCAGGACAAATTGCTATAAATCCTGCAACTGGTGAACTAGTTGTCGCCGATATTGAAACCGAAACAGAACAAGTAATGCAAAACCTAAAAGCAGTACTTGAAGCAGCCGATATGACTTTTGATCATGTTATCAAAACAACTATTTTCATTATGAATATGGGCGATTTTGCAAAAATAAATGCTGTTTACGGAAAGTTTTTTACCGAAAAAATCGCTCCCGCAAGAGAAACTGTTCAGGTAGCTTGTTTGCCTAAAAATGTAAACATTGAAATTTCAGTAATTGCCGTAAAATAATACTGAAAACGGTTTTATTTTAGATAATTTAACTTACGTATCATCTGTTAATTGTATCTCGTTTTCAATAGTAAAAAGCTACACAACAGGGCTCATCTAAAAAAAAAACGATAATACTCTTATCGTTTTTTTAATATATTCTATCTTTAATTCTAAATAACTATTGACAAAAAACTTAATCTTTAATGATTTTTCGTGTTATGCTTTGACTTTCTGTAGCAATTTTTACAAAATAAATTCCATTTGCTATAGAAGATAAATTAATAATAATTTCTTTATCGTTATCGAACTCATTTTGAGTGTAAATTGTTTTACTTGTTAAATCAAAAATTTCTATATTTTTAGGGATAACGTCTCCTAATTGTATCGAGAAAATTCCTTTTGAAGGATTAGGATAAATTCCTATATTTTGTAGTTGAAAATCGTTAGTTCCTAATGTGGTTGCCAAAGGAGATTGCCAAACACCACGCCCGAAAGTAGATGCTGTGATGTTATTGTCAATATAGTTTATTTCTAAATCGGTTACTTTTACATTAGGTAAGTTTGTGTCAAAAGCAGTCCAAGTAGCAGTGGTGTCGTCTTTGTAATATACGCCAAGATTTGTACCTACATATAAAGGATTATTCACATTTCCTGCTTGATGCTTAATGCAAAATTTTCCAATAGAAGGTAATCCGGCAGCAATGTTTGCAAAATTACTTCCTCCATCCGTAGATTTTAAAGCCTGCCCTGAAGTTCCTGAGGTTAAAAGATAAACAATACTACTATCAGATGAATGCACACAAAGGTTAGAAATAGTTGCAGTCGCGGTATATACAAGGTTAAAATTGATTCCTTTATCCGTGCTTTTGTATAATTGCGAGCCGTTTGTAACATACATATTATTATCATTACTAGGATCTATAGCAATCAAATCGATATCTCCAGTGCCTATTGTTGACGTACTTTGTTGTGTCCAAGCCCCTCCAGTTGATTTATATAACATAGAATATCCTGCAAAAAGTTCTCCCAAACTATTTATTTCCAATGGAGTTACCCAATTTCCTCCAGAATCATTTGTTCCAGTTTCGGCAGCAGGAGCTCCTACAGACCCTCCAGAACTGGTACCCGCATTAGTACTTTTGTACAAAGATCCTCCATATTGTATAAAACCATAACTTAAGTTTTGATTCAACGGGTTTATAGCAACATCCATCCCATCGGCACCATAATAGTTTTTCCATTGATTCGTATTAAAGGCATGACCACCATTATCTTGATGTCCTGTCATCATTTTTGATGAGGTTTGTTTTGCAACTGCTAGCTTATAAATTGTTCCGTTTTGAATCGTTTTTGTTAAATCGGTAAAATTTGTTCCTCCATTTGATGAAACATAAATCCCTCCATCACTTCCACAATACAATTTTGTACCAAAAAACCTTAAAATATGAATATCGGCATGTGTGTATGCCATTGCTGACGGTGAACTCCAACTATTCATTTTTGTAAATGAAGTTCCGCCATTTGTCGATTTCCAAACATTCAAACAACCCGTATAAATTTCTTCTGCATTTGTTGTTGATACTGCAAGCGCAAGGTCATAGTAGGCTTGTGTTGATTCTAAAACATTGGTAACATTTGCCGTTATTGCAAAAGTAGTTCCTGAATCTACCGATTTATAAATTCCTTGATAAGTATTTGCCGTAGTAACACTAAAAACATAAACATAGTTTGGATCTGCAGGGGTAACATCAATAACCAATCTTCCTGAAGAAGAAGGCAATCCAGCAGTTATTGCTGTAAAAGTAGCACCCGAATCTGTAGATTTATAAAAAACAGAACTACTTACAGCATATACTACTGTTGGGTCTGTAGGCTTAATTTTAAGATCTCGAATGTTTCCCGTCAAGGTTCTTGTCCAAGAAGTTCCTGCATTTAGTGTTTTATACAATCCATTACTCGTAGCTACCCAAAGCATATTAGAATCGGATGGGTTTACATAAATATCCGATGCTTTACTGCCTCCAGAAATGGTACCTGTTACAGTCCAAGTTGCACCTGCATCTGATGATTTATAAACCCCTACAAAAGTGCTTCCACTACTATCTCTATCTCCTGTTACAATATAAACAATATTAGAATTATTTGGATCAATAGCTATCCCTGAAACCCCAATTTGCGGGAACTCATCAAATAAAGGCACAAAACTAGTTCCTGCATTAGTCGATTTCCAAACTCCTCCTGCAGGAGTTCCTACATAGAGTACATTTGCGTTATTAGGATCTACCGCAACAGCTTGTATGCGTCCTTGCCCCGAAGACCAAGAACCTGAATTAATATAAGGCAATGTTCCAAAAACGGGTTGCCAATTGCTTATAGCAGTAACGCTTTTATTGGCTTGACTCTGCTTTTTTTGATTATAAATAGTTAATAATTCCTCACTTTCCAGTACCGTTCCATCATCATGAAGCTGGTTTTCTTTATCATATACCCAACGCATAAAAGGATTATAACCGCTTCCTTTTATGTTCCGGTCATGATACAACCAATACTCATCAAAGGCATTCTTCATCTCGGTCATGGTTGCATTACCATTTTTCAAACCCAAATTTAACATCCAAGGAGCATCTGGATTATATTGTGCTGATGAAGTTAAACTTGTAACTAAACAACATAAAAAAATAATTTTTCTCATACTCTAATTTGTTAAGGTGGGGATTTCTTACATTATTGTAAAAACAATGACAAAGTTAATTTTTTATTTTAACATGAACTAAATTATTATCTTTTTTCAAAAAAATTAATTCGTTTTACAACGCTTAAAAAACGCTACCAATAGCACCAAAATAGAACTTTGCTCCTTTTGAAAATTTAGAATAAAAGAGTATCTTTGACCTCTTAAAAAAAGTAAAAATGGCACTACAAGAAATTCTAATTCCAAGTATCAAAACCGCAATTCAGGAACTTTTCGATGTTACAATCGAAAAAATTGAGTTTCAATCGACTAGGAAAGAATTTGAAGGAGACATTACAATGGTTATTTTTCCGTTATTGAAAGTAATAAAAGGAACCCCAGCCGATTTAGGAACTAAAATTGGAAACTACTTGGTTGAAAATGTAACCGAAGTAGAAGCGTTCAATGTAGTTTCAGGTTTCTTGAATATTGTAATTGCTAACGAATATTATATCAATTTCTTCAACGAAATAAAAACCGACGAACAATTTGGTTTTGTATCGCCAAGTGAAAACGAAACACAAGGCGAAGCCGAACTGAACGTAGCTAAAGCGATTATGGTCGAATATTCTTCGCCAAACACCAATAAACCCTTGCATTTAGGCCACGTTCGTAATAATCTGTTAGGCTATTCTGTTGCCGAAATTATTAAAGCTTCGGGTAGAAAAGTATATAAAACGCAAATCATCAACGATCGTGGAATTCATATTTGTAAATCGATGTTGGCTTGGCAGAAATTTGGAAATAAAGAAACACCAAAAACTTCAGGTTTAAAAGGCGACAAATTAGTTGGTAAATATTATGTTGCCTTTGATAAAACCTACAAGACAGAAATTAATGAATTAATGTCACAAGGAAAAACCGAAGAAGAAGCTAAAAAACAAGCTCCCATTATGTTAGAAGCGCAGCAAATGCTTTTGGATTGGGAAGCTGGAAAACCAGAAGTAATGGCACTTTGGAAAACCATGAATCAATGGGTTTATGACGGTTTTGCAACAACCTACAAAAATTTAGGCGTCAATTTCGATTCTTATTATTACGAAAGCAATACATATTTGTTAGGTAAAGAAGTAGTTCAAATAGGATTGGACAAAGGTGTTTTCGAAAAAGATCCAGACGGTTCGGTTTGGATCGATTTGACAGAAGACGGACTAGATCGTAAAATTGTACTTCGTTCTGACGGAACAGCGGTTTACATGACGCAAGACATCGGCACCGCAATTCAGCGTACAAAAGATTTTCCTGATGTTGGAGGAATGGTTTACACGGTTGGTAACGAGCAAGATTATCACTTTAAAGTATTATTTTTAATACTTCAAAAACTAGGGTTTGATTGGGCGTCAAGCTTGTATCATTTATCTTACGGAATGGTCGAATTACCTTCTGGCAAAATGAAATCGCGTGAAGGAACAGTGGTTGATGCTGATGATTTGATGGAAGAAATGACTGAAACAGCACGAAAATTATCTGAAGATTTAGGAAAATTAGAAGGCTATTCTGAAGAAGAAAAGACTGCATTATACAAAACAATAGGTTTAGGTGCTTTAAAATATTACATGCTGAAAGTAGATCCGAAAAAATCGATGCTGTTTAATCCCGAAGAATCTGTCGATTTTGCGGGCAATACAGGTCCTTTTATTCAGTATACGTATGCTCGTATTCAATCTATTTTACGAAAAGCAGATTTTGATTACCAAATTGTCATTCTGAACAATAGTGAAGAATCGCTACATCCAAAAGAAAAAGAACTTATCAAGCAAATAGCAATGTATCCTGAAGTAATTCAGAGTGCTGCTGCTAATCATAGTCCTGCTTTAATTGCTAATTACATCTACGATTTAGTAAAAGAATACAATTCGTTCTATCAAACCGTTTCTATTCTTGGAGAAGAAAATCAGGATAAAAAAGTCTTCCGAGTACAATTGTCTAAAAAAGTTGCCGATACTATAAAAACAGCTTTCCTGCTTTTAGGAATAGAAGTTCCTGAAAGAATGTAAAAATTTAAAAAATGTCATGCTAAGTGGTTATTGCTACTAAACCCTAAAAGTTGTATCAATAACCATTTTTAATTTTGCCTAAAATTGTAGTTTGAAAAATAAGTCACTTCTCATAATAGGATTGGTTTGGGCAGAACCTGAATCGTCGGCCGCAGGAATTCGGATTTTGCAACTTATTGAATTATTTCAAGCGCAAGGATATACTATTGTTTTTGCATCGGCAGCGCAAGAAGGTATGTTTTCATTTGACTTAAATACGATTGGAGTTGCTTCTCAAAAAATTAGTTTAAATTCGACTACTTTTGATACTTTTATACAAGAATTAAATCCCGAAATTGTTCTGTTTGATCGGTTTGTTACCGAAGAACAATTTGGCTGGAGAGTTTATGAAAATTGTCCCAATGCCTTGCGAATTTTAGACACAGAAGATTTACATTGCCTCCGACTTACTCGTCAAAATGCCGTGAAAAAGAATCTAGACTTTTGCCCTTCGGATTTGCTAACTTACGAAATTGCAAAACGAGAAATAGCCAGTATTTTAAGATGCGATTTATCGTTGATTATTTCTGAATTTGAAATGCAAATCGTATCCGATGTTTTCAAAATCGATTCCCAACTACTACATTATTTGCCCTTATTTTATGCTCCAGAAGACACAATACCACTAGATTTTAAAGAGCGAAAAGATTTTGTTTTTATTGGTAATTTTCTCCACGAACCCAATTGGGACGCCGTAAAACAACTTAAAGAGCGCATTTGGCCACACATTCGAAAACAATTGCCCGAGGCAAATATGAATATCTACGGTGCTTATCCGTCGCAAAAAGTACTGCAATTGAACAATCCAAAAGAACATTTTTTTATTCATGGTCGTGTGGCTAATGCTCATGAGGTAATCCAAAAAGCAAGAATAATGCTTGCTCCAATACGTTTTGGAGCTGGACTAAAAGGCAAGTTACTTGTGACCATGCAACTCGGCACGCCAAGCGTAACAACAGCTATTGGCGCAGAAGGAATAAACGCAGCCTATGATTGGAACGGTTTTATAGAAGATGATTTGGAGATATTTATAGCGCAATCCGTGCGTTTATATCAAAACGAAAATATTTGGAATCAAGCGCAAAAAAACGGTTTTGAAATCCTAAAAAACAGATTTAATACAGCCCATTTTGCGGATATGTTTTATGACAAAATTGCTACAACTCTTTTAAATATAAAAAACCATAGAACGCAAAATTTTATAGGAAGTTTGCTGTTGCATCACACGACATTAAGTACAAAATACATGTCCAAATGGATTGAAGAAAAAAACAAATAACTCATTTTCGTATATTTAATAAATTTCCAAAACATTTTATTTAAAAAAAGGCGACTATTCCACAAAAATTACTAATTTTATTATAATTAGTCATCTTGATTTTCAAGAAAAAATCATTAAATCATTCGGTAGTATTGAAAAAGCTTCTTTTTGTTTTTTTACTTATAATGCTCCAACAGAGTATGCTTGGTCAAGTTTTTATTCCTAAAAATCTTGCATTTAGTCATGCCTTGTATACTAGTGTAAAACCATTTTATTACAATTTTAGTTTTATAATTTGCCTTACCATAATATTCTATTTCTTACTAACCCTTCTGTTTAAAAAGCATTCCAATTACAATAAAGATTTTGTAAAAAAGTATTCTCAAATAGAAACGACAAGAAAACAATCTAGTTTGTATTTTCTTTTTTTAGGCATCGCTATTCCCGGAATAGATTTAATTATTGAATTGTCAGGCACTCGAGTTCGGGACACATTGGGTTTAAACCTTGCTACAGGTTTTTGCTTGTTACTTATTTATTTTTTGAGCAAAAAATACTCATTTGTATACAACAACATTACTGTTTTTCTTTCAACACTCTTTCTACTTTACGGGATTACAACTATTGTCAGTATTGTCAAACATCCCAACAGTATTCCTGCCGCTTTGGAGTTTGAATTCATGTTTTTTTTGTCGTACACCGTCTTTAGAAAAGTTAAGCAGTATCGCATATTTGTAATTTCAACTTTAACGTTGCTACTATTTTTATCTGTTTCTGGATACATTGAAGAAAAACAAGCCGTCAACTTTTTTGCCTATTTAGTATTAATAATTGTAGTAAATCAAGTTCGATATATTACAAATTTAAACGCTAATGATACTTTTCTTTTTACTGATAATATTGTCAACAAAGGAACTTCGCTAGTATTAGCAGTGAATAAAAAAGGGGAAGTTGTGTATTGTAGTGATACCATTACGCCCATTTTAGGATACACCCGAGAGGAAGTAAAAGGCTATAATTATTGGGAATTAACAAACGACAAAGAATTTACAACCATTAATTATACTATAAACGAATCGCTTTACATTAGAAAATTAAGATGCAAAGACGGCTCTTTCAAATTCATACAATGGAAAGATTCAAAATATTCCGATGATTTGTATTTAGGTATTGGTCAGGATGTTACCGATCAAATTGAAGTTCAAAATCAATACAAAAAACTAATCGAATCCGCATCGGACATTATTTATGAAACGGATAGACACGGCAATCTTACTTTTATTAATTCCTTTACCGAAAAAACATTAGGGTACAAAATAGAAGACGAACTAGGCAAGCATTTTTCAAGATATATTCATCAGGATTATGTAGATACAGTTATCAAATATTACATAGATTGTTCTTTAAAAAAGGATGAAATACCGTATATAGAATTCCCCATTATTAAAAAAAATGGAGAAATGCTTTGGGTATCGCAAAAAGTTACTTTGACCCGAAATGCCGAAGGAGAAATAACAGGACATGTAGCAATTGCTAGAGATACCACCTTTATAAAAAAAATAGAACTAGAACAAAATGAAAGGAAAGAAAAAGTAGAATCCTATAATAATACAATCAATAATCTTTTACGAAACACGTATAAAGCAAATGATTCATTTCAAGATATAATCTGCCAAATACTAAAGCGTTTGTCAAAAGAATCAAAAATAGACCGAGTTAGCTATTGGAATTATACTAGCGAAAAAATAAGTTGTGTAAGCTTGTATGAGTTAGAACGTGATTGCTTCTCTTGTGGTCAAGATATTCTAAGAACAAATTGCCCAATCTATTTTGAAAGTATAAACAATGAAAATGCAGTCATTTCATCAAATGTTTACGAAAGTAAGCATACCAAAGAGTTTGTAAACGATTATTTTCCTAACAACAATATCCTATCAATGCTAGATGTGCCAGTAATAGCCAATGGCGAAAAAGCGGCAATACTCTGTTTTGAAACCACACAACAACAAAGAAATTGGGATAATGATGATGTGAATTTTGCACGATCCATTTCAGACATAATCTCGGTAGCAGTCGAAACAAAAAAGCGTATAGAAACGGAAGAAAAATTAGCCTCAAAATCTGATATACTACTTGCCATCTCAATTTCAACGGAGAAAATATTAAAAAGCGATAACATTCAAACCATCCTAACTGATGTGTTTGCTATCATTGCAAAAGCCACTAAAGTGGACAGAATTTATTATTTTAAAAATAATGAAGCCCAAAAAACAATGAGTCAACAAAAGGAATGGGTTAATACAAACATCGAACCGCAAATTGATAATTTAGAATTACAAAACTTGCCACACTACGGAAATGAATTGTTTATGGATTTCATCTCAAACAATAAGGTTTTTAGTGCTGTAGTAAAAGACATAAAAGATGCAAAAATAAGAGCTCGACTTGAAAAACAAAATATTCTTACTATACTCATATTCCCTATTTTTGTTAAAAATAAGTTTTACGGCTCGATAGGTCTAGACGATTGCACGTTGGGTCGAATTTGGTCCGAAGACGAAATAGGAATTTTGCAAATTCTAGCCAATAATATTGCCACAGCAATAGAACGCTTAGAAAGTGGAACATTGCTTCAAGAAAGTGAAGAACGATTCAAATTATTAGCAAACAATATTCCAGGAACAGTATATCTTTCGGAAAACGACAAAAAATGGTCTAAAATTTATGTCAATGACGAAATTGAAAAACTAACCGGATATGGTAAAGAGCAATTTCTAAATAATGACATTTTATTAATAGATTTTATTCATCCAGACGACCATCTAGTCATTACGCAATTTGAAGAAGCCATTCAAAACAGAGAATCTTTTCATTTTATTTATAGACTTAAAAGAAAAAGTGGTGACTATATTTGGGTAGAAGAATTTGGAGACGTTATTATCAAAGACGATAAAGTAGCATATATAGAAGGTATTCTGATTGATATTACCGAGAAAAAAGAAATCGAATTAGAAATAAAAGCGCGTGAATTTGCAGAAGCCTCAAGCAAAGCAAAAACAGAATTTTTAGCCAATATGAGCCACGAAATAAGAACACCGCTCAACGCCATTATTGGATTTTCAAATTTACTACAAGACACCAAACTCGAAAAAAATCAATTGGAATACATTACCACCGTAAACCAATCAGCAAGCATTCTGATGGAGGTAGTTAACGACATTCTTGATTTTTCAAAAATAGAAACTGGAAAACTAGAACTCGATTATCAAAAAATAAACCTATACGAACTTGCCAATCAAATTATTGATATCATCAAATTTGATTCTGTGCAAAAAAACATCGCATTGAACTTAATTATCGACAATGAAATTCCTAATTATGTTTTTCTAGACGCCTTGAGAATAAAACAAGTTTTACTAAATTTATTATCTAATGCCGTAAAATTTACAAACAAAGGAAAAGTAGAATTGCATATTGTAGTAGAATCGAAAGACGAAACAAACGTAAAACTCAAATTCGCAGTAGTCGATAGTGGTGTAGGAATCAAAAAAGGCAATCACAAAAAGATATTTGAACCCTTCTCACAAGAAGACAATTCAACAACAAGAAATTATGGAGGCACAGGATTAGGGCTTACCATTTCAAACAATATTTTAGGATTAATGAATAGTAAGTTAGAATTAGAGAGCGATTTCAATAAAGGAAGCACCTTTTCCTTTCAACTTAATTTAGCTTACTATCAAAACAAAGAACCCAACAATGGCAACGATTTTGAGGTAGAATATGAGGATGTAAGCCATAGCCCAAAAAGTGATGTTTTTAATATGGCTAAAACAATTCTAATTGTAGAAGACAATAAAATAAACATGCTATTAGCAAAAACATTAGTCAGAAATATTTTTCCAAATGCAGTCATCCATGAAGCTTCAAACGGAAAATTAGGCATCGAAAAATACCAAGAAACAAAACCCGACATCCTATTGTTAGACATACAAATGCCTATTCTAAACGGATACGAAGCCGCTAAAGAAATACGAAAAACCGACACTACAACCCCTATAATAGCCCTAACAGCTGGAACTATAAAGGGTGAAAAAAGCAAATGCCTCGAAGCAGGAATGAACGATTATATCTCAAAACCAATTATAAAAGATGTTTTTGAAAATATGCTTTTGAAATGGATTCAATAAAATTAAATTTGTAAAAAAAACAATATGAAATGGATAGGAAGGCGTCAAAGCCAAAACGTAGAAGATAGAAGAGGAATGTCTTCAGGCGGAAAAGCCGTTGTTGGCGGAGGAGTATTAGGAATTGTTATTTTACTACTCAATCTTTTTGGGGGTGAAAATGCACAAATGATTACCCCAATTCTAGAACAAATCAATCAACAACAAACCACTACACAAGTAAACACACAAGAATTATCCCAAGAAGATAAAAAAATGGGACAATTTGTGCGTACCGTTTTTGCCGACACCGAAGATATTTGGACAAAAATTATGCAAGAAAACAACATCGAATACCGCCAACCCAAAATGGTTTTATTTACACAATCTGTAGAAACCGCCTGTGGAAGCGCTTCGGCAGCATCAGGTCCATTTTATTGCCCTGGTGACGAAAAAGTCTATATGGATTTAGCTTTCTTCGAAGAACTACAAACACGTTTTGGAGCAAAAGGAGGCGATTTTGCTATTGCCTATGTTATTGCTCACGAGGTGGGGCACCACATACAAACAGTGTTAGGAACATCTGGCAAAGTAAGACAATTGCAACAAAGTAGAAATGAAATTGAAGGCAATAAATTATCGGTCGCATTAGAGCTCCAAGCCGATTTTTATGCAGGCCTTTGGGCAAAATACAACCAACAAAATTTGGACATGGACGACCTAGACGAAGCATTGAGTGCGGCGCAAGCGGTGGGAGATGACGCTATTCAGAGCAAAACCCAAGGCCATGTAGTCCCAGAATCATTTACCCACGGATCATCAGAACAACGAAAATATTGGTTTATGAAAGGGTATAACTCAGGAGATATTCGACAAGGAGATACTTTTGCTGCAATGAATTAAAAAGAATACAAATTGCTTAAAAAAATGCTTTTTTAGAATACGAATAGCAAATAACAGATACGGTATTGTCTGTTTTTAGCGTTTATTTATTATCAAATTATTAACAAAGCGTCTTTTTATCGACAAAAATTGCTTTTAATCCGTTTTTATGGATATTTTTACAACTAAATAAAAAAATTATGAAAAAAGTCTTCCTACTCATTACTTCACTTTTTTCGATGGTAGCATGGTCCCAAGCTATCACTGTAAATACAAGCACTTATACTGTACCGCAATTGGTTACAGATATCTTAGTAAATAAACCCTGTGTTCCTGTAAACAATATTACGTGGAGAACAGGAAACACCAACGGTTTTGGATCTACAAACGGAATAGGTTATTTTACCAATACCAATCCTGCTTTTCCGCTAACTAGTGGTGTCTTGTTAACCACAGGAAATGTAGCCAACGCTCCTGGACCAAATACAACCCAACTCAATGATGGAAATGCTACTTGGACAGGCGATGCTGCTCTAGAAGCGACTCTTTTAGCCGCTGGAATTACCATGAATTCGACAAACGCTACGGTTTTAGAGTTTGACTTTGTGCCATTTTCATCAAATTTTAATTTTCAGTTTCTTTTTGCTTCTGAAGAATATGGTAATTTTCAATGTCAATTTTCCGATGCTTTTGCTTTTTTGCTAACCAATACCGCAACAGGAGTTACAACCAACCTTGCGGTTGTGCCAAGTACTACAACCCCTATATCAGTAGTTACCATTCGTGATTTTTTATATAATTCTTCTTGTCCATCGGCAAATCCAGCCTATTTTGGCACCTTCAACGGAGGTTCGGCAGCCGCAGGTTCGGCTAGCAATTTTAACGGACAAACGGTTGTTATGAATGCATCGTCATCAACATTAGTACCCAATACAACCTATCACATCAAACTGGTTATTGCTGACAGACAGGATAATCAGGCGGATTCTGCTATTTTTTTAGGAGCCAATAGTTTTAATGTAGGGCAAGACGTTTTAGGTGCCGATTTGACCGTTCCGACCAATACCGCTATTTGTAACAATGCCACACACACCATTACATCCGGACTGGATCCCTTAGTATATTCGTTCCAATGGACTTTTAACGGTGCGCCTACTGGAGGAAATACACCAAATTTAACCGTTAATCAACCTGGCGATTACGGGCTTACTTATACCATTATTTCAAGTAATTGTGTGGTCACTACAGATTTTGTAAAAATTGAATACTACCCTACTGTCATAACGCCAGACCCTATCGATTTATTTTTATGCAATACAGGGCAACCCAATTATACCTTCAATTTAGGGATTAATACCCCTATTGTAACTATTCCCGGAATTCAAGTGAGTTATCATGCTTCTCTGGCCGATGCTACTGCAAATAACAATCCGTTGCCAAATAACTATACCGTGCCAACCGCAAGTTTACCCGCTACCATTTGGGTACGAATTCTAGATACGGCAACAGGTTGTACTAGCACTAAAACATTCCAATTAATTCTTACAGGACCACCTGTGGCAAACAATCCTGGCAATCTAACTCAGTGTGAAACAGCGCTAGGTTCTGGCACTGCCAGTTTTGATTTAGCGTCATTAAACAACACTGTATTAGGAGCACAATTACCTGCAATTTACGGAGTTTCCTATTATGCTAGTGCCGCTGATGCTAATGCAGGAACCAATCCTTTACTTTCTCCATTTTCGTCAGGTAATACTACTGTGTTTGTTAGAGTTCAAAACAATACAGACACCACTTGTTTTACTATTGCAAGCTTTGATTTAATTGTAAAACCAAGACCTGTTTTAGATCCTATTCCGGATCAGTATGTTTGTGTGAGTTACACTTTACCCAATCTTGTTAATCCAGGTAATTATTATACAGGACCCAACCAAGGTTTGCCTATGTTAAATGCGGGTGACGTAATTTCGGTAGATTCCACTATCTACATTTATTATGCCGCACCTGGTATTCCAAGTTGTCCTTCCGAAAGAAGTTTTAGAGTCGAAATTGTGACACAACTAGACATTACGCCAGCCGATGTGATTGCTTGCGACAATTACTTATTACCTGGAATAGCCTATGGAACTCGCTACTTTACAGCACCTGGTGGGCCAACAGGAGGAGGAACCGAACTTTTTGGAGGAATTACAAACATAACAACGCCAGGAGTTACTACAATTTATACCTATTTTGTTTCTACAGATGTTCCTCCTTGTACCATTCAAAGTGATTTTGATGTAACTATCAATATTACACCAACCGTAACAGGAACTTTCAACACTGTTTTCGATTGTGTTTCGTATGCTTTACCACCATTAGCTGTTGGAAATTACTACACTTTCGATGCAGGAACGGGAATTTACACCCCTGCTGTATCGCCTATAACCACCACAACAACACTGTATGTTTATGCTGAAAGTAACGGCTGTAGAACACCCGATATTGTATTTACGGTGTATATAGGTACTTTAGGCATCGGAAATGTGATAGAATGTTTATCCTACACATTACCCGTATTGCCTATAGGCGAATACCGTGATGCTCCAAATGGAGGTGGAAATAGTATTCCTGCTGGAACCATTATTACCAGTAGCACCACTATTTATACCTATGTACCAGGTTTGCCTGCTCCCAATTGTACCGATGATGACTTTTTTACCATTACCATTCAAGGTCCATTTTTAAGCACACCAACGCCCATAACAGAATGCGGTAGCTACTTGCTACCCGCACAAGCAGAAGGAGGAAGCTATTACACCTTAGCGGGAGGACCTTCAACTCCTGGAAATGTCTTGCTGGTTCCAAATGTGGATTCGATAACAACAACGGCAACAATCTATGTTTACAAACCATCAGCAGTAGTAGGGTGCTACAACGAAAAACCGTGGCTAATTACCATTAACCAAAGACCAATTATAGATTCTAGAGCCGATGTGGAACAATGTACTTCTTATACATTAACACCATTAGCCAACGGAAATTATTACGATGATCCTAATGGTGTAAATCCATTAGCTGTAGGCACAATAATAAGTACAAACAATACCATTTATATTTATGCTGCGCATCCAAATGATGCCGCTTGTTTTAGTCAAAACTCGTTTAATATTGTAATTAATGGGGTGCAAACAGACCCTATTCCTTCCCCATTATCCTATTGTAATACGTTTACTTTTCCTCCGTTGCCAACTCCTGGTAATTTTTACTATACCTTACCTGGTGGCCCAACTGGTGGAGGTGTAATAATTCCGCCTGGAACTACAGTTAACTCTAGCACCGTAGCGGCTACTCCGTATTATATTTATTACGAAACGGGTAATAGACTTAATTGTAATGATGAAAAATCGTTTACTATTACAATCAATGACACCCCTGTTTTGACTCCGCCCGTACAAAGCACCATTAGAGTTTGCGATACATATACATTACAACCGCTAACTACTGGAAAATATTACACACTTGCTGGTGGACCATCAATACCAGGAAATGTTGAAATTGTAGCGCCTGTAACCTATAGCCTGCCCAACCCGCCACCCACTACTATTTATGCATATGCGGATACAGGCACAACCCCTAATTGTCCTGTTGAGCAACCTATTAATATTACAATTTTTAATGTAGCCGAGCCTGCTAGTGTAACCCGTTGTTCAAGTTATAGTTTGCCTAGTTTACCTGTGGGGCAAAATTATTATTCGAGTCCAAATGGTGTTGGTTTACTTCCATCGACTAATATTACCATCACACAAGACATCTATGTTTTTGGATATTCTGGATTTGTACCTAATTGTTCCGATGAATTTATGTTTACTGTAACCATCGTACCTAGACCCGTAGCCGATACTGTCACACCAGTAACATTGTGTGATAATTTTGGCGCAAATGATGGCATTGCACAATTCGATTTAACTACTTTGGCCATTAGAAATGATGTATTAAACGGACAAACTCCCGATGCTGATTTTACCGTTTCCTTTTTCACATCGGCTGCCGATGCTAATAATCCTGCTGCTACACCTATTGCTACTCCTACATTATATCCAAATGTGATTCCAGACATGGATAGTGTTTGGATTCGAGTAACGAACAACACTTTGACCGATCCTTGTTTTAGTGTTACAGAATTACGATTAATTGTAAATCATCTGCCTGAACCGCTATTGCTTCCTGAATATTTTATTTGTAGTGATTATGAGACAAAAACAACCTTAAACTCGGCTACTTTAGATACTGGAATGTCTAGTGTTGGACACAGTTTCGTTTGGACTAGAGATGGAGCTGCTTTTGGAGGCAACACCCCTTCTATAACCACCAATCAAATAGGGAATTATACTGTTGTGGCAACAAATACTGCAACAACTTGTTCTTCAAAACCCGTTACTGCAAAAGTAACCCAATATGAACCCTATATCGAAATTACTTATAGCGATGCTTTTGACCTTCCAAGTTCAATTACGGTAAATGTTTTAGGTTCTGGTTCTGGAAATTACGAATACCGTTTAGATGAAGGACCGTATCAAGACAGTAATGTGTTTTACAATGTAACCCCTGGAGACCATACCGTTTCGGTCAATGACAAAAATGGCCATTGTAATCCTGCGCCAACAAATGCAGTTATTATAAACTATCCTAAGTTCTTCACGCCCAACGGCGATGGGTATCATGAAACTTGGAATATAGTTCATTTGAAATCGACCAATCCGAATGCTCCTATTGCTATTTTTGACCGATTTGGAAAACTAATCAAGCAAATTACACCCGGTAGCAGCGGTTGGAACGGAACATTCAATGGCAAGCCACTTCCGGCTACAGACTATTGGTTTACCGTAGAATATACCGAAAAAGGAAGTTCTAAAATATTCAAATCCCATTTTGCTTTGAAAAGATAAAAATAAGGTAACTAGCTGGTTTACAATTCAAAAAATCAAGCAAAGCTAAAAAAAGAAGCCGTTTCAAATCAAAATTTGAAACGGCTTTTTATATAGTAGTATTAATTCAAATTATCTTTCTGTAATTATAATATCATATCCAGTGGAGATTAGTTGAATATGAGCAATAAAGCACCTTCTTATTTAGTCTCATTATGAGATTCTTCCTTTGTCAGAATGACAACATAACTAAAAAAATTGGACTATTTTATAGTACCATTTGGCATTTGCGAATTTTTATTCCTCAAGTTTCAAAGGCAATCCTTCTATTTGCAATTGGTTTGCCGCTAACAATTTCTCACTCTGATTGAATCCTAGATTGGCTTGTTGACGCAAATAAGCCATTTTTATAGCGGCAATAGCAGCTTCGGTTCCTTTGTTCCCGTGTATTCCTCCGCTTCTGTCTATAGACTGTTGCTCTGTATTATCAGTTAGCAAACAAAAAATAGTAGGTACATCAGACAATACGTTTAAGTCTTTTACACCTTGTGTTACGCCTTCGCAAACAAACTCAAAATGCATGGTTTCCCCTTTTATCACGCAGCCAATGGTAATAACCACATCTGGTTTTTGGGTTTCAATCATTTTTTTTGCTCCATACACGAGTTCAAAACTGCCAGGAACGTTCCACCGAATAATGTTTTTGTGTACGGCTCCACAATCTGTCAATGCTTCAATTACGCCCGAGTACAATCCTTCGGTAATGTGGTCATTCCATTCTGAAACAACAATCCCAAACCGAAAATCTTTCGCGTTTGGGATTGTATTTTTATCGTAATTTGATAAATTCTTATTTGCTGTAGCCATCTTTTTTAAGATTGCAGATTGCATATTTCAGATTTTAGATTTTTTGCAATCTGAAATCTGAAATCTGAAATCTAAATTTATTGTGCCATTCCTATCAAAGCTTCAATGTTTTGAGCTTCTGGAGTGCCTTCAAAATTGTCTTTAATTTGTGTAAAATATTGTAATGCTTCTGCTTTTTTACCTAAAATCATGGCTGTTTGCCCTGCTTTAAGTAAGAAACGTGGGGTTGTTAATTCATTTTTATTGCTTTCTGCCGCTTTTACATAAAAATCTAATGCTTCTTGTGATTTTTTCAATTCTGAGTAAGCATCACCTGTAGCACCAAGCGCCATTGCAGTTGTAAAGGCTTCTTTAGAACTAAATTGCGTTAACTGATCGATTGCTTTTTGGTATTGTTTTGTATTCAAAAATGCCATTCCTGCATAGTAATGTGCTAAATTTTCGGCATCAGTACCTGAATGAGACTTGATGATATCTAGAAAACCTTGTTTTCCTTCTCCCCCATTTAATGCTAAATTGTATAGTGAATCACTTGCTACACCACCATCAACGGCTTTATTGAAATATTGTTGAGCCTGAAACATATCGCTTGCGGCTTCGTTTTGTTTTGGACCAGAAATAAATTTATTATACATTAGGTAACCTGCTGTAACTAGTGCAATTCCTCCTACGATAGACAAAATTATATTTTGATTTTTAGCTACAAAATCTTCCGTTTTAGAAGCGGTTTCGTCTAATGTATTAAAAACACCTGCGGTTGCACTGTCTTTTTCGTCAATAATAACTTCGTTTTCGATATCATTTACATCCGTTTCTACTTTTTCTTGTTCTGGTTTTGGAGCTTTATATCCTCTTTTATTATAAGTTGCCATTTGTATTAAATTTAATGAGCTGCAAAAATAAAATTTTTATTCATAAATAAAAGATGTTTTACGGTTATTTTTAATAATTTGCAATCCAAATTAAAATGTTGCTCAAAATAGGGCTTAAAACAGGCGTTTCTACCTAAAAATATGTACTTAAAAAAAATTGCTTTATTCAATTTCAAAAACTTTAACGAGGCGAGTTTTGAGTTTGAACACAAAATAAATTGTTTTGTTGGAAAAAACGGCGTTGGAAAAACCAATGTACTTGATGCTATTTATCATTTATCGTTCGGTAAAAGTTATTTTAACACATTGGCGGTTCAAAACATCAAACATGATGAGGATTTTTTTGTGATTGATGGTGAATTCGAAAAACAAGACCGAACTGAAAATATTCTTTGTAGTTTCAAAAAAGGGCAAAAAAAAATATTGAAAAGAAACGGAAAAATTTACGAAAAATTATCCGATCATTTGGGTTTTATTCCGTTAGTCATTATTTCGCCAACGGATGCTGATTTGATTCGAGAAGGCAGCGAAACACGAAGAAAATTCATTGACAGCGTCATTTCGCAATTAGACAATCAGTATTTACAGGAATTAATTTTATACCAAAAAGTGTTAAGCCAGCGAAATGCTTTACTGAAATATTTTGCTGCAAATCGGGTTTTTGAAACGGAAACTTTGGGTATTTATAATGAGCAATTAAGTACGTACGGAAAAAACATCTTTGCAAAAAGAAAACAGTTTTTAGCTGATTTTATTCCCATTTTTAATTCGTTTTATCAAAACATATCCAATTCTTCTGAAACTGTTGCACTAGAATACAAAAGTCAGTTAGAACATCAGGATTTAATAGCGTTGTTGGAAGGAAACATTAACAAAGATAGAGTTTTGCAATACACCAGTGTTGGTATTCATAAAGATGATTTAGTGTTTACTATAGGGGATTATCCCATTAAAAAATTTGGCTCTCAAGGACAACAAAAATCATTTTTAATTGCCTTAAAATTAGCACAATTTGAATTTGTAAAAAAACAAAGTGGCGAAAAACCAATCCTACTATTTGATGATATTTTTGATAAATTAGACGAAACTCGCGTCGAAAAAATTGTAGCCATGGTCAATAATGATCACTTTGGACAGTTATTTATCTCCGATACTCATTCTGATAGAACTGAAAATATTGTAAAATCAACCCATAAGAGTTATAAAATATTTAATCTTTAATATTATCTTAGCAAAAAAAAATAGCACTATGAAAAAACTATTCACATATTTATTACTAAGTACAATCCTTGCCAGTTGCAAAGGACAAACTAAAGAAAATGTTCAAACAATTGACGCCAAAACATTTGCTGAAAAATTAAAAACAACCAACAACCCACAATTGGTAGACGTAAGAACGCCACAAGAATATGCAGGAGGTCACATCGAAAATGCCGTAAACATTAATTGGAACGGAAACGATTTTGTAACTAAAATTGCCAGTTACGACAAAACAAAACCTATCTACGTGTACTGTAAAGTAGGCGGAAGAAGCGGTCAAGCTTCAAAAAAACTAACCGAATTGGGGTTTTCGACCGTATATAATCTTGATGGTGGTATGATGAAATGGAGCGCTAGCGGTTTAGACAAACCCAGCGACAAAATTATTGGGATTTGCGACCAAGAATACGGCGAATTGATAAAATCTGACAAAAAAGTAATTGTTAATTTTTATGCCGAATGGTGCGCGCCGTGCAAAAAAATGACTCCTTACATACTCAAAATGCAAGAAGAGCTAAAGGGAAAAATTAACCTTGTCCGATTTGATGCCGATCAAAACAAAACAATCATCAACTACCTGAAAATAGACGGATTACCTGTAATTATAGTTTACGAAGACGGGAAAGAAGTGTGGAGAAATGTAGGTTATACAGCTGAAGAAGAACTAAGAAAACACTTGTAAAAATGATTTCTAAAGAAGCAATTCAGTTTATTGACGATTTAAAAGCCAATAACAATACCGAATGGATGCATGCCAACAAAAAAAGGTATGAAAGTTACAAAAAAGACTATCATCTGTTTATAGCATCGATTCTGGAACAAATGAAATCGCTAGACCAATCGTTAGAACCATTAGAAATCAAAAACTGTACTTTCCGTATCAATCGTGATATTCGGTTTTCTAAAGACAAACAACCTTACAAAACCAATATTGCCGCTTGGTTAAGCACTAACAAAAACAGAAAAAACAGTCCTGGCTATTACATTCATTTCGAAAAAGGAAGTTCGTTTATCGCTGGTGGTGTTTGGTGTCCTGAAACAGATGAATTAAAAAAAATAAGACAAGAAATTGCTTTTTTTCACGATGATTTAGAAGCTATTGTAAACAACCCAACATTCAAAAAAGAATTCAAAGAAATTACTCGGGAGGAAAACAATGTTTTGAAAAAAGCACCAAAAGGCTACGAACCCAATCATCCTGCCATCGAATTTTTAAAACTAAAAAGTTTTACCTGTTCGCAAAAAATTGAGGATAAATTATTTTTAGACACCGATTTTTCGAAAAAAATAGCCCAAAAATTAATAGCTTTAAAACCCCTAAATGAGTTTTTAAACCGCGCTTTAGAAACAGAAGAATAAACATAAAATGCAAAAAAAAAGAATTCTTTTCCTTGGAGAAACCTATAGAGCCGACGCCATTACTTGGATGAACGGCCTGAAGGAATTTGGCGATTTCGAAATCGTTACTTGGGAATTGCAAACGCGTAGCACAGGTGTTTCAAGACTAAAAAGATTGGTAGAACTTGCTACATCTTTTCTAACCATAAAAAGCATTGCGAAAAAGTACAATGCTGATATGGTTATTGCCGAAAGAACTACCAGCTATGGATTTCTAGCCGCATTATCAGGAATAAAACCCATTGCCATTGCACAACAAGGCATAACCGATTTATGGCCAGAAAATTCGCCTTTGTATCCCTTCAAAAAAATCATTCAAGATTATGCTTTCAAAAAAGCCAATTTAATACACGCTTGGGGGCCTGTTATGGCAGAACACATGAAAAACAGCAACGTCGATATGTCGAAAGTCATGGTGATACCTAAAGGAATTAATTTAGAATTTTTCGAATACCAAAACAATCCCGAAGAACCAATCATAAAAGCAATTGTAACTCGATCACTTCTTCCAGAATACAAACATGATGTTATTTTGAAAGCATTTTCTGTTTTAAAACAAAAAAATATTCCGTTTGAATTAACCATTGTTGGCGGCGGAATTTTGTTAGAAAAATGGAAATTATTAGCTCAGGAATTAGGTATTGAAAACCAAGTCGTTTTTACAGGAATAATAAACAATCACGATTTGCCCAAATTATTACAAAAATCAACTATTTATATCAGTATGCCCACAACCGAAGGTGTTTCGGCCTCGTTATTTGAAGCTATGGCGTGTGGTTGTTTTCCCATTGTGACGGATTTACCTGGAAACAGAAGTTGGATTAAACACAAAGAAAACGGAGTTTTAGTCGAATCTGAAAACAATCAAAAATTAGCTGACGAAATTATTTGGGCATTTCAAAATACAGCCCTTAGACAAAAAGCCATTCTTGAAAACAGGGGTTTTATAGAAAATAAAGCCAATTATGCTATTAACATGAAACAAATTTCGGACAAATACCATGAGCTAATCAATTCTTCTGCAAATAATTAAATATCATAAAAACATTTTGTCGTCTTTTTTAAACACTTAATCGACATTGTTACATAAAATAAATTCCGTTTGTTATATTTGAAAAGTTATGGTTTATTAGTTTAATAAATTATTGCCTGAAAAACTTAATAGACTATTCATGTGTGGAATTAATGGCATTTTACATCTAAGTAATATAATTATTGACGAAAATCAACTTTTAAAAATGCGCGATGTTCTCGAACATCGAGGACCCGATAGCGCTGGTTTTTTTATCGACAAAAATATTGGCTTGGGGCACAGGCGATTGTCTATCATAGACACCTCATCTGCAGGACATCAGCCCTTTCACTCTGAAAACGGACGGTATATTCTTGTTTTTAACGGAGAAATATACAATTATGCCTCTTTTTATCCTGAATTAGAAAGTAAAGGAATAAAACTAAAATCAGGTTCCGATACAGAAGTTTTACTCAAACTATTCGAATTATACGGTTTAGAAATGTTATCCCGTCTAAACGGAATGTTTGCCTTTGCCATTTGGGACAAAGAAGAAAAAAAACTCGTACTTGTAAGAGACCGAATGGGAGTAAAACCCTTATATTATTCGTTTTATCAAAATACCATATATTTTGCTTCCGAACAAAAAGCCCTTTTTGCAGCAGGAATTCCCATACAAATTTCAAATCATGGATTAGAGGAATATTTCTTCAATCGATTTGTAGCAGGCGAAAACACGCTATACCATAATGTCAACAAACTTTTGCCAGGACATCATATGACTATTGATGCCAACGGAAATACAAAAATTATAAAATGGTGGAATCTAAAAGAAGAAATTCAAAATCATAGCCCCATTCTGAATCCAAAAAAATGGTTTGAAGAAATCTTTTTCGAATCGGTAAAACTGCGAATGGTCAGCGATGTTCCTGTTGGTATTTTACTCAGTGGCGGATTGGATTCTTGTTCTATTTTGTCCTCATTGTACCACCAAGAGTTTAAAAACATTCAAACTTTCAACATTGGTTTTTCTGAAGAAAAGCACAACGAGTCCTATTTAGCAAAAAATATTACCGAAGAATATAATTATCAATTCAATTCTATAAAAGTAGAAGGTGATTTTTTGTATGACAAACTGATTGAATCTACTTATTTTCAAGACGAACCCATAATGCATCTAAACGAGCCACATTTACTTGCCGTTTCAAAATTAGCAAACTCTAAAGTAAAAGTACTCCTTTCTGGAGAAGGAGCTGACGAACTTATGGGAGGATATGTTCGTTATAAAGCTTTAAAAAATCCCTCATTACTTAAAGTCATTGCGCAAGTAGGCAATTTCGAATATTTTAACAACAATCCGAGATACAATAAATTAATACGCTATTCCAAAATTAAAGAAGAATCAGATTTAATTTTATTTAACGGAACTAGTATTTATCCTAATGATATTAATTCATTTTATGGCTCTAAAACAAAACCCTTAAATGAGTATCGCTATCAAATTTTGAAAGATGCACAAGAATTATATCCAAACAATTTGCAAAGACAAGCATTATATTTTGACCAGCATACCTATATGTGTTCGCTTTTAGATCGAAACGATCGTTGCACCATGGGAGCTTCTATAGAATGCCGAGAGCCGTTTTTAGACCCACGATTAATCGCTGGTTTAGGAACGCTAAATGATAAATTATTGTTTTCCGGCAAAAAAGGAAAATACATTCTAAAATCGACCATGGAAAATAAATTGCCACAAGAAATCCTTAATTTTAAGAAAATCGGATTAAGCTCTCCTTGGGAAAATTATTTAGTATCAAATTCAAAATTTAAAGACGAATTGCAAGATTTTGCTAAAAGTGAAATTTTCAACATGCCTTTTCTAGAAAATTTAAATGGAAAAAAATTAGTTGCTCAGATAGAAAAAGGCGACAAAAAAATAATACCGTACATTTTACCTTTATTTATGCTACATATTTGGCAAAAAAATTACTTTCAGAAGTTTGTTTAAAATTCTTTATCTTATTTTTGCAGGTAAAATAATTTCTGATGACTATAATTCCCAATTTCTCTTTAAAAAAGCACAACACATTTGGTATCGAAGCCAAAGCAAAACAATTTGTAGTTGTTCATTCTGTACCCGATTTGAAAGCTGTTTTACAAGAAAATCCAACTGAAAAAAAATTTATATTGGGTGGTGGAAGCAATATGCTACTCACGCAAGACATCGATGCTTTAGTGATTCATGTTGATTTAAAAGGAAAAAAAATCATCCAACAAGACACCGATTTTGTTTGGGTAGAAAGTCAAGCTGGCGAAAACTGGCACGAATTTGTTCTTTGGACAATCCATCAAGATTTTGGAGGATTGGAAAACATGTCACTCATTCCAGGTAATGTGGGTACAACTCCAATGCAAAACATAGGTGCATACGGAACTGAAATAAAAGACACTTTTATTTCCTGCGAGGCTGTGAATATTGTAACTCAGGAAATGAAAACTTTTACAAATGCTGATTGCCATTTTGGTTATCGTGAAAGTGTTTTTAAACAGGAGGCAAAAGACCAATATGTAATCACTTCAGTTATTTTTAAATTAACCAAACGGAACCATAAAATAAACATTTCGTATGGCGATATTCAATCGGAATTAGCTCAAAAAAACATCGAAAACCCAAGTTTAGTTGATGTTTCTAATGCTGTAATTGCTATCCGTCAAAGTAAATTACCCGACCCAGCAGCATTAGGTAATAGCGGCAGTTTTTTTAAAAATCCTATTGTCCTAAAGTCGGAATTTGAACCTATTCATAAAAAATTTCCGGAAATGAAGTTTTACGAAATTTCAGAAACCGAAGTAAAAGTTCCAGCAGGTTGGCTTATTGAGCAAGCGGGCTTCAAAGGAAAACGCTTTGGAGATGCCGGAATTCATAAAAACCAAGCCTTAGTTTTAGTAAATTATGGTAACGCAACTGGTCAAGAAATTCTGAATGTATCAAAAAACATACAAAAGACAGTTTTTGAAATCTTTGGTATTTCTATAGAAGCAGAAGTAAATGTAATATGATATTTTGAACCTTAAAAAAGGTTGAAATTATAATACTTTACAACAATCTGAAATCTAAAATCTTTTGTACCTTTGCGCAACTATTTTTTGACGCTTTTTTATGACACCATTTTTGCTTATTTTACTTTATATTTTCATAGGAATTGTAGTAATTCAGGTAATTTACTATTTGTTTATTTTTGGTACATTTTCTTTTGCAAAACCTCAAGAAATTACCTCTAAACATGTACCTATTTCAGTTATAGTTTGTGCAAAAAATGAAGAAGAAAACGTAAAAAAATTCATTCCGCTTCTTGCCAAGCAAAAGTATTCTAATTTCGAAATCATACTAATAGACGATGCTTCTAGCGACGAAACTTTAGAAGTTTTCGAACAATTTGAAAAACAATATTCCAACATAAAATTAGTCAAAGTAGCTAATAACGAAGCATTTTGGGGAAAGAAAAAATTTGCATTAACCCTTGGCATCAAAGCAGCTACAAAAGATCATTTGCTTTTTACAGATGCCGATTGCTACCCAACTTCTGAAAATTGGATTGCAGAAATGTCATCTCATTTTACCCTACATAAAACTATCGTTTTAGGCTATGGCGCCTACGAAAAAGAACCCGGATTTTTAAATAAATTAATTCGTTTTGAAACGTTACTTACAGCAACACAATACTTTGCTTGGGCAAAATTAGGAAAACCGTACATGGGCGTAGGTAGAAATTTAGGATACAAAAAAGACGAATTCTTTAAAGTAAATGGTTTTATCAACCATATGAAATTACGTTCAGGAGACGATGATTTATTTATAAACGAAGCGGCAAACAAAGATAATAGTACTATTGCTTATAACCCTGAAAGTTTTACGTATTCGAAAGCGAAAGAAACTTTCAAGGATTGGATTATGCAAAAACGCCGTCATGTTTCTACAGCAAAATATTATAAAACTTTTGACAAAACACAATTGGGAATTTTTTATTTTTCACAATTATTTTTCTTCCTCCTTCCTATTATCTTATTAGCATTTCAATTTCAATGGATTCTTGTAACTTCGATAATTATTTTCAGGTATTTAGTAGCTTGGATTTCTTTAGGATATTCAGCAGGAAAACTAAAAGAGAAAGATGTTATCTATTGGTTTCCCGTTTTTGAAATACTACTTGTATTCACACAACTATACGTTTTTATTAAAAATATTTTCTCAAAACCAGTCACTTGGAAATAAAAAAACATATTGACAAAGCCAAATTAGGCGATCAAGTGGCATTTACCTTTTTGTTAGATAGTTACTGGAATGAAGTATATGGTTTTATGCTACAACGCACCGAAAATGAAACCGATGCAGAAGACATCACCATAGAAACATTCGCTAAAGCTTTCGACAAAATAACAACTTACAACCCAGAATTTCAGTTTAATACGTGGCTTATTGCTATTGCAAAAAATGTTCATATCGATTTGCTTCGGAAGAAAAAATCATCTCTTTTTATAGATATTACTGACGAAGAAGATGATATTGCGTATGCTGTTGCCGACACTTCCCCTTCGGCAGAAGATAAATTAATTACCGAACAAAATTTATCTCGATTACTACAATTTATCAAAGAACTGAAACCTGCCTACCAAGAAGTTATTCAAATGCGCTATTTTCAAGAAATGAGTTACCAAGAAATTGCTGACGATTTAGAAGAGCCATTAAATAATGTAAAAATAAAACTCCTTCGAGCTAAAAAACTACTAGCAGAAATTATCACAAAAGCCTAGTTTAGGCAATCTAAACTATAACAAAAAAAAACGCAACTTCGCAAATTTTTGTATTAATTTGCAAAGCTGCGGTGGAATCTTGAAATGTTTAAGCTGTATTAAAAAATATCTGATTCTTTCAATTTTTCCATATTGTTAACCAATTGTAGTTCGTCAACAAATTTCTGGATTTTTCCGTTCATCACGCCATCCATATCAAAAACGTCTAACCCAATTCGGTGATCGGTAACACGTCCTTGCGAATAGTTATAGGTACGGATTTTTGCCGAACGGTCACCCGAACTTACTTGCGAGGTACGTTTTGTAGCATCTTCCGCTTGCTTTTTGGCTAATTCTTGTTCGTACAAACGAGAACGCAATACGCCTAATGCCTTATCTTTGTTTTTATGCTGCGATTTTTGATCCTGACATTGCGCTACTAATCCTGTAGGAATGTGTGTTAATCGTACTGCCGATTTGGTTGTATTTACCGATTGTCCTCCTGGTCCTGATGAACAGAAAAAATCGACACGAACATCATTCATATCTATTTGAACGTCAAACTCTTCCGCTTCTGGCAAAACCATAACCGTGGCTGCCGAAGTGTGTACACGACCTTGCGTTTCTGTTTGAGGTACACGTTGCACACGATGTACGCCCGCTTCAAACTTCAAAGTTCCGTAAACATCTTCGCCCGTTACTTCAAAAATAACCTCTTTAAATCCGCCCGAAGTTCCTTCATTCATATCCACAACAGATGTTCTCCAACCTCTGCTTTCGCAATATTTAGTGTACATACGGAACAAATCTCCAGCAAAAATACTAGCTTCATCGCCACCAGTTCCAGCACGAACTTCGACCATCACGTTTTTAGCATCTTCAGGATCTTTAGGAATCAACATGAATTTTATTTCTTCTTCCAGTTCTGGTAATCGTTCTTTGGCTTCGTCAAGTTGCATTTTTGCCATTTCAGTCATATCGGCGTCGCTTCCGTCGGCAATTATTTCGTTGGCTTCGTCAATGTTTGCCATCAAAAGAACGTATTCATCACGTTTTTCAGCAAGTGCTTTCAGTCCTTTATATTCTTGATTAAGAGCTACATATCGCTTTTGGTCGGCAATTACATCTGGCTGAATAATCAAATCCGATATTTCGTCAAACTTTTGTTTGATAATTTGTAATCTATCTAACATTTTCTTTTCCTTTATTTGGAGTGCAAAACTACAAAAAAGATTGCAAACTGTAATTTTTAAATTTTAGATTTTTAGTTGGAGCTTGTTCCGGCTATACACTCTATCTTTTCCTTGCTAAAGAAGCAAGAAAAAGGATGCCGTTTCTATCTGGGCTAGAATCCACATTATTTTATAACTTTACATTTCAATTAAATTCAAATGATTATGAAAAAAGGAATCTCAATGGCAATCCTAACGCTAGTATTTGCCGCTTGTAAAAACGAAACAAAAGAAATTAGCAAATCCTATACCCAACTCAAAAAAGCCAATTGGTTTTTAGGAAACTGGGGGACTACCACAAAAGAAAGCGATTTCACGGAAACATGGATACAAAAAAACGACAGTACTTTTGTTGGCGAAAGCTATATTCTTGTGGGCAAAGACACCGTTTTTCATGAAAATGCTATTTTGGAACAACGAAACGACAGTTTGTTTTACATTGTTTCGGTTAGAGATCAAAACAAACAGGAATCGGTTTCTTTTTATCTTACCCAATCGTCAGAGAAGGAATTGGTTTTTGAAAATCCAAAGCATGATTTTCCTTCTAAAATTAGCTACACTCAAATAACAAAAGACAGTTTGTTTGCTGAAATTTCAGGAATTCAAGACCAAAAAGCCGTCAAAGAAGCTTTTCCGATGAGTCGAAAATAGAAAAATGATTCTTTTAATGCTTTCCTAATCAAGGGTTTAAAAATATTATTTATATTTAGTCTAAATAAGTTTTGCGAATTTAGAAGTTGTCTTTATATTTGCATCGTTATTTTAACTTATTCTAAATAAATGCGTAAATATATTTTATTCCCGTCCTTAGCTTTGCTACTTTGTGCTACAAGTTTTGCACAAGAGGCAACACTTTATGATTCAAAAAATGATTTTTCAGAAAATCAAAATATGGTAACAGATACCGTAAAAAACAAAAAAGGTCAAATACTTGATGAGGTTTCAATTATTTCTAACCAACAAAAAAATCCGGTATCCGCAACACGGTCGGGTATAAAACCAATGGATTTGCCACAAAGTGTTCAAGTGGTTGGCTCTGAAACGATAAGCCAACAACAAAGCATTCGTTTAAGTGATGTTATAAAAAACGTAAATGGCGTTTATGTAGGTTCAGCTCGTGGCGGTGCACAGGAATCATTTTGGTCAAGAGGATACGATATGTCGGCCAATAATATGTTTAAAAATGGTTTTCGTTTCAGTAGTGGTTCTATTCCTGAAGTAGCTTCTTTAGAAAAAATAGAAGTTTTAAAAGGAAGTGCTGCTTTACTATATGGTAATGTTGCTCCTGGAGGGATCCTAAATATGGTAACTAAATCTCCGTCATTTACAAAGGGAGGCGAAGTAGCGATGCAAATAGGAAGTTATTCTTTCTACAAACCATCGGTAGATATTTACGGCCCTTTAAGTAATGCTATTGCGTATCGATTTACAGGTTCTTACGAAAACTCTGAAAGTTTTAGAGATGTGGTCAAAAAAGAACGTTATTATATTAATCCTTCTTTCCTTTTTAAAGTAAGTAATAAAACCGAAATTACTTTGCAAGGAGATTATTTACACGACAATTGGACGCCCGATTTTGGTACTGGAATTATTGGGAAAAATATTGTAAACTTGCCTCGAAATACTTATTTAGGAGCTACTTGGTCTACTGGGCAAACAAAACAAGCTACTGTTTCGGCATTAGTAAAACATGATTTTAATACCAACTGGAAATTAAATTTCAATTCTTCATTTCAAGAATATAGTAGAACTTCAAAAGGAACGGAACGAGTACAACCTTCAGGCGCTATGGCAACTTATGGCGATTGGAAAAGACCTCTAGGAGAAAATAAAAATGGAGAACAAATTACGGCTCAACAACTTAGTTTACAAGGCGTTTTTCATACAGGTAGCGTAAAGCATCAATTATTTACAGGTGTCGATTTTGAAAACTCACTTCTGGAAGCTAATACATTTGTTTTTAGTCCTACAACTTACGGTAGCGGTAATATTTTCGATTTTGATAATTTTAACCAAGGAGGGGCAATCCCAAATGCTACTAACACAGCAAGAGCAGAAACAGAAACCAATCGTTTCGGAGTTTATGCACAAGATTTGGTATCCGTCACAGAAAAAATTAAAGTTTTAGCAGGATTGCGTTGGTCATGGCAAGAAGCACAGGTTGATACCTATAACTTGGTGACTAATACACCAGTTGTTGAAGCTCCAAAACGTAAAGATGAAGCCTTTTCTCCAAAAGTTGGATTGGTATTTCAACCTACAAAAAGCACATCATTATTTGCTAGCTATGCCAACTCGTTTACACCAAATTCAGGAACAACAGTAGATCTAGTAGCCATAAAGCCATCTGTTATAGACCAATTTGAAGTGGGAATTAAAAAGGATTTTTGGAAAAATGTTTTAAGTACAAACATTACAGTATATCAAATTACAAATAGTAATTTTGCGCAAACGGCTGCGTTTAAAGCAGATGGTGTAACACCAAATGCAGATTCAACTATAAAAGAATTAAATGGAGGAACAAAAAGTAAAGGTATAGAAATAGATGTTACTGCAAGACCAATAGAAGGATTGAATATAATTGCGGGTTATAGCTATAATGATATTCGAGTTACTAAAACGACAGGTACAAATGGAAGTCTTATAGAAGGAGATCGTTTAGTAAGAACGCCAAAAAACACGGCTAATTTAAGCTTTTTCTATACTTTACCAACTGGTTTCCTAAAAGGAATGTCATTTGGAGCAATAGGAAATTATATAGGCAACCGTTCTGGTGGTTGGAATGATCGTTATGTTTGGACAGAAATTAAACCATCAACTATACCCGCAACCTATAATGTAATTATTGAAGATAGAGATATTCCTTTAAATGGCTATACAACAATCGATTTTTCAGCAGGTTATACTTGGAAACAATTTTCAATACTATGTAAATTGTCTAATGTAACGAATGAATTAAACTACACCGTTCATGAAAATTACAGTGTAAATCCAATAGCACCAAGACAAATAATGACCAGTATCAAATATAAATTTTAATAAATGAAACCAATTAAAGCAAGAAATTTACATCGCGACTTAGGCTATTTTTATATCGGGCTAATCATTTCCTTTGCCTTTTCTGGCGTATTAATGAACCACAGAGAGCATTGGCATCCCGAAAAATATACGATTGAAACCAAAGCAATCGAAGTGAAATTACCTTTAGAAAGTGAGATTAACGAAAAATATGCTGAAGAATTAGGTAAAACTTTAGGAATTGATGATAAAATGCGTCGTCATAATGTCAAAAAAGGAACATTTAAAATATCTTTTGAAAAACACGATGTCGAAATCGATATGAAAACAGGAAAAGGAGAAATAGTATCTTTTTTCAAAACACCATTCGTGAGCCAAACTATGAAGTTACACAAAACGGATTCTAATTGGTGGATTTATTATTCAGATATCTTTGGGATTTCCCTAATAACAATCGCCATAACAGGTGCTATTATGATTCCTGCAGGGAAATTCACTTTCAAAGAAAGAGGTTGGAAACTAGCTTTGGCTGGATTAATATTCCCGTTGTTAATATTGATTTTCTTGGGTTAGATTTGTATTATGAGTTACAAAAAACGCATCATAAAAAATTTATGATGCGTTTTTCTTTTATCTTCTGGAGTTAAAAAAACTTTCTAATGCATAACAATTAGAGAGCTCATCGTTATATTCTGGATATTCCGCTTTCAATTTATTGTATTCGCCTACATAACCTTGAGCAAAATTTATCATATGTAAACACAATGCTCTAAACTTGTCTGATTTTGAATTTTGATAGGCTAAATCATAATATTCAATTGTTTTATTTCGGCTTCGATATTCTAAATTATCAATATAAGATTCGTTTAAAAATTCACCTGAATAACTAGAATTACTTTTGAATCTTCGCATCATCCAGGAATTACCCATGTCTGTCATATTCAAATAACAATTGGCAATTAGAAAATAGTAGTAATCTCTATCTTTTCGTTTTATATCATTTGCCAATCGTAGATATTTGGTTAAATGTTCCGTAATTGTAAGTTTATTTACAAAGTATCTGTCTTTTTTTTCGATAAAATCATTAGTATACTTAATGGTATAAAATGGATTCTCATCGAACATCATAAACTCATCAAACTTTCCTCTTTCCCAAGCATTATAATTGTCTTGCCAATATTGATTTCCTAATGATTTGAATGTTATTAAAGCCAAGTTTATTTTTTCTTCTCTGATATATTTCGTGCCTAACATATCAGTCAAATAATTTTTATCTTTTAGTAATGATTGATATATAATATCATTTTTCTTCTCTGATGAAATTTGATTTAGTTTATTAATCAAAATTTGCAAATCATTTGCTGAATACACAAAATCTAAATAATCAAAATAGTTAGAAAAAACATCTAAATTAGCAGTAGTTTGTAGCCTGTTTCCTCTCCATTCCACGTCATTAGAATTGTATTCGTCTTCAGAATAATTGTTATGATCTGCCATCGAAATAAGTGCTATTCCGTCAAGTAAATTGCCTTTAAATTCTAACTCACGACCCAAAGCGAAAAGAAACCTTTTGTCTTCTAAGTTTTTTTCTATAATTGTATTTACTTCATTAGTAATAATAGCTTTATCATATTGTTGTTTGGCTGTTATACAAAGTGCTTTAATTTTTTCAATTTCGGCAACTACTTTTTCCTTTTTATGTTTAGCTTCAAAATCCTTAATTGCTATTAATGCTTCATCATATTGTTGTGTAATAAACAACAACTGAATTTTAGCTGACCTCCACAACACAGGATTATCAACTTTTGAGATGTCGCATAGATTAATAAAATTTAAAACCTCCTGAGCATAAATTCTATCTTTCGCAGCCCTCATTCTTAGTGTTTGTGTGGTGATTTTACTGCTTTCGCTTTCGTCATAATAACCTTCTTCTTCTATTGATGGAGAATAATTTGTATAAAAAGGAGTGTAAACCCAATCTTCAATTTTGTTAATTTCTCTCAAAAGCAAAAAATCTAGCGCTTTAAATTTTGGCTTATTTTGATAAATTAATTTTAGATTATCTAAATTTTTATCTAATACTCTTGCCGAAGCATAAGCATATAAATTTGCCATTTGTGTAGGATTTTTAGCAAATGGAAGCGCTTTTTCTAAATTAAATTTATTGTTGAAATAGAATTGACTAGCAAATGTTTTTTCGGGACAATTAGTAAAAAGTTCTGCAATGTCATTATAATTTCCATTATTGTTATTGGTAAAACAATTAAAATACAAACTCCAATAATACAGATAATCTTTCTTAGTATTCAGAAATTCTTTGTTGAAAATGGTTTTAATCAATTCAAGATTTCCATTATAAAAAGCCAATCGGATGCACTGAAAAGCATATTTTCTTTTTAAATATAAATTATTTTCCGAATTGTAAACTTGGACTAATTTTTTTTCAAAATTAGAAGCGGATTGTTTTTGGGTTGGTACATTTCTTTCCCATACATTTTCTTCAAAATATCCATTAAAATCCTCACATTTTTTGGCATAAATGAGGTATTTTATTACGTCATTTTTTTTGTTTTTATATAAAAAATTTAAAAATTCGTTATTTGAATCTGATTGAATATCAGTCATTTTTAGATTGTTATTAAAGAAAATGATTTCATTAATAGCAACTTTTTTGTTGGTGTAATTATACCAATCTAAAATGTTTGCTTCGTAACTAATTTTATCTTGAAAATCATCTTTCATCGAATCATATCCCCAAATAAAATTATTATAGTAAAAACCATAATATTGATTATAATTAAAATACTTAGGATTAAACAGACAATAGCGAACATCTTCGCCATAAGGCGAATAACCACAAGCAGAAACTTTTAAAAAGCTACTTAGAAAAAGTACTGTAAAAACTAGAAATTTCTTCATCTGTATATTTTGTAAAAATTGAATTATCTAAATCAAAAAGTGCAATTGTTGTATTTTTATCAAGTATAACATTCTTTTTTATAATTGCTATAGCTTCGTTTATAGTCTTAGTTGAAACCTCTTCGCATTTAATTTGATCTCCAATCCTGTAATAATTATCCCAAGAAAAAGAAGTGTCTTTTGTAACTTCATACCACATTGGTTTTATTTCTTTGGTAAAACCAGACAGTTCAATGCTTCTAATATTGATTAGTTTTTGGAAATGATTATTCTGATACAATTGAGACCAACTAAAAACAGGTAATGCTACATCTAAATGAATTGGATAACTTCTTTTTTCATTCAAATAGGATTTTAATTCATTGATGTCTAAAATGGAGTTTTTAGAACTATTTGTTAATGGTTTTACTAAATTGTAACACATCAGCATCGCTTTGTCAACAGGCGGAACACCCATTATTTCTTGGTATTTATACGGATATAATCGTAAAGTGCAACTGATTTTCTTTTTAGAATCTTCTTTTATTTTTTTTAGTAAATAAAAATATTTCTCCTTGGTCGATTTTGTCCAATCGCAATCTATTTGTATTTCATCTGTTAATTTTGCATTTTTAAACTTTTCTTCACAACGTTTGTTAATTAAAAACACAATGTTATCTGAAAGCTTATCTAAATCTTTTTCGGTATTATATTTAAAGATTTCATTTTTGATAAAAATGGTTGGCACAATTGAAAGGTTTTCAATGTTTTCAAACATAGTACCATAACTGTATAATTTGTCGTAAGGATAATTCCCTGTTGCTTCAGAATAATCGATTTCAAAAAACTTCACATATATTTTATTTACTTTATTAGCGTTCAACTTGTTTTCTGTTTCAGAATTCAAGGAATTATCACTTTTCCAATAATAAAAAGCACGTTCTACATTTTCAACTTTGTTGTCATTTTTGCAGGAATAGAAAAGCATAGAAATTAGCCCAAAAATGAAGATTTTTTTCATAATTATTTGATAGGTTTTAGTTACAATTTTGTATCAAAAATAGCACCAATTATTTGTTAAAAAACGAAAAATCTTATTTATTTCTAAATAAGATTTTTCGTATAATATAAAAATAAGGTTAGTGTTATTTCACAGGAATATTCTCCAATATCTCTAACACAAATTTATAAAATTTCTGAGAAGATTGTATCGAAGCTCTTTCGTCTGGAGAATGTGCACCATGAATAGTAGGTCCAAAAGAAATCATGTCCATATCTGGATAATTGGTTCCTAGTATGCCACATTCCAAACCTGCGTGGCACGCCACAACTTTTGGTTTTTCGTTGTTTTGTTTTTCGTAAATTGTAACTAACAAATCCAAAATTTCCGATTTCACATTTGGTGTCCAACCTGGGTACGAACCAGCAAGAGTCACTTCGCAACCACACAATTCGAAAGCAGCACGCAACGCATTGGCTAAATCAAATTTCGAACTTTCTACGGAAGAACGCGTTAAACAACTAATCGTAATTTCGCCGTTTTTAATAACCACTTTCGCAACATTGTTCGAGGTTTCTACAAGGTCTTCCATATCGGCACTCATGCGGTACACGCCATTATGAGCGGCATATATCGAACGTATAATTCCTTCCTGAACGCCTAAATCCATTACTTTACTAGGCAAATCGCTTTTTGCAATTTCGATAGTCAGGTTGGGTTCGGTAGTTTTGAATTCAGCTTTAATATCGCCTATAATTTCTTGCATGTCAAACACAAAAGCTTCGTCATACATGCTTGCAATAATGACTTTCGCCACACTTTCGCGAGGAATGGCATTGCGCAAACTGCCCCCGTTTATTTCGGCAACTTGTAATCCAAAATTCTCAAATCCGTCAAATAACAAACGGTTCATGATTTTATTTGCATTACCCAAACCTTTATGAATGTCCATTCCTGAGTGTCCACCATTCAATCCTTTTACAGTAATGGTATATCCTACAGAACCTTCTGGCGTTTCTTCTTCGTTGTACGACCGAGTAGCCGTAACATCGATTCCACCCGCACAACCGATGTCTATTTCGTCATCTTCTTCAGTATCTAAATTCAAAAGAATTTCTCCGTTAAGAATTCCTCCTTTTAGGTTCAAAGCTCCCGTCATTCCTGTTTCTTCATCAATCGTAAACAAGGCTTCAATAGCGGGATGTTTGATGGTTTTACTTTCTAAAATAGCCATAATCATGGCTACACCCAGACCGTTGTCGGCACCAAGCGTCGTGCCACGAGCACGAACCCAGTCGCCTTCTACATACATCTCAATTCCTTGTGTGTCGAAATCGAAAATAGTATCCCCGTTTTTTTGGTGCACCATGTCTAAATGCCCTTGTAGTACAATGGCTTTTCTATTCTCCATACCCGGAGTGGCGGGTTTACGGATAATGACATTACGAATATCGTCTTCAAAAGTTTCTAGTCCTAAACTATTTCCGAAATTTTTCATGAATTCGATCACTCTGTCTTCTTTTTTAGAAGGGCGAGGTACTGCGTTAAGATCGGCAAATTTGTTCCAAAGTTCTTTGGGCTCTAGGGTTCTTATTTCTTGGCTCATTTTTATTAAATTGTAAATTGAAAGCGTCAAAGTTACAAAGTTTAAATTCTTTTACGCTAAAAAGGACTTACAATTCTTTATATTAATGAATTAAAAAAATGTTAATTACGACGCGATTTTTTTTCGAAAGTAACTATATTTGGCTCATGAAATTTTTATCCAGAATCATTTTACTTCTTTTTGTTTCCTTTCAGTTTTCGTCAACCGTACTCAGTTTGATGGATTTTGATAAGGAAAGCAAGGTTGCCATTGGTTTTTTGGATGAAAACGAAGATTCTTCAGACGAAAAAGAAACAAACAAAGAACTTAAAGTCGAGTATATTGACGCTAAGTGGAATGATTTTGTGTTCTTTACGACAGAAACTACGGCCAAAATGGCCAAACCGTATTTATTGAAAGAATAGACCACCTTTTCAACACAATTTATTCCGCCTCCTGAATTAGTTTAATACATCGTTTTATTCATTCGCTTCGTGCGAAAACAATATATTTGTATAAAAATTAATTTTAGGTAATGACAAAAAAAATCAATCTTTTTGCCAACCTCAAATCTGATTTTGCATCAGGTTTAGTGGTTTTTTTGGTAGCACTTCCGTTGTGTTTAGGCATCGCATTAGCAAGTGGTGCACCGCTTTTTTCAGGTATTATTTCTGGTGTTGTGGGAGGCATCGCAGTAGGGCTATTAAGCCAATCTCATATTAGTGTCTCTGGTCCAGCGGCGGGTTTAACGGCCATTGTTTTAGTTGCTATAACCGATTTAGGTGCTTTTGATATTTTTTTAACAGCCGTATTAATAGCGGGTTTACTCCAATTAGCGTTGGGTTTCTTGAAGGCGGGAAGCATTTCCAACTATTTTCCAACCAATGTTATTGAAGGAATGTTAGCCGGAATTGGGGTTATTATTTTCCTAAAACAAATTCCAAAAGCATTAGGATCGGATGTTTCGGTAGGTTCTGGTTTAAAAATTTTCAGTGATGTTGCGGCTTCTTTTTCCGATTTAAAAATTGGCGTTGTTATGGTTACCGTAGTTTCGTTATGTATTATTTTAGTTTGGGATAAAATTCCTGCTCTAAGTTCTATAAAATTACTTCCTGCTGCATTAATTGCGGTTACTGTTGGAGTAGTCATAAATGAATTTATACTGAAAGGAACGGCAAACGAAATCACAGCCAAGTATTTAGTTTCGCTACCTGTTCCAACCACTATTGAAGAGTTTAAAGCCATTATTATTTTACCCGATTTTACAGCTTTCACAAATCCAAAAGTTTGGATTGTAGCCATAACCATTGCTATTGTCGCCTCGATAGAAACGCTTCTTTGTATTGAAGCCGCTGATCGGATGGACGTTCAAAAACGCTATACCAACACCAATGTAGAGCTAAAAGCACAAGGAATTGGTAATATTGTAAGTGCTCTTTTAGGCGGTTTGCCCATGACTTCGGTTGTAGTGCGGTCGTCTGCCAATGCCAATGCAGGCGCAAAATCTAAAATGTCAGCTGTAATTCATGGTGTTTTGTTATTGATCAGTGTTTTGACCATTCCTGTTTTGTTGAATAAAATTCCGTACGCTACATTGGCTGCCATTTTATTATTAATAGGCTACAAATTAGCAAAGCCTTCCATTTTTGCTCATTTTTGGCATAAAGGTAAATACCAGTTTGTACCTTTTATTGCCACTTTTGGCGCCGTAGTTTTTCTAGATTTGCTAAAAGGTGTGGCTTTGGGTATGATTATTAGTATTCTAGCCATTTTAAGAGGAAATATGAAACGTGCGTACAATTTTAGAAAAGAAACATTAAAAGACGGAGACGTACTGCATATTGATTTGGCACAAGAAGTTTCGTTTTTGAATAAAGCGGCAATTAAAACGACATTATTATCAATTCCTGAAAATGCCAAAGTAATTATAAATGCCTCAGAGACTGTCTATATTGCTCATGATGTATTGGATTTAATTCGAGAATTTAAAAAAGGGAAAGCAAAAGAAGAAAACATAAAAGTGCTGTTAATTGGTTTCAAAAAAGAATATGACATTGAAAACACTGGAGAAGCCGAAAAACACGTATTTGTTGAACATAAATCGTAATTATTTGCGATTTAATTAAAAAAAAAAGAAAAAATGAAAGCACATAATAGAGACTCACAAGCACAAATGACTCCACGAAAAGCATTGGAATATTTGCAAGATGGAAATAAACGATTTGTAAACAATTTAAAAGCACACCGCGATTTACTAGAACAAGCCAATGCTACTATTGACGGACAGTGGCCGTTTGCCATTATTTTAAGTTGTATTGACAGTCGAACATCGGCCGAATTAATTTTTGATCAAGGTTTGGGCGATGTCTTTTCGGTACGAATTGCAGGAAATATCGTCAATACGGATATTTTAGGAAGCATGGAATTTGCCTGCAAAGTAGCTGGTTCTAAGTTAATTGTAGTCTTGGGACATAGCAAATGTGGTGCTGTAAAAGGCGCTTGCGATCACGTAGAAATGGGAAATTTAACAGAATTATTATCTAAAATTCAACCCGCAGTGTATCAAGAAAAAACAACCAAAGACAATCGAACTTCAAAAAACGAACCTTTTGTAGAAAATGTTGCGGAAATTAATGTGAAAAGGAGTGTGAAAAACATCATTGAGCGTAGTAATATTTTAGAGCGAATGATTGAAAACAGTGAAATTGGCATTGTAGGCGCCATGCACGACATTGAAACGGGGAAAGTTACTTTCTACGATGATGTACTATATATCAAAGACGAAATAAGTCCTAATTTTTCTGTAGCGGATATTCATTATTAAAAATACGGATTATGAGTCAAAGTACTTTTGATGAACATCATGTGCTGCACGAACTAAAGCATTATCTACCGTCGCAAACTCCGTTGAAAGATTTTATTCATCACAATTCGTTACATGCTTTTCAAAGCAGGAAGTTTTACGATGCTATTTTTAAATCATCAAAAGTGTTTGGACATCAGGCTACAATGCCACTTTCGGATTATAGAAAGTTGTATGAAATTGGTCGTATTCGTCCAGAAATTGTTGAAAATGCAATTACCAATAGAAAACCAAATGAAGCTATAACACTTTGGAAAACTAATTTATTTTCTAAAGAGTACGACGAACATATTGACCAAAGAATTGGAAAATTAAGGGCGCAATGGAAGCAAAATTATTATATTGATTTAGATAATTTAGTACAACCGTTTTTGTTCCGATTTTTGTGTAGTTATCTCGATCAAGGCATATCTATTTGGGATTTTCCTATTGGAAACAAAGGCTTTCTGCAATCGATTCGGGTGCTTGAAAAAAATAGTTTTTCTAGTGTTTTTAAAACAAAAAGAGCCAAAGAATTGCTTTTTAAAGACGGAATTTCAATAGCAGAATTACTAAAAATAGTTGTTGGAAACGAAGCCTATTTTGAACAGTATCTTTTCGACCAACAGTTTAGTCATCGCGGTTGGAGTGGTTTAGTAGCTGCTGTAGAAACACATCCTGAAACCTTATTAAGTCCAAAGAAAATTTCGTTGCACGATTTAATTCTTTTTGAATTACTGCTCGAAATAGATCATTTAGACAATCATTTGGGTAAAAATTGGAAACCCATTTCAGAAATTGCATCATTTGCACCAATCAATTTATTTGAAGAAGTTGAAAATTCAGAATTGCAAGAAGTGCTAAAAATTTGGCAAGATGCTTTTGAATGGAGTTATTATGACGAGTTTTTTGCAGGAATTCAGCAACTTAGCAAATCCAAACGAAGCAAAGAAGTGGTTGCCGAGCCACCAAAATCGTTTCAAGCTCTTTTTTGCATTGATGAACGAGAAGACAGTATTCGCCGCCATGTAGAAAGCATTGATAGAAATTCTGAAACTTTTGGAACGCCTGGTTTTTTTAGTGTCGAATTTTATTTTCAAGCGTTTGGAGCAAAATTTTATGACAAATTATGTCCAGCACCAGTTACACCAAAATATTTAATAAAAGAATACGATGTAACCGAAAAAAGAAAACACGATTTATTGTACACCAACAAAACGCATCAACTGGCAACAGGTTTTTTAAGCGCCCTTGTTTTCGGATTTTGGTCTATTTTTAGATTGGTGAAAAATTTAATCGCACCACAAGAAAGTCCCGCTATTTCAAATGCTTTTTTGCACATGAATGCCGAAGGAAAACTAACCGTTGAAAATAAAGACGTTACCGATATTGAAAACAACCTTCAAATTGGTTTTACAGTAGATGAAATGGCAACTCGTGTGGCCAGTTTACTAAACGGAATTGCGTTGACCAAAAACTTTGCACCTTTAGTTTATGTAGTTGCCCACGGAAGTAGTTCTGCCAATAATCCGCATCATGGTGCTCACGATTGTGGGGCTTGTAGCGGTCGTCCGGGTTCTGTAAATGCTCGGGTTTTTGCTTTAATGGCAAACAATATAAAAGTGCGTGACGTTTTAAAAAATCAAGGAATTACTATTCCAGTTTCGACACAATTTATTGGTGCTTTGCACGATACGGCTGCTGACGAAATTGAATTTTATGATGTTGACACTTTGAATGCTGAAAATGCAGTATTTCAAATAAAAAATGTACAAACCTTTGAAGATGCTCTCGATTTGAATGCCAAAGAACGTTCGCGTCGTTTTGCATCAATTGATACCAAAGGGAACATTAAAAAAGTGCGAAAAGCCATCAAAGAACGTTCGGTTTCATTATTTGAACCTCGTCCAGAATTGGGGCACGGAACAAATACGCTTTGTGTGGTTGGTAAACGAACATTGACCAAAGGAATTTTCTTAGACCGAAGAGCATTTTTAAATTCATATGATTATAAAACCGATTTAGACGGTACTTTTTTAACAGGAATAATGAAACCACTTGGACCAGTTTGTGGCGGCATTAATTTGGAATATTATTTTTCACGTGTCGATAATTATAAATTGGGTGCAGGTACAAAATTACCACATAATGTAATGGGACTTTTTGGTGTTGCTAACAGTAGCGATGGCGATTTGCGACCAGGATTGCCGTGGCAAATGATTGAAGTTCACGACCCAGTACGATTGATGATTATTGTAGAACATTTTCCAGAAGTAGTTTTGAAAGTAATTCAATCGGTACCTGAAATGTACGAGTGGTTTATCAATGAATGGGTGCATCTTTCGGTAATCAATCCTGAAACCGATGAATTATTTTATTTCAAAGAAGGCCAATTTGTTTCGTATAAACCGATGGCCAATCAAATACGTTTTTTCAAAGATGTACATACACTTTTAGAAGACGCTAAAGAAATGGAAACCAACCATATAAGTCACGCAACGCAAGAAAATTTACCTATCTATTTTTACGAATAAATTATGGAACAGTTATTACAATTTTTTATTCTATTGCCATTACTTGGTTTTATAGTGAGTTTATTTTTTGCTAACAAAAATGAAAATGCAATTGCAGCTATTTCAATAGCAACGGTTGGAATTCAGCTAGTAAGCGTTGTTTTTTTTAGCACTACATGGATTGGAAGTGGTTCGCCTATTCTGGACAGTAAACATTTTACTTTTTACAAAGAAGGCAATGTTGAAATTTTTATCGATTTGTTTTTTGACAAAATTACGGCTGTTTTTGCCGTTGTAGGATCTTTAATTACATTTTTAGTAGCCATTTTTAGTCGGTTTTATTTGCACAGAGATAGTGGTTACAAACGTTTTTTCAATACGTTATTACTATTTTTCTTTGCTTATTCGGTAGTTATTTTTTCAGGAAATTTCGAAACATTATTTATTGGCTGGGAATTTTTAGGCATTACTTCTTTCTTATTAATTATATTTTATAGAGATCGGTATTTACCTGTTAAAAACGGATTAAAAACCATTTCGTTATACCGTTTTGCCGATGTTTGTTTGATTCTCGCGTTGTGGATGAGTCATCATTTATGGCATGAAAACATTACTTTTATTCAATTAACCGATGTAAATCTGGTTGCTTCACACATTGACGAAAATAATTATTATGTTTTATTTATTGTTTTAATGTTGATTCTGGCAGCTTCCATCAAATCGGCACAATTTCCGTTTTCATCTTGGTTGCCTAGAGCAATGGAAGGTCCAACGACTTCAAGCGCCATTTTTTATGGTTCGCTTTCGGCTCATATTGGCGTTTTTTTATTGTTGCGAACATATGCTTATTGGGAAAGTATTTTGAGCGCCAAAATTTTAGTTATTTCGATAGGTTTAGTTACAGCTATTGTTGCTACATTAATTGCTAGAGTGCAATCGTCAGTAAAAACTCAAATTGCCTACAGCTCGATAGCTCAAATTGGGATTATGTTTGTCGAATTAGCAATGGGTTGGCACACACTAGTTTTGGTTCATTTTGCAGGAAATGCTTTTTTACGAACGTACCAATTATTGGTTTCACCTTCTGTTTTGGGCTATTTAGTTCACGATCAGTTTTTTAGTTATGAGCCTAAACAGTATGGAACTAAAAAAAGTTCGTTATTAAACAAACTGACAAATACCTTATATCTGTTGAGTTTGAAAGAATTTAACATGGATTTTTTTCAATTCAAGTATTTGTGGTCGCCTTTTAAATGGGTAGGTACTAAACTACATTTTTTAAGTAATAAAACGGTTTTAATTTCATTAACAATTATTTACCTTTTAGGGATTTTTGCCTTTTTGAATGTAGAAATGATTCCAAAACAAATCGATAATTACTTGCATCTATTCTTTGCTTTTATTGGTATGTTATTGATATTGAAATCTTTTGCTAAAAGAATTGATGCCATTGTTGTTTGGTTTATGATTATAGCAAGTCAATTTTATATTTTATTATCGATTGCTTTTTTGAACGATGATTACGAATATTTAGAAATCTTAATTTTTGTTAGTGGATTGTCAATTGCAGCAATTTTAGGGTTTTATTGTTTGTATCAGCTGAAATTAATCGAAAAAAACATCAATCTTAATGATTTTTACGGATACAATCATGAGCATACAAAGTTTGGATTCTGGTTTTTAGTATCGTGTTTGGCTTTTGTTGGGTTGCCTTTCTCCCCAACTTTTATTGGTGTTGACTTAATGTTTAATCATATCGATAAAGACGAATTTTTATTAACAGGAATTACAGCAATTAGTTTTTTGTTTATCGAAATAGCCGTTTTACGGATTTATGCTCGATTATTTTTAGGCCCCAATAAAAAGCAAAATCATCCCATTGCGTATCGATCCTCTTAACATTTAGTCCGTTTTAATTCGATTTTCTTTGTTGAAGTTATATTTTTTGTTCAATTAAATCTATTTATATTTACCCATAAAATAGTTAAATGAACAAAAAATATATACTTCCCTTATTTTTACTAATTCAAATTATTGGATTAAAGCTACTTACGTTTTTTCCAGAGTTTATAGAAAAAAACTACAGTAATGGAATTTATCCTCTAATTTCTAAATTTTCCAGAACTTGTTTGGGTTGGATTCCATTTTCGATTGGCGATATTTTGTACGGAATTTTGATTCTTTGGATTGTTTTTTGGTTGTACAAAAACCGAAAAGTGAACTGGAAAATCAAATCGTTATCCGTTTCAGGGTTCATTTCGGTAGCCTATTTTGTGTTTCATGTGTTGTGGGCTTTCAATTATTATCGAGTGCCCCTTTTTGAAAAAATGACGATACAAAAAGAATATTCCAATGCACAATTGCTCGATTTTACTAAAAAACTCATTGCGAAAACCAACAAAATTCAGTTTCAAATTACGAAGGATACAGCCAAAAAAGTAGTCTCTATTTATACTCAAAATCAAATTTTCACACACTCAATCACGGCTTATGATGAATTGTCACAACAGTATTCCTTTTTTACATATGGCGTTCCAAGTCAGAAAAAATCGTTGTTTAGCTATCCGTTAACGTATATGGGTTTTGGCGGTTATTTGAACCCTTTTACAAATGAAGCTCAGGTAAATGCAATGATTCCTATGTATAATTTTCCTAGTATCGCCTGTCACGAAATGGCGCATCAAATGGGCTATGCCAGCGAAAGTGAGTGTAATTTTATTAGTTTTTTAGCTTCTACTTCGAATGAGGATTTGTATTTTAAATACTCAGGCTACAGTTTTGCGTTGCGTTATTGTTTGTCCAATTGGGAAATTAGAAACCCTAATGTATTGAAAAAACTCCTAAAAACGATCCATCCTGGAGTTTTAAAAAATTATCACGAAAGTCAATTTTTTTGGGAAAGCCATCAAACCTTTATTGAAACTGGTTTTAAAATTTTTTACGATAATTTCTTAAAATTAAATCAACAAAAAGACGGATTGGACAGTTATAGTAAGTTTGTCGATTTGATGGTCAATTATTACGGAAATAGAAACTTGTAAAACTTTTAGGATACTGAAACAAAAGCAAGATTACCTCAAAAATATTAGAATCAAACCCCAACGGAGTTTAAAAACAATTGATTATTTTTGCAACATAAAAAAATTGACACAAACCGAATGAATATCCTAATACATCCTACCTATTTCCCTTCTATAAGTCATTTTGTGGCCATGGCCAAAGCAGATTCTGTAACATTTGAAATGGAAGATAATTTCCAAAAACAAACCAACCGTAACAGAATGTACCTGTATAGTCCCAATGGCGCGTTTATGTTAAACATTCCTGTAAAAAAATGCAATAGCAGGCAAATGACTAAAGATGTGCAGCTAGAAACAGCATTCGACTGGCAAAAGCAACATTTCAAAACATTAGAAGCTTCCTACAGGAGTTCGCCTTTTTTTGAATATTATGAAGATGCTCTAATGCCTATTTTTACCAAAAAACATACTTTTTTGATGGATTTGAATATCGAAACCATCGAAATTGTATCTCAATGTTTGAAACTTGATTTGGCACCACAAAAAACCATCGAATATTTTCATGAAGCGAATGGTTTAGCGGATTTTCGGGTTTTAGCCAATGGAAAAAAAGACACGAATACTTTTGATGCTTACACTCAAGTTTTCGAAGAAAAACAAGGTTTTATAAACAATTTAAGTATTCTAGATTTGTTGTTTAACGAAGGACGATTTGCATTAGACTATTTAAAAAAACAACCTTTACAGTATTAATCTATTGCCAATCTAGTCATAACAGGAAGGTGATCTGAGTTTACAAAATCGGGAAAATTAGTAAAGTTTTTTACTCGCATTTTCCTATCGGCAAAAATATAATCGATTCGGGCGGGATAGTATTTAAAACTGTAGGTTTGTCCAAAACCACTTCCTGCTTCTTCAAAACAATCTTGCATATTTCCTTTGATGCTTCGGTACACGTACGAAAAAGCACTGTTGTTCATGTCGCCACAAATAACAATCGGATATTGGCAGGACTTTTTATGCTCTCTAATAATCTCGCCTTGTTGCTGTTGTTTTTTGAAAGCTTCGCTAATTCGTTTGAAAATAAGTTGGGATTTTTCTTGATTGATGCCTTCTACATTTTCATCTATTTCTTTGACATTGGGCGATATTTTTATCGATTGCAAGTGTATGTTATAAAACCGAATTAAGTCTTTCCCTACTTTAATATCGGCAAAAATAGCATTGTTATTCGATTTTGGAAATACCAATTCGCCTTCATTCACAATAGGAAATTTAGAAAAAATGGCTTGCCCCGTTCGTATTTTATTCCCTTTCATAAAAATGGCATGATACGGATATATTTTCAAATCAATTTTTGCAGAAGTCGAATATTCCTGAATGCACAGTATGTCCGGATTGTTTTCGTTAACAAAATGCAAAATAACAGAAGCTACATTGTCGTTTGGAATCCACTCAAAAAGATTCAACAATCGAACATTGTAGCTCATGACCACAAAATCTTTATCAGTAGTTTCACTGTCTTTGGAAGAAAATTTATAAAATTTATTGATAAACGTAATTCCCAGCAGAAGCACCAATCCCGACAAAACCATTTGCCTCTTGAATTGCAGCAACCAATAGGCAAAGAAAAGACCATTTAGTATTAAAAACAAAGGCAATACAAGCGTTAGCACTGATAAAAAAGGAAACCAAGTAGGAGCCAAAAACGGTAAAAAATAAGCAAGAAAAGTCAATACAGTTAAAACTATATTACAAAAAAAGAGCAATTTATTAAACCAAGAGAGGTTCTTCATTTTCTTATTTTATTGAATTTCATTGCAAATAAACGTTTTTTTTATCAGAAATTTCGAATCTTATTTCCCCGCTTTAAATAAAAATTCTTTTTCATGAGCGGTTAAACTATCATACCCCGATTTGCTAATTTTATCTAGAATTTCGTCTATTTGTTGTTGTGTTTTGTCTTTGGTTACAATTTTACTGGCTGTTTTAACCACATTTATAGGTTTCGGATTACGATGCACTTTTTTAAATGGCGTTGCTTTTTTGGGTGAAAACAAAGTGGCGAACCAATTGAGTATTGTATTAAATCCGCTGGTCAAATCGGTTCCGTTTTGCAAAAATTTAACCCAAATAAACCCAAACAAAGCACCACCAAGATGGGCTAGATGTCCGCCTGTATTTTCCAACGGCAATTGAATTAAATCGACTGCCAAATACAATAGAGCAATATGCCAAAGTTTAACAGAACCGAACAATACCAATCGAATATCCATAAAAGGTTGATAGGTCATTGTTGCAAAAAGAAGAGCCATAATAGACGCCGATGCGCCCACCAAAAGTGTATTTTGATTGGATAATGACGGTAAAAACGTATAACAAAGTAAATAAATAATTCCAGCAAATACACTCCCCAAAACATACAAGCCCAACAGTTGTTTTTGCGTAAAAAAAGTAACAAACAAGCGACCCGCAAAATGAAGTATTATCATATTAAAAACCAAATGCAAAATACTGCTGTGAAAAAAAGCATATGAAACAATTGTCCAAGGTTGCAAAGCTAAATTGCTAAAATGATTGGACAAAGCCACATAATCAAAATAAATAATCTTAATAGAAAACAATTGCAAGACAGCCACTATAATTTCGGGAATAGCAAATAGCAATATATTCCAAAAAATTAATTGGGTAGCCATATCGCCATTTTTATATTGCCCTTTTAAATCGTCTAAAATAGTCATTTGTTCTTAATTGTAATTGAATTTTGATATTGCAATTGATATTGATTTTTTAGTTCCAGCGGTTGTTATTGAAAGCGTTTTTTTTCCAATACCACATCATAACAAACCCTACGATAGCACCACCGATATGGGCAAAATGAGCAATTCCTGTTCCGCCTCCACCAAAAATAGAACTTCCTCCAAAACCTAAAAATAAATCAATGGCGAGTAAGCCAGGAACAAAATATTTTGCTTTTATGGGCACAGGAATAAACATTAGTGCTAATTCAGCATTCGGAAACATGAATGCAAAAGCTATCAATAAACCATAAATAGCACCTGAAGCACCTACAGCTGGAACAGAAAAAGACGATATTAAATTGTCAAATTGTGCAGTTGATAAAATATCTTGCCAAGAGGTGTCGTATTTTCCTTCCGCTAAAATATTTAAAGCATCCGAAACTTTATTTCCGTTGGCAGCTAGCGTATTTAGGCTATCATGAAAATAATAATAATTCATCCCAGAGTGCAATAAAGCAGCTCCGAACCCACATGAAAGATAAAAAAATAAAAATTTCTTACTTCCCCAAATATTTTCTAGCAAACTCCCAAAAGACACTAATGCAAACATATTAAACGCAATATGCATCAACCCGCCATGCATAAACATATGGGTAAGCGGTTGCCATAGCTTAAAATTTGGACTTTCGAAATAATACAAAGCCAAAAGTTTCTCAGCATTAGGTACGGCCATGCTACCCAAAAAAAATATAATATTAATTATCAGTAATTGCTTAACTGCCGGAGTCATATTGTTCATCATACACTAAATTTTTTATCTAAATCTTCTACACTGAGCGTGATAAAGGTGGTTTTATTAAAAGGCGAAACTGTTGCTTCTTTGCATGCAAATAAATTATTTACCAAATTTACTTGGGCTTCTTCTGTAAGATAGGTTCCTGTTTTTACACTCAAACTTCTGGCCATACTTTTGGCCATACTATCCATTTGGCTAAAGCTACTATCGGGAACTTCTTCTTGCAAATCGCTTACTAATTGTTCTAAAACTAGCGAAGCTTCACTTTCAGAAACCGTAACAGGCAATCCCGAAATAACAATCGAATCAGTATTGATGGATTCAAAAACAAATCCAGTGCTTACTAACGATAGCTTAATTTCTTGAATTAATGCAATTTCGTTTCCTGAAAAGTATAAAGTTATCGGAAATAACAACTGCTGACTATTGGCTTGTTGAATCGTAATATTGGTTAAAAATTGTTCGTACAAAATACGCTGGTGTGCTCGTTGCTGATCTATAATGAGCATACCCGATTTTATAGGATTAACAATGTATTTTTTATGAATTTGATACGTTGTTGTGGGGGCTTTTTCTACTTCCGAATCCAAAAACAAGGAACTGGTAACCGCTTCCGATTCGAAACTTATTTCATCAAGTCCAATCGATTTTGTATCTAAACCTACATATAAACTTTCCCAATGGGGTACGTTTTCTGTCTTGGGTTTATAACTAAAATGAGATTGTTTTTTTTCTTCTTGAAAAGGATTAAAATTACGATCCACCTGAATTGTAGGTGTTTCTGCTTCTTTATTTTGGTAACTATAAGGCGTATCGAGATTAAAATCTCTTTCGAAATCTAAAACAGGCGCTACGTTAAATTGTCCCAAACTATGTTTGGTTGCCGAACGCAAAATGGCATACAACGCCTGCTCGTCATCAAATTTAATTTCTGTTTTTGTGGGATGAATATTAATATCAATAGTATGAGGTGGCACATTTAAATACAAAAAGTAACTCGGTTGTGCGCCGTCTCGAAGCAACCCTTCGTAAGCATTCATAATGGCGTGATGCAAATAGCCACTTCGTATAAATCGGTCGTTCACAAAAAAGAATTGTTCGCCTTTACTTTTCTTCGCAAATTCGGGCTTGCCAATAAATCCTTGTATCGATACAATATCGGTAGTTTCCTGAATTGGAACCAGTTTTTCGTTGGTTTTGCCCGAAAACAAATTGACAATTCGTTGTCTCGCATTCGATTGTGGCAAATTAAACAATTCACTTCCGTTATGATAAAAAGTAAAATGAATGTTGTGATGCGCCAAAGCCACACGTTGAAATTCATCAATAATATGACGCAATTCAACAATATCTGATTTTAAGAAATTACGTCTCGCAGGAATATTAAAAAATAAATTTTTGACCAAAAACGACGTTCCTTTAGGTAAAACAGCCACATCTTGCGATACAAATTTGCTGCCTTCAATAATAATATGAGTGCCTAACTCTTCTTGATCTTGCTTGGTTTTCATTTCCACATGCGCAACGGCAGCAATAGAAGCCAAGGCTTCACCACGAAAACCTTTAGTATGCAAATCGAATAAATCTTCTGCTTGACGAATTTTGGACGTTGCATGACGCTCGAAACACAGTCGTGCATCGGTAACCGACATTCCTTTACCGTTATCAATTACTTGAACCAATACTTTTCCGGCTTCTTTACAAATCAGTTTAATGTCGGAAGCACCAGCATCAATAGCGTTTTCTAACAACTCTTTGACTACCGAAGCGGGTCGCTGAACGACTTCTCCTGCAGCAATTTGATTCGCAACATGATCAGGAAGCAATTGTATAATACTTGACACTATTGGGTTTTGGGTTTTTAAATTATAATTTTTGGATAAAAAATATCGCTTACAAATTTAAGGAAAAGGTTTTGGATTTTGTTACTAAAGGTTTCTTAAAAAAAGAAACGGTGTGTTTTTTTATCAAATAAAGAGTACAAATTCAAGTTCAAATTCTTAATTTTGCATTTCTCAAAACAAAAAGATCATGTTCAATAGTTTAAGCGAAAAATTAGATAAAGCGTTCCATGTACTGAAAGGGCACGGAAAAATTACCGAAGTAAATGTTGCCGACACGCTAAAAGAAGTTCGTCGCGCCTTGCTTGATGCCGACGTTAATTTTAAAATAGCTAAAGATTTTACCACTCGTGTAAAAGAAAAAGCGATTGGTCAAAATGTATTAACAACATTGCAACCTGGACAATTGTTAGTAAAAATCGTAAAAGATGAACTAACCGAACTCATGGGTGGCGATGTAGCAGGAATGAATCTTTCAGGAAATCCATCTGTTATTTTAATGTCTGGTTTGCAAGGTTCTGGAAAAACAACCTTCTCAGGAAAATTAGCCAATTATCTTAAAAATAAAAAAAATAAAAAACCATTATTAGTGGCTTGCGATATTTATCGTCCCGCAGCAATTCAGCAATTATATGTTGTTGGCGATTCAATGGCTGTTGAGGTTTATTCGGAACCAGAAAACAAAAATCCTGTCGAAATTGCGCAAAACGCCATCAAACATGCTAAAGCCAACGGATTCAACGTTGTTATTATAGATACCGCTGGTCGTTTGGCTGTCGATCAGGAAATGATGGACGAGATTTCTCGGGTACACAAAGCTATTCAGCCACAAGAAACCTTGTTTGTGGTTGATGCAATGACAGGACAAGATGCTGTAAACACCGCAAAAGCATTCAACGACATCCTTAATTTCGATGGGGTAATTCTAACTAAATTAGATGGAGATACCCGTGGTGGAGCTGCTATTTCGATTAAATCGGTCGTAAACAAGCCTATTAAGTTTGTAGGAACAGGCGAAAAAATGGATGCGATTGATGTTTTCTATCCAGAACGTATGGCAGAACGTATTCTAGGTATGGGAGATGTTGTGTCGCTTGTAGAAAGAGCACAAGAGCAGTATGACGAAGAGGAAGCCAGAAAAATTCAGAAAAAAATTGCTAAAAACGAGTTTGGTTTCGATGATTTCTTATCTCAAATTCAGCAAGTGAAGAAAATGGGGAATATGAAAGATCTTGTGGGGATGATTCCGGGAGCAGGAAAAGCTTTAAAAGATATTGAAATCGAAGACGATGCTTTTAAACATATAGAGGCTATCATTTATTCGATGACACCTGCCGAACGAAGCAAACCAGCCTTAATAGACGTAAAACGTAAAACACGAATTGCAAAAGGGTCGGGTAGAAAACTTGAGGAAGTAAACCAACTCATGAAGCAGTTTGACCAAATGAGCAAAATGATGAAAATGATGCAAGGCCCAGGCGGAAAAAACATGATGAAAATGATGAGTGGAATGAAAGGCGGAATGCCACCAGGAATGCGATAAAAAAGAGTTAAGGTTTAAAGTTTCAGGTTGAAATTTTAAACCTTATTCTTTTCAATATATTTTGCAACGGTTATAGTTTCGTTACGAGACTTAACCATTAAACAAACACAATGATACTACTAGACGGAAAAAAAACAGCACAAGACATTAAAGTCGAAATTACAGCCGAAGTTGCTAAAATGAAAGCCAACGGAGAAAAAGTGCCACACCTAGCTGCCCTAATTGTTGGGAACGATGGTGCCAGCTTAACCTACGTGGGAAGCAAAGTAAAAGCCTGTGAATTAGTAGGATTTGAATCGACATTGATAAAAATGCCAAGCACTACTTCAGAAACCGAATTGCTTAAAAAAATCAAAGAATTAAATCAAAATGACGACATTGACGGATTCATTGTACAATTGCCGTTACCCAAACAAATAGATACCCAAAAAGTACTTATGGCTATTGACCCAAGCAAAGATGTCGATGGTTTTCATCCCGAAAATTTTGGAAAAATGGCGCTCGATATGACTACTTTTATTCCAGCAACACCTTTCGGAATTCTCGAATTATTAGAACGCTATGGCGTAGAAACCCAAGGAAAACACACGGTAGTTATTGGTCGTAGCCACATTGTAGGGCGCCCTATGAGTATCTTGATGGGACGAAAAGGTTTTCCTGGGAATTCGACAGTAACACAAACCCATAGTTTTACAAAAAACATTGCACAAATTACCACGCAAGCCGATATTATAATTTCGGCATTAGGTGTTCCTAACTATCTTAAAGCCGAAATGGTCAAAGATGGTGCCGTTATTATCGATGTGGGTATTACTAGAGTTCCAGACGAAACACACGAAAAAGGATACGTAATTACGGGCGATGTCGATTTTGAAAATGTATCTAAAAAAGCATCATATATTACACCTGTTCCAGGAGGAGTTGGCCCTATGACAATCGCTATGTTGTTAAAAAACACTTTATTGGCTAGAGAACAACGAAAAGCAAATAATTAATTTTCATGAAAATTGCTGTTGCAACAAAGCCTCAATTGGCGATTGTAAGAGATTTAGCCTATACAATTTGGCCCAGTACGTACGGAAAAATTCTTTCCCAAGAACAACTGAATTTTATGCTAGATAAATTTTATAATTTGAACTATCTAGAAAATCAATTAGTAAATGAAAAACACGTTTTTTTACTATTTGAAGAAAATAATACCTATTTGGGGTTCTGTGCGTATGAATTAAATTGTGAATTTTCAAACAAAACTAAATTACATAAAATTTACGTTTTACCCGAAACACATGGCAAAGGAATAGGAAAAATGCTATTGAATACAATAGAGAGAATAGCTTCAGAAGCCAATAATACCGGACTTTTTCTAAATGTAAACAGATATAATAACGCACAAGATTTTTACAAAAAGCTAGGATATTCAATCGTAAAAACAATTGATATCGAAATAGGAAACGGTTATTTGATGGAAGATTTCGTGATGGAAAAAGAGTTTTAAGAGTTATAAAAAACAAACACGAATTTAACTAATTTACAAGAATAATTTTAGGTGAATTAGTGAAATTCGTATTTAAAAATAGTTGCCTTTTTCAAAATATCGTATATTCGTAAAATGAATTTCCTACGAAAAATACTATTCCCATTTGCTGTTTTATATGGTTTTATAACCAGTATTCGTAATTTTCTTTTTGATTACGGGATCCTAAAATCCTATTCTTTCCCTATTCCAGTTATTGCCGTAGGAAATCTAAGTGTTGGTGGTACAGGAAAAACTCCTCAAATAGAATATTTAATCCGATTATTGTCCAATAAATACAAAATTGCCACTTTAAGTCGAGGCTATAAGCGAAAATCGGAAGGTTTTATCTTGGCAAATACGACTTCAAATGCAGAAATTTTAGGCGACGAACCGTTTCAGTTTTACAAAAAATTCCCAAACATTCAAGTTGCTGTCGATGCCAATCGCAAAAACGGAATAGAGCAATTACTTTCTCAATCGAACAAACCAGACGTAATTTTGTTAGACGATGCCTTTCAACACCGCAAAGTAAAGGCAGGATTTTATATACTACTTAATGCTTACAATGATTTATTTATCAACGATTTTATGTTACCCACAGGAAATCTTAGGGAAAGCAGAAGTGGAGCAAAAAGAGCTGATATGATAATTGTCACAAAATGTCCCAGAGATATTTCTGAACTTGCACAAAATAAAATAAAAAAAACACTACTTCGTGAGAATGAAAAACAAGCGGAAGTATTTTTTACTTTTATAGATTATGATGATAAAATATATTCAAACAATAAAACATTGAATGTAAATGAAGTAAAAACTGTTGATAAATTACTTTTGGCAGGAATAGCAAAACCCGAATCCTTTTTTGCATATTTGCAATCCGAAAATGACGAATGTTTAATGTATCCAGATCATCATCATTTTTCGGAAAAAGAGATTGTAGAAATTAAAGAAAAAGCAAAAAACAAAATCATCATTACTACCGAAAAAGACTTTGTTCGTTTAAACGAGAAGTTGCCAAATGACTCTCTTTTTTATTTACCCATAAAAAGTTCATTTGTAAATAACAGTACTGATTTTGACAAACAAATTATAAATTATGTGGGAACAAGTACAAGAGACCGTTGATTTTATTACAAATAAAACAAATTTTTCGCCAGAATATGGGGTAATTTTAGGGTCAGGTTTAGGCAATTTTACCGATGATATTGATGTAGAATATATGTTACCTTATGCCGAAATTCCAAACTTTCCAGTCTCAACAGTTGAAGGACACAAAGGAGCTTTGGTTTTTGGAACCATTCAAGGAAAAAAAGTAGTCGCTATGCAAGGTCGTTTCCATTTTTATGAAGGATACGATATGAAACAAGTTACTTTCCCTGTTCGTGTTATGAAACATCTTGGAGTAGAAAAACTAGTAGTTTCTAATGCTTCTGGAGGTGTAAATCCTAATTATAAGGTGGGATCTATCGTCATTATTAAAGATCATATTAATATGATGCCAGAACATCCGCTTCGTGGTAAAAATGACGAACGCTTTGGACCACGATTTGTAAACATGAGCGAGCCCTACAGCCGTAAAATGATGGTTAAAGCCAAAGAAATTGCTTCCGATTTAGGAATTACAGTGTATGATGGTGTTTATTTAGGCTTGCAAGGACCAACTTTTGAAACACTTGCCGAATATAAAATGGTAAAAGCCATTGGTGCCGATTGTGTTGGAATGAGCACTGTGCCTGAAGTTATTGTGGCGCGCCACATGGAAATGGAATGTTTCGGATTATCGGTAATTACCGATATGGGAGATGAGGAAAGTATTGATACTATTACGCATGCAGAAGTGCTAGAAGCAGCAAAGGGTGCCGAGCCTCATGTTCGTAATTTAATTAAAGAATTGATTATACAATATTAGCGTTTAGCAACAAGTTCGCTTCAACCGTTTTATAAAAATCATCAGGACTGAATGGTTTTGTTATCACATCGTTCATACCGTAAGACAGTAGCATTTCTCTGTTCTCATTCAGAGAAATTGCTGTTAAGGCAATAATCGGAGTTGAGGTGTTAAATTTCCTTATTAGTTCTGTTGCAATTGTGCCATTTATTCCTGGCAAGTGTACATCCATTAAAACTAAATCATACGTGTTGCTTTCCATTTTACGAATGGCATCTTCTCCCGTTTCGGATATATCACAAATCATTTTCTTTTTTTCTAAAAATTTTTGGGTAACCATCTGGTTTATTTTATTGTCTTCGACCAATAAAATTTTCTTATTTACAAACGTTTGATCATTTGCAATAGCCATAGTAAAAGCAGGTTCTAAAATATCTTTAGGAATACTAAAATTTAACTTAAATGTAAATGTAGATCCAACACCTAGCTCGCTTTTAACGATTATTTTACCACCCATTAGCGAAATTAATCTTTTCACAATGGCTAAACCAAGTCCTGTACCGCCATATTTTCGATTAATTTCTACCGAGCCTTGCGAAAAACTTTCAAAAATAGACTCTTTTTTGTCCATTGCAATTCCTATTCCGGTGTCTTGAATTTCAAATTTTATTTTGCAACTTGTTTCGTCTTTAGCTACAAGTTTAGCATTTACAGTAATTGTACCAGTATCTGTGAATTTTAAAGCATTATTAATTAAGTTTATAAAAACTTGTGATAATTTTGTAGGATCTCCAAGTAATTTTTCTGGAATGGCACTATCAATATCCAATCTGAAATCATTGTTGTTCTGAATAGCTAATTCTTTTAGCGCATTTTGTATGCTGTACAATAACTCTTTTAGGTTAAAATTGATTTTTTCGATTTCTATATTGTCAGACTCAATTCTGTTTATTTCAAGGATTTCGTTGATGTACGTAAGCAAATAATTTCCTGAAAAATGCAATGATTTCAAGTATTCAACCTGACTGGGCTTTGGATTATCATCTAGCAAAATATGCGATATTCCGTTTATTGCATTGAGTGGCGTTCGTAATTCATGACTTACAGTCGACAGAAACTCGGCACGTATTTTTGAGGCTTTTTCAATTCTTTCTTTGGCTATTTCGAGTTCGCTATTTTTATCTCGAAGCAATTCATTTGATTTATTTCGAATAATATTATTCTTGTAAAGTGACAAACTTAAAAGCGAAAGAATTGTAATTAAAGCAATACTAAGTATGTTGATTAATTTTGAAAATTTAGCAGATTTAAGTTGTTTTATTTTTTCTTTTTCTAATTTTACTAATGAACTCATAATTTCATCAGTTTTATATTGTTGGAAAGCCGTTTTCTTAACCTTATCCTTTGTTGTGATATTAGCTATAGAATCTTCAAGTTTAATATGAATTTTTAGAAAATGAAGTGATTTTTCACTTTCTTTAGTTGCCTCATAAACTTGACTTAATTTTTCACTGATTTTTATTTGCTGTGCTACATTTTTATTTTTGCAACTCAATAGGTACGCTTTATTCAAATAGCTTAAAGCAAGCTCATTTGTTTTTTGGGTTTCTTTTATTTTTCCTAATTGATAAAAAGCTTCCGATTGTAATTTGAAACTGTCTATAGTATCAGGTAAATGGGCTATTTCCAAGAATATTTTTTCGGCAATAGCTACTTCTTTTTCATCTAAATACAAAAGTGCTTTCTCAAAATTCACTCTATTTGCAACGCTTGGTAAATCAATACTTTCGTAAACGGCATTTGTCTTGTTAAAATAATCCTCTGCTGTACTGAAATCGTTTTTTTTAATATAACAAAGACCTAAGTTATAGTAGGCAAGTGCCAGTTTTGAGCTTTGTGGTATTGTATTTAGAATAGAAACCGTTCGCAATAAATTTTCAATGGCATTATCATATTTTTTTAAATCGATGTGTATTACCGATAAAGTAAAGTAACCATCAATGATTGCTGTTTTGTTTTTAGACTTTTGCCCATAGGAAATAGCTTTATTTGCATTATAATTCGCTTTCTGAAAATCGCCATTTTTTTCAAAAAAAACAGATTTTTGTATGTAATAAGAAGCACTATCATTTTTATATACGGGCTCTTTTCCACTTTGTGAAAAAACAGAAAAGGTAAAAAACAGGAATAACATTACATTTTTAAACATCATTGTTAGTTTAATAAAACTATTTAAAAGTAATTGTTTTTTTGTCAATAAGTAATATTAAATCGATAATTCTGCTAGAATATCCTATTTCGTTATCATACCACCCCACAACTTTGACCATCTTGTCAATTACAGAAGTAAGCTGAGCGTCAAACAAACAGGAGTTCGTGTTTCCTATAATATCGACCGAAACGATAGGGTCTTCGGTGTAAGCAAGAACGCCTTTCAACTCGTTTCCAGAGACCATTTGGAAGGCTTGGTTAATTTCTTCGATAGAAACTTCCCGTTTTACATTGAAAGTTATATCGGTTAGTGAGCCATCTGGAACTGGAACACGAATGCCGCAACCTCCTATCTTGCCTTCCAATTCAGGGAAAATTTTGGTCAATGCTTTTGCGGCTCCCGTTGTGGTAGGTACTATTGATTGTGCTGCTCCACGAGCTCTGCGCAAATCTTTATGCGGTTGGTCGTGCAAACTTTGATCGGTGGTATAGGAATGAATGGTCGTAATATAAGCTTGTTCGATACCGCATAATTGCTGAATAACTTGTATCATAGGTGCGGCATTGTTTGTTGTGCAACTGGCGTTAGAAATAATAGTTTCGGTACCATCAAGAATGTGTTCGTTGACCCCTAGAACTACTGTTTTTATGTTTTCTACTTCGGCTGGAGCCGATAAAATTACTTTTTTTGCCCCAGCTACAATATGCGCATTTATTTCCTCGAAAGTTTTGTATTTGCCTGTTGCTTCCACTACAAAATCAATGTTCAAAGATTTCCAATCTAGATTTTTTATTTCTTTTTCATGAAAGAACATATATGGTTTTTCATCAACTACAATAGACGTTTCGTTAGAAGAAACTTTTGAAGCTAAAACACCGTGAATACTGTCGTATTTTAACAAATGCCCCATAGTTTTGCAATCGGCAATATCATTTATAGCAACTACTTCAATTGTGGGATGGTTTAGCAATAATCGAAATAAATTCCGACCAATTCTTCCAAAACCATTTATTGCAATACGTATTTTCAAAATTATTTTGTTTAGTTAGTTTATTAGATTGATTGATTAAGAAAATAACCGAATAAACTTTTATAGTATATGTTTTTGTGCATGGTACGAAGATCGAACAAGAGCCCCACTTTCTACATGACGAAAACCCATCTTTTTTCCTAGTATTTCATATTTTTCAAACTGTTCAGGAGTGATATATTCTTTAACAGGTAAGTGTTTTTTACTAGGCTGCAAGTATTGTCCAATAGTAATAATATCAACATTTGCATCTCGAATATCTTGCATGGTTTGTATTACTTCCTCTTCTGTTTCGCCTAAACCAAGCATGATTCCAGATTTTGTTCTGCGAATTCCTTTGGCTTTCAAGTAGCGCAAAACGTCTAAGCTTTTATCGTATTTTGCTTGAATTCTAACTTCACGGGTTAACCTTCGTACGGTTTCCATGTTATGAGAAACAACTTCAGGATTGGCCTCTACAATTCGATCTAAATTTCTTTCTACACCTTGAAAATCAGGTATTAGGGTTTCTAATGTTGTTTCAGGGTTCATTCGTCTAATCGCTTTTACCGTTTCTATCCAAATGATAGACCCCATATCTTTCAAATCATCTCTATCAACACTTGTAATTACAGCGTGTTTGATGTTCATGATTTTGATAGAACGCGCTACTTTTTCGGGTTCATCCCAATCGACTGTTTCGGGACGACCTGTTTTTACACCACAAAAACCGCATGATCGAGTACAAATATTACCTAAAATCATAAAGGTTGCCGTTCCTTCTCCCCAACATTCGCCCATATTAGGACAACTTCCAGAGGTGCAAATGGTGTTTAATTTGTATTGATCTACTAAGCCACGCAATTCCGTATATTTTTGACCAATTGGTAATTTCACTTTCAACCATTTTGGTTTTCCAATAGGTAGTATATTTGAGTCAAGGACAGTTTCCATAAAAAGCTATTTTGACTTGCAAAGATAATATTTTAGATTTTAGATTTCAGATTTCCAATTGTAAAAAAGTGCGTTAAATAATTTCTTTGTATGATAGAGTTCATTTGAATTGAAGATACTGCTATTTAAATAATGCGGATTTTGTATAAGGTATTACACAAAGATTCGTCAAGAAAAACACAAAGACTCACAACGTTTTTAAAATTTATCTTGGTGTATCTCAGTGAAATCTTTGCGAACCTCTGTGAAATATTGATACTAAAAAAGTACACTAAACTATTTTTTAGTGTACTTTATCAAAGTTTAATAAAACGGTATCTTCTAATTTAATTGTGTTTTAATCACAATGGGCAAAGAATACGATGTTCTTACCGATTTACCTTTATATATTCCAGGTTCCCATTTTGTTTTTATAGATTTTAGTACCCGAATGGCTTCTATATCTAAGCCAAAACCAGGGTTTTTAGGAACTGTTATGTTAGATAAGCTGCCATCTTTTTCGACCACGAAAAATACAAGAATTTTTATTGTTTTTTCTTCGTCTAATTCTGGCGCTACAAAACGATTGCCAACCATTTTTAGAAATTCGTTAATTCCGCCAGGGAAAGCTGGATTTTTTTCTACAGATGCTGTATTCATAATATCAGGAATGACTTCGGTTATAGCTGTTGGAACGGCAGTTATGCCAGTTGTATTTCCATCAGGAGTTCCGCTTGTGCCTGTATTTGTGTTGGTACTATTTGTTTTACCAACGTCCTCGGGTTTTGTAAAATTAACATCTGGGGCTTTTGTAGCGTCAACAATTGTTGGGTTTATTATTTTTTTCGATTTTATGGTTTTTTGTGTTTCACTCTTTACTGTTGGTAAGTCTTTTTTTATCTCCTCTTTAGGAGGAAGTACTACATCTGTAATGCGAACCAAAACATCAGGTTCTGCGGGTTTACTGGTTGGTTTGTCGGTAAACGAACTCAAGAATATTGGCAATAGTGCCATTCCAGAAATTAATATAATGGCACTAAAAAAAGCTTTCATTGTTGTTTTACCATCTTCTTGGCGCATTTTGTACGCTCCGTATTCTTTGTTTTTTCCTTCAAAAACCAACTCTAACCATTCGTTTTTGTTAATGTTTAATTTTGACATAATTTCTAAATTTTAAATTAATAATCCGCTACTTTTTTAAGTAATTAATTGAAAAAATCGTGCCAAAAAAGCCTTAAAATAAAAAATAGTATTGTTTTTTTATTTAAAAAATTAAATTATACTTAAATTAGCGATCGACTTATAAATTTATAATATTATAAATCGTCATTTAGTTCCGGTCTTTTAACTTCTAAACCTTGTGATTTCCATTGTGTCTTTGTGATTCAAAAACTTTAAAGTAACTTTGCGGTCAAACACACAACAATGACTACACAAGAACTAATTGACCAAATCAGAATCAAAAAATCTTTTCTTTGTATCGGTTTAGATGTCGATTTAACTAAAATTCCACACCATTTACTCGAGCTTGAAGATCCTATTTTCGAATTCAATAAAGCGATTATCGATGCTACACATGATTTGTGTGTTTCCTACAAACCAAACACTGCTTTTTATGAAGCATATGGTATAAAAGGTTGGCAAGCATTACAAAAAACAATCAATTATATCAACGAAAGGCATCCCGAAATATTCACTATTGCCGATGCAAAACGTGGTGATATAGGTAACACATCGACCATGTATGCCAAAGCTTTTTTTGAAGATTTAAATTTCGATTCCGTTACTGTTGCACCGTATATGGGGAAAGATTCGGTAGAACCATTTTTAGTTTTCAAAGATAAGCATACCATTATGTTAGCCTTGACTTCTAACGAAGGTGCTTTCGATTTTCAAACATTAAATGTAAATGGTGATGAATTATACAAACAAGTTTTAAAAACTTCAAAAACTTGGAAAAATGCTCAGAATTTAATGTATGTTGTGGGTGCAACCAAAGCAGAATATTTTACCGAAATTAGAAAAATTGTGCCAGAAAGTTTCTTATTAGTTCCTGGCGTTGGCGCACAAGGCGGAAGTTTATCCGAAGTTTGTAAATACGGAATGAATGACAATGTTGGGTTGCTGATAAATTCTTCTCGAGGCATTATTTATACGTCCAATGGATTCGATTTTGCCGAAAAAGCAAGAGCAGAAGCGTTGAAAATACAAGTGGAAATGGAAGAAATATTAAACGCTAATTTCACCGATTAACACAAATTTCTATTTATAAATTTAAAAAAAAGCTTTGCGTACTTTGCGTAAAACTTTGTGAACTTTGCGGTTAAATGAAAACACTAACAGACCAACTAGGAAACCAACACTCTTTTGAAACCTCTCCCAAAAGAATCATTTCTTTAGTGCCTTCTCAAACCGAATTATTATATGATTTAGGTTTAGAAGAAAACCTTGTTGGCATTACCAAATTTTGTGTGCATCCGTATCATTTCAAATCTACTAAGAAAATTGTTGGTGGTACAAAACAAATTAGAATTGATAAAATAAAAGCGCTTCAACCTGATATTATCATTTGCAATAAAGAAGAAAACACGTTAGAAATAGTAGAAGAACTAAGAAAAATTTGTACTGTTTGGGTAACTAATATTATCACTATAGAAGATAATTTTCGGCTAATTTCCGACTTTGGCCAACTCTTTAATTGTCGTACTGAAGCACAAAAAACAAACGACAAATTAGCTTTTAGTTTAACCGAATTTAAAAAATTTATTACAGACAAACCTGTAAAAAAAGTAGCTTA
>CAXYWC010000001.1:0-91377 GCA_964292845.1 uncultured Flavobacterium sp. | reverse complement strand
ATGATGCTAATGCGCATGATATTTTATTATGTGTCAAAGAAGGCGAAAAACAAGCAACACCAATAGGTCGCGGTCGCGGATATCGTTTTGGATTGCCTAATCAGGAATATTATTTCAAATCGGGAGACGAAATGAAACAGTTGTTTTCTGATTTGCCTGAAGCTATTGTTAATATTCAAGAAATTGTAGATAAAATTGAAATTTATTCACTTTATAGAGATGTTTTATTACCAAAATTTGAAATTCCAACTGACTTTTTAGTTCCAGAAGACGAAACTGATGGTGGCGTTCGAGGGGAAAATAAATATTTGCATCATCTTACCTATGAAGGAGCCAAAAGACGTTATCCAGAAATTACAACCGAAATTCAAGAGCGAATTGATTTTGAATTACTAACGATTCAAAATTCTGGTTATCCAGGTTATTTCCTAATCGTGCAAGATTTTATCGCCGAAGCTAGAAAAATGGATGTCTCTGTTGGACCCGGTCGTGGTTCTGCAGCAGGCTCGGTAGTAGCCTATTGCTTAGGAATTACGAATATTGATCCGCTTTTATATAATTTGCTTTTCGAAAGATTCTTAAATCCTGATCGTGTGTCGCTTCCCGATATCGATATCGATTTTGATGATGAAGGAAGAAGTAAAGTCATGGATTATGTGATTGAAAAATACGGTAAAAAACAAGTAGCACAAATTATTACTTACGGAACTATGGCTGCCAAATCAGCCATACGCGATACAGCCAGAGTATTAGATTTACCACTTTTTGAAGCCGATAAAATTGCCAAATTATTACCCGGAATGTTGCCAGGAAAATGGAATTTGGCTCGTTTTATGAATGACACCGAAGTTGAAATCAAAAAGGTTTTGCGACCAGAGGATTTCGACCGAATGAAAGAATTAATAATACTTTCTAAAGAAGAAGATTTGGGTGGAGAAACCATTCAGCAAGCACAAATTTTGGAAGGAAACCTTCGTAATACTGGGATTCACGCCTGTGGTGTGATTATAACACCAAGCGATATTACCAATTTTGTTCCTGTAACCACGGCAAAAGATTCCGATTTATATGTCACCCAATTTGACAACTCCGTAGCCGAAAGTGCAGGATTGCTGAAAATGGATTTCTTGGGACTAAAAACCCTAACCTTAATAAAAGACACGGTAAAACTCGTAAAATATAGAACTGGAAAAGTGCTCGATCCAGACACCTTCCCTATTGACGATGCAAAAACGTATGAACTGTTTCAACGAGGCGAAACCGTTGGGATTTTTCAGTATGAAAGTGCTGGAATGCAAAAGTATATGAAGGAACTGAAGCCTACGGTTTTTAACGATTTAATTGCCATGAATGCACTTTATCGTCCAGGGCCTATTGCTTATATTCCAAGTTTTATTAAACGAAAAAACGGAGAGGAACCTATAGAATATGACCTTGAAGCTTGCGAAGAATTGTTAAAAGACACTTACGGAATCACCGTTTACCAAGAACAAGTAATGCTTTTGTCACAAAGATTAGCTGATTTTTCTAAAGGGGATGCCGATGTTTTGCGTAAAGCTATGGGGAAAAAGCAACGTGATGTCCTAGACAAAATGAAACCTAAATTCGTGAGTCAGGCTGTCGCTAAAGGACATGCCGAAGATAAACTAGAAAAAATTTGGAAAGACTGGGAAGCCTTTGCCGAATATGCATTTAACAAATCGCATTCTACTTGTTACGCTTGGATTGCGTATCAAACGGCCTACTTAAAAGCCAATTATCCCGCGGAATATATGGCGGCGGTTTTGTCTAATAACATGAGCGATATTAAGCAAGTTTCGTTCTTTATGGAAGAATGCAAACGCATGGGATTGGCCGTTTTAGGTCCCGATGTAAATGAATCGTTTTATAAATTTACAGTAAATGATGATTATGCCGTTCGTTTCGGAATAGGGGCTGTAAAAGGTGTGGGAATGGGCGCTGTAAACACCATTGTTGAGAACAGAAAAGAAGGAAGCTACAAATCTATTTTCGATTTAGCCAAGCGTGTCGATCAACGTGCGGCTAACAAAAAAGCTATCGAAAACTTGATTCTAGCAGGTGGTTTCGATTGTTTTGTCAATACGCATCGGGCGCAATATTTTCATACCGATGGCGACGGAATTACCTTTTACGAAAGAGCCATACGTTTTGGCGCAAAATTTCAGGAGAACGAAAATTCATCGCAAGTCAGTTTGTTTGGCGATACTGCCGATGTGCAAATTTCGGAACCCGTAATTCCGCCTTGTGAAGAGTGGAATACAATGGAAAAACTAGCCAAAGAAAAAGACGTGGTAGGCATTTACATTTCAGGACACCCGTTAGATGATTATCGATTCGAGATGAAATATTTTTGCAACAGCAAACTCGAATCGCTAAAAAATTTAGAACAATATGTGGGCAAAAACCTTGCTTTTGGAGGTATTGTAACCAATGTACAACACCGAACCGCTAAAAACGGAAAAGGCTGGGCATCGTTTGTGTTAGAAGGGTATGACGAAAGTAATGAATTCCGAATTTTTAATGAAGAATACCTAAAATTCAGACATTTTTTGGTTCAAAATCAGTTTGTATATATTAGAGTTAACATAAAAGACGGTTGGGTAAACCGTGAAACAGGTAAAAAATCGGATCCGCAAATCAACTTTTTGCAAGTAGAATCGATACAAGATGTTTTGCGAATTTTTGCCAAAAAATTAGTCATTCATTTGGACATAAAGGATTTACGAGAAGAATTAGTTTCTAAATTAGCCACAGTTTTTGATGCAAATAAAGGCGACAATACCGTTTCTTTTGAAATTTTGGAATTGGAAAAAATAAAAAAACAAATAGAAGTGACACCTGCCGAAGCCGATGATATAGAAATTGTATTAGACGAAAATGGCGACATTCAAGAAACGGAAAACACCGAAGCCACCAATACAACAGAACTAGAAGAAACTGTTATTGTTAGCAAAATAGCCATGAATAGCCGCAAACTGAAAGTAAAAATCGCCACCGAACTACTCATCGAATTAGAAAAATTGCAGGTTAATTTTAAATTGAATTAATATACTTACTTTTGAAAAGTAATACACAATAAATGAAATTATTAAAAATAAAGCCTTCTAAAAGTTTAAACAAAGCCTATTACAAGCAATCGCTTTCGCGTGAACAAATAGAGCTTTTTAAAAAAGAACTGCAAAACACGTTCAATCATATTGATGAAAAGCAAGACGAAGAATATCATAAAAATGTGATTGCCGACTTGTTCAAAAACGTGTATTGCAAAGACAAATATTTGGTAAACGTTAATAAGAAAGAAGATTTAGTCATTCGGTTAGGAAACACTCCAACTGACGATGTTGGTGTGTTGTTAGAATTTAAAAAACCAACCGAAAAACGCGATATGGTTTCGGCAGCCAATGCCAATGTAAAAGCGCTACAAGAAACCATTTTGTATTATTTGCATCAAACGGTTGATCATGACAATCACAAAATAACCAATCTGGTGGTGACCAATATTTACGAGGGTATATTTTTGATGGCGTTTGGTTCGAGAAAAATATCTTTAAAAATACTAAACTCAAAAAAGACTATTTAGACTTTAAAACATCTGGTCATGACACTAAATATACCGACAAAATCATTACCGAAAACTTTAACACCTATCGTTTTGCCGATTATAAATTGCACGTAATTGATTTGTTAAAACGAGTTTGTACCGTAAGTGTTGAAACGGGGAAGATTATCGAGAAAATGGAGAAATAACCACGGTTTTTATTCCAAGGCACGAGGAATCACATAACGTGAGCAACTATTGAGATTTCTCTTTCATCGAAATGACAAACGGTGTGTTTTTTATTACCATAATTTTAAAAGTCAAAACGGCATTACCACTCATTAACCTTATTGGCATCCATTTTTACAAAAATAAAGAGTAAAATAGTAAATCCCCACAAGCTAGACCCCCCATACGACAAGAAAGGCAACGGAACACCAATAGTAGGGAAAACACCTACTACCATAGCAATGTTTACAAAAAAATGGGTGAATAATACCGAAGCAACGCCATAACCATATACGCGGCTAAACTTTGTTTTTTGGTTTTCGGCCAGATACAGCACTCGTAATATTAGCGTTGCAAATAACAAAATGAGCAGTGCCGAACCAGCAAAACCCCACTCCTCGCCTATGGTTGTAAAAATATAATCCGTATGCTGTTCGGGTACAAAGTTTCCTTTGGTTTGTGTGCCTTCCAGATAGCCTTTACCGAGCCAACCTCCAGAACCTATAGCAATTTCAGATTGATTGGTGTTGTACCCTATACCCGCCATATCAACATCTTTGCCTAGCAGAATATTAAAACGGTCTCGGTGGTGCTGTTTGAACACATTTTCAAAAACATAATCTACCGAAAATGTAAATCCAGTCATTACAAGAAATACCAAGCTACTGGCAATAATATTTCGATTAATCCTTCTAGACCGCAGATAATGCAACGCAATGGCTACAAAACAAATAAGAATTACATATTGTGGTTTTAGCAGGAGCGACATGACAAATAGCACTACAGCTACAAACCCTGACCACAAATACCACGAAGGCAATCCTTCTCTGTTTAGCACAAAAATAAACATGATAAATATAAGTGCGCTCCCCGGATCAGGTTGTGGCAGTATGAGCAAAATAGGCAATGCCATAATGAGCAATGCCAACATTTGATGGTTGGTATTTTTCAGGTTTATTTGCGGGTCGCTTAAATATTTTGCAAGTGCTAGTGCGGTTGCGGCTTTGGCAAATTCTGATGGTTGAAGCGTAAATCCGCCTATGGCATACCAGCATCGTTGTCCTGCGATGGTTTTTCCTGCCACAAACAAACCTGCTAAAAGAAGCAAGGAAGCTCCGAAAATAACACTCGAAAAGCGTTCGTAAAACTTCCCGTCGAGGGTTAAAATAACGATGACTAAAACGATGGCTAAGCCTATGAAAATTAATTGTTTTCCGTAATTTTTATTAAAATCGAAGTAATACTCGGAAGTAGCAGTCCACTCTGCCGAATAAATAGCCGACCAGCCTATGGTTACCAAGGCCAAATAGAGTATGATGGTTACCCAATCGATATTGTTTGAAACACTTTGATTTTTCATTTACAGCGAAGGATTACTTTTTTTGATAGAATCTAGTTTTTTCTTAGCCAAAACCCGATTAACAGAGTCTTTTCTGACCCTAATTTTATACATCGAATCGATAAATTTTTTGGTAAATTTATTGTATTCGCTTTGCAAGCTTTTTTCTAGCATTCGTTTCTCTCTGTCTTTTTGAGTAATTTCTTTTTTGATGTATTTTTCAATCATCAATGTAGTGATAGGGCCTGCAATAGTGGATCCAAAACCACCATTTTCTACCAAAACGGCAATGGCAATTTTAGGGTTTACACGAGGTGCAAATGCCACAAATATCGAATGGTCTTCGAGCTGTATTTTTCGACCTCCAATTCTTGCAAAATTTTCGGCTGTTCCGGTTTTTCCACAAATTTCTATTCCGTCCACTTTAAGAAAATAGGCTGTACCTGTTTTAAAAACCTCTGCTAATCCGTCAATTACGGGTTTAAAATATTCTTTATCGATTGACGTAACGTGTTTGGTTCTGAACTTTTTATCGATATTTTGCCCTTTTATTTTTTTAATAATGTGAGGCGTATAATAATAGCCTTCGTTAGCAACGGTTGCCATCATATTGGCGAGCTGTATAGGCGTCATAAGCACCTCGCCTTGCCCAATCGAGTTAGAGACTATCGCGGTACCACGCCAGCCTCCGTTAGGGTACATTTTTTGGTATGTTTTTGAAGTGGGTATTTTTCCTCTTCGTCCTGTAGGCAAATCATAGCCCATAAACTCGCCTAGCCCAAAACTTTTTAGATGAGTACTCCAAAAATCGACTCCTGCTGATGGGGTAGCAAATTTTGCAATGGTTCTCAAATAAGTACCTCCAAAATACGCATTGCAAGATTTTGCAATTCCCATGTGTAGTTTACGTACTCCACCACCGCAATGGCATCTCATAAAACGACCGCGTCCGTAGCTAAAGCCATGGTTACACACAAATGTGGTGGTGGTATCTATTGCATGAGCTTGTAATCCTGCTAGAGCCGTCATAATTTTAAACGGCGATCCTGGCGGATATTCGGCTAGTAAACTTCTATCGTATAATGGTTTTGCGACAGAGTCATTGTACAATTTTGTATAATTTCTAGAGCGTTGCCTTCCTACTAAAATGGCTGGATCATAAGACGGAGCGGTTACTAAAGCTAGTATTTCACCCGTGCTGGGTTCGATGGCAATTATACCACCTCTTTTATTTTTCATTAAAGCTTCGCCATATTTTTGAAGCTCCGCATCTATAGTTAGCGTGATGTCTTTTCCTTGTACGGCAATGGTATCGTATTTTCCTTCTTTGTAGGATCCAATTTCTTGGTTAAATCGATTCCGCTGTATGTGTTTTACGCCTTTTGTACCACGCAATTCTTTTTCATACATTTCTTCTACGCCTTGCTTGCCGAGTAAATCACCACTTTTGTAATACGGATTTTGTTTTACTATGGCTTCATTGGCTTGGGTAATAAATCCGAAAACATTCGCTCCCACATTGATTTGATAATCTCGAAGAGAACGTTTTTGTATGTAAAATCCAGCAAATTTTCTTTCTTTTTCCTGAAACGCTGCGTATTCGAGTTTGTTAAGTTGTCCTAAAAACACCGATGGCAATCTTGGACTATACACAACGGCTTTTTCTATTTTTTTTATAAAATCGGCTTTTGTAATCTTTAATAGCTCACAAAATTCGAGGGTGTCCATTGTTTCAGTTTCACGAGGAACCACCATGATGTCGTACGAAGGCTGATTGGCTACCAAAAGCACATTATTTCGGTCATAAATGTACCCTCGTTCTGGGTAATCGTACTTAATTTTAATCGAAATATTTTCAGATTTTAGTTTGAAAGTATCGTCAATAATTTGAAGATAAAAAAGTCTTGCTACAATAAGCACTGCAGCAACTATAACCATTCCTGGCAGTAATAACTTTCTCATCGCTTACTTGGCTTAAATAAATAGATGATTAAAATACTAACTAGTAATGTAAAAAGTGTTGTTACAATTGTTCTTAGTAAGGCATCAAGAACAAAGGTAAATTTAAAATATTCCAATAGAAACAGGATAAGATGGTGTGTTAGAATTGAAATTAAAATAAATGTAAATCGCTCTGGCGAAAGTTTTTCGTTTATCTTAATGGTTTGGTATTCGTAACTTAAACCAAATGCAAATTTAAAATAAGCGGGTCTAATATAAGCCAAAACAAGAGCAGCCGTAGCATGAATGCCGCCAGAATTTGAAAAAATATCGACGATTAGTCCTAATAAAAAACTAGCTACTAATAATCCTGCACGGTTTGAGTTTACGGGGTATAGCAAAATAAACAACACATACGGATACGGGCTAATATAGCCAAACAAATTGATGTTATTGAAAATAACAATTTGTGCTAATAGTAGGAAAACAAACCTAACACTATTTATTATCAAGGCACTATTCATTTGCTTTGGTCTCTTTTTCTAATTTTTTTATCTCTGCATTATCTTTGTTCAAGATAATATATACGTGGTCTAAATTAGTCATATCACTAAATAAGCGTATGTTTAAGGTGTAATAATTTGTAACCTTATCGGTATAAACTTTGTCGATTATTCCTACGGGAATATTTTCGGGGAATATTCTTGAACTACCACCTGTTACAATTGTATCGCCTTTTCGCACTGATGCCAATCGAGGAATTTCGATTAATTGAGCATATCCTGCATTTTTGGCATCCCAAATTAAAGATCCAAAATGATTGGATTTTTTAACCTTAGCGTTAATTTTAGATTTAACATTCAAAACACTAAAAACCGTAGCGTAGTTTGAAGATACTTTTTCTACAATTCCTACAATTCCCTGACTATTGATAACTCCCATATCGGGCTTAATGCCTTGCAGCGCACCACTATTTATGGTTAGATAATTTTCAGGAACATTATACGAATTATTGATAACTCTCGATTGTATAACTTCTATTTTATCATATCCCTTCAAACTGTCTTTTTCAAGTGTCGATGTGCTGTCTTTTTTGTTAAAAAGCATTTTGCGTAAAGCCGCATTTTCGCGCGCTAGCTTGTTGTTTTGACTTCTTAAATTAAAATAAGACCGCACTTTATTCATCTCTTCATAAACAGTTCCGCTGGCTACATTTGCCGAATTGACTACGGTACTTCTATGATAAGAATGCGATTGTATGGTTAATGTTAATGACGTTATCAAAAGCAGCAAAAACAGTAAACGAGTACTGTTTTTAAATATAAAATTGAATATTTGCTGCATATATCAGACTGTTATTTTAAGAGAATACTTTTGTATTTTGAGAGATTTTTTAAAGCCATTCCAGTTCCTCGAACTACGGCTCTTAAAGGATCTTCGGCAATAAAAACAGGCAAATCTGTTTTCTGAGAAATACGCTTGTCCAAGCCTCGAAGCATCGAACCTCCTCCTGCAAGATAAATTCCGGTGTTGTAAATATCGGCAGCTAACTCTGGTGGTGTTTGCGATAATGTTTCCATTATAGCATCTTCAATTCGTTGTATCGATTTGTCTAGCGCTTTTGCAATTTCTCTAGAAGATACCTCAACTTGCTTTGGTTTTCCAGTTAGCAAATCACGTCCTTGTACTGACATGTCTTCTGGTGGAGCATCTAAATCTTCTATGGCAGATCCAATTTCTATTTTTATTTTTTCGGCGGTTGTTTCTCCCACAAACAGGTTGTGTTGGGTACGCATGTAATAGATAATATCGTTTGTAAAAACGTCGCCCGCAATTTTAACCGATTTATCACATACAATTCCACCAAGTGCAATAACGGCAATTTCGGTAGTACCACCCCCTATGTCGATAATCATGTTTCCTTTTGGTTCCATAATATCCACACCAATACCTATTGCCGCAGCCATTGGTTCGTGTATCAAGTAAACTTCTTTACCATTTACTCGTTCGGCCGATTCTCTAACAGCACGCATCTCTACTTCGGTAATTCCAGAAGGAATACAAATAACCATACGCAAAGCAGGTGTAAACAAGCGCTTTTGCAAGGCTGGAATACTTCTAATAAGCATTTTTATCATTTGCTCTGAAGCATCAAAATCGGCAATAACTCCGTCTTTAAGAGGACGTATGGTCTTTATGTTTTCATGGGTTTTACCTTGCATCAAATTAGCTTCTTTTCCTACAGCCGTAATTTTGCCCGAAATACGGTCGCGAGCAACAATAGACGGGCTATCGATAACAACTTTGTCGTTATGAATAATTAATGTGTTTGCGGTACCAAGATCTATCGCGATATCCTCGGTCATGAAATCAAAAAATCCCATATTCAGTCGGGGTTAAATTTGTTTATATTATATTTTGAACAAAAGTAATGAAATTAATGTTTAAAATGACGAATTCCTGTAAATACCATTGCCAAATTATTTTCATTGCAATAATTTACGCTCAATTCGTCTTTTATAGAGCCACCTGGTTGAATAACAGCGGTTATTCCTGCTTTTTTTGCAATTTCGACACAATCTGGAAATGGGAAGAAAGCATCGCTTGCCATTACCGCTCCTGTCAAATCAAATTCGAACGAAATGGCTTTGTGAATGGCTTGATTTAAAGCATCTACTCTCGAGGTTTGTCCTGTTCCAGAGGCACATAATTGCTTATTTTTTGCTAAGATAATAGTGTTTGATTTGGTATGTTTGCAAATTTTTGAGGCAAACAATAAATCGTCTATTTCTTCTTGAGTAGGGGCTAATGTTGTAGCGGTTATCAAATGCGATTCGGCATCTGTAATCAAATCTTTATCTTGAACTAAAACACCATTCAAGCAACTTCTCACGGAAGTTTTTGGCAAATCGACTTCTTTTTGAATTAGAATAATTCTATTCTTTTTTTCTTCTAATAATTCGATGGCATTTTTGTCATAACTGGGTGCAATAAGCACTTCGCAAAACAACTTATTTATTTCTTCGGCCGTTTCTAAATCGATATTTGCATTGGCTATAAGCACGCCACCGAACGCTGATGTTGGATCGCCCGCTAAAGCATCTAAATAAGCAGTTTTTATAGTTTTTCGGGTAGCAATTCCGCAGGCATTATTGTGTTTTAAAATGGCAAATGTAGGATTATCCGTTTTGAATTCGTTCATCAAATTTACGGCAGCATCTACATCTAATAAATTATTATAGGATAGTTCTTTGCCGTGCAATTTGGTAAACATTTTTTCAAAATCGCCAAAGAAAAACCCTTTTTGGTGCGGGTTTTCGCCATAACGTAAAATAGTGGCTTGGGTTTCGCTTATTTTTAAAACGGGTTCTTCGTGATTTTTGTTAAAATAATTGAAAATTGCCGAATCGTAATGCGAAGAAACATTAAAAGCTTTGGTTGCAAATTGCTTTCTTTCTTGCAATGTTGTTGTTCCGTTGTTTTTTGAAATCAGTTCTAAAAATAGAGCATATTCATTAACAGAAGGAATGATAACTGTATCGTTAAAATTTTTTGCAGCGGCTCGTATTAGTGATATGCCACCGATATCAATTTTTTCTATAATCTCTGCCTCGCTTGCGCCAGAGGCTACTGTTTTTTCGAAAGGGTATAAGTCGACAATAACCACATCTAGTTGCGGAATATTGTATTCTTGCATTTGTTGCACATCAGTAGGATTGTCTTGACGGTTTAATATTCCACCAAAAACTTTAGGATGCAATGTTTTGACACGACCACCCAAAATAGAAGGGTAAGAAGTTACATCTTCTACTGGAACTACTGGAATGCCAAGGTTTTTTATAAAATCTTCTGTTCCGCCTGTAGAATAAAGTGTTACGTTTTGTTCGTGCAGTTTTCTTACAATAGGTTCTAATCCGTCTTTATCAAATACAGAAATAAGTGCCGATTGAATTGTTTTTGTGTTGTTCATGTGTGTAGTTGTAGTTGTTTTTATTGAGCTTAGTGTAATTTGAGTGCAAAAATAGTTTTTTTGATATTAATTTGAATACCGATTTTAAGAAAAAAAATCAAAAAGAGTTTTACTAAAAACTGTTTTGAAACAAAATATAATTTCTATAAAAGAAAAAATCGCAAATATCGTTATGATATTTGCGATTTTAATTGTGGTCCCACTTGGAATCGAACCAAGCACCTACTGATTATGAGTCAGTTGCTCTAACCGAATGAGCTATAGGACCAGTTGTACGTCACACTTTTATACTATATCCGTGTTCCGTGAATAAAGCCTTGCTTCATTTGAGGTTGCAATATTACTACATTTTTTAGTATTCTCAAAATTATTCTTTATTTTCTTGACATAATTCTATAAGCACCCCGTTTGTGGTTTTAGGATGCAAAAAAACGACCATTTTATTATCGGCACCTTTTTTAGGAACTTCGTTTAGAACAACAAATCCTTCCGCTTGTAAACGAGCTACTTCTGAAATAATATCTTCTACATCGAAAGCAATGTGGTGTATTCCTTCTCCTTTTTTTTCTAAAAATTTGGCAATAGGACTTTCTGGATTTGTGGCTTCTAATAATTCGATTTTATTGGGGCCATTTAAAAAAAACGATGTTCTTACACCTTCGCTCAACACTTCTTCTTGCTTGTATGATGGGGCTCCAAATAATTTTTCAAAAATTAGGTTGGAAACTTCTAAATTTTTTACTGCAATTCCTATATGTTCTATTTTTCTCATAATTCGTGTTTTTAGGCTATACAAAATTAACTAAAAAAAATAAAACTGATTGAGTAACGTACAAAAGTCTTCTAAATCTTGAAAATTTATTCATAACAAACAACTTTTCCTTCAAAAAACAAAACAAGAACTGCGTTTTTTTTATTAAATGAATTGTATTTTTGAATTGTTTTTATAATTTAGCTGTTTATAGTGTTAATTTAAAAAAATTTAAAAATGAAAAAACAATTACTAATAATTATTAGTTTATTGACTTTTGTGATATCTCAAGCACAAACCTCGGGTATGTGGAGTTCTATTAACGAAAATCAATATAAAGGTATTCAGAAAGTAAATAGAAGCTCCTTTCCAAACGAATATAAATTATTTAGTTTAAACATTAATGTATTGAAAAATAGATTAATTAGCGCTAAAAACAGAAATGATTCTAGAGGAATTTCAAATACTATTATTGAATTACCTAATGCGGAAGGAAACTTAGAGCATTACACAGTTTATGAAATGCCAATTATGGAACCCGCTCTTGCGGCTCAATTCCCTATGATTAAATCCTATGCCGCTCAAGGAATTGAAGATCCAACAGCCGTGGCTAGATTTTCTGTAACGCAATTAGGATTGCATTCTATGACTTTGTCTGGAGGAAAAAGTACGGTTTTTATAGACCCTTATACTGAGGATAGACAGACTTATATTGTATATAATAAAGCCTCGTTAACAAAACCACTAAACGATTTTGAATGTCTAACAAAATCGGGAGTTAATTTACCTTCGCTAACTAATGATAGAAATTCTAATCCCAATCAGTCATTAAACACGGATGATAAGAAATTAAGAACGTATCGTTTGGCACAATCATGTACTGCTGAATATGGAAATTTGTTTATTGGTACTGCCACTACAGATGCTGCCAAGAAAGCAAATATTCAAGCTCAAATGGCTATTACTATGACTAGGGTGAATGGAGTTTATGAGAAAGATTTGTCTATAACTATGATATTTATTGCCGCTAATGCATCTTTGATATATTATGGAGCAGTTGGTTCTGATCCTTGGAGTGGAGAATATAATACTCAAACAGGATTAACTATTGATGCCAATGTAGGTTTCTCATCTTACGACATAGGGCATAATTTTAATACTTCTGGGGGAGGAAACGCTGGTTGTATAGGTTGTGTTGCGGGTCCAAATACTGATCCAGCTTCAGGAGATCATAAAGGAACTGGTATGACGGGAAGATCTAATCCAACAGGCGATCCGTTTGATATTGATTATGTAGCACATGAAATGGGGCATCAGTTTGGAGGTTTTCATGTTCAAAGTAGTTCTGGTTGCCGTTCTGGAAGTGGCTTAACTGAAGTTGAGCCTGGTTCAGGATCATCCATCATGGGTTATGCGGGTATTTGTGCCACTAATGTACAAGCAAATAGTGATGCTTATTTTGGTTACGTAAATATTAGGGATATTTCTGATAATGTTCAATTCGGAATTAGTTCTAATATTCCAGCATCTCAAGTTGCGAATTTTTTAAACAATCCACCAACTGCAAATGCAGGTGCGGATTATGTGATCCCAAAATCTACTGCATTTGTATTAGAAGGTGCTGGTTCAGATCCTGATGGTAATGCCATTACTTATAGCTGGGAAGAAAATGACCCAGGAGATCCTGCAACTACAGCTGCTCCAACTGCTACAAGAGCAGTTGGCCCTATGTTTAGATCAAAAACGGCAACAACATCTCCAAACAGATTCATGCCTCCTATGGCAAACATCTTAACAGGAGCGACATCGACTACAATGGAAGTATGCCCGTCTGTAGGTAGAGATTTGAATTTTTCTCTAACCGTAAGAGACAATGTAGCAACCGGAGGTCAAACGGCATCTGATTTGATGAAAGTTACTGTAAACGGAACTGCAGGGCCATTTTTAGTTAGTATTCCGAATACAAATGTTAGTTGGGCTGGAGGAACAAATCAAACTGTTACTTGGGCAGTTGCAGGAACAAACATAAATGGTATTAATGCCAAGTTTGTTGATATTTATTTATCACAAAATACAGGAACCTCTTTCCCAATATTATTGGCAAGTAAAGTACCTAATGACGGAAGCGAAACGGTAACAATTCCTAATACAGCAGGTACTACAAACCGAATAATGGTGAGAGGATATAATAATATTTTCTTAGATGTTTCTAATACTAATTTTACAACTACAGCCGTTGCAACCGCTACATTTGGGGTAGCATTCAACGGAGTTGCAGGACAACAGAATAAATCAATCTGCCAAAGTATATCTACCATAACATATCCTATTGCTTACACAGCAATTGCAGGATTTGCTGGCACAACAACTTTTGCGGCTTCTGGAGTTCCAGCAAATACAACAGTAAGTTTTTCCCCAACATCAATGACTGCTTCAGGGGTGGTAACTATGACAGTGAATACAACGGCAACGACAACCGTTGGATTAGCAAATATTATTGTAACTGCCACTTCGGGTGCTATATCAAAAACAGCACCATTTTACCTAGAAGTATTAAGTAGTAACTTTTTAGGAGCAAGTTTAACAACTCCTGCAAATAATGCAGTAGCTCAAAACACGGCTCTAAATTTAACTTGGGCTGCCGATACAAATGCTACCTCTTATGATGTACAATTGGCTTCTGATCTTGCTTTTACAACTATTATAGCCTCTGGAACAACTACAGCAACGAGTTTTCCTGTAAGTGGATTAACTCAAGGAACAAATTATTACTGGAGAGTTTTGCCTAAAAATGTAGCTTGTAGTGGTGTTTATGGAGCTGCGTTTAAATTTGAAACAGGAATAATTACTTGTCAACCTTCTGTCAATTCTACAAATATTCCTTTAACAGTGGTTAGTACTGGGCCTAATACAATTAACTCTACCCTAAACATTCCTTCTGGAGGAACTATTAGTGATGTAAATGTAACTATGAACATGACACACACTTATGTAGGGGATGTAACGGCCACTTTATTAAGTCCAGCTGGAACACAAATCCAATTATTTTTTGAGCCTTGTAGCGGTAGTGATGATGTTATAGCGACTTTTGACGATGCTGGAGCTACAGCAATTTGCGGATCAACTCCAGCACTTTCTGGAACAATTAAACCTTCTCAATTATTATCTACGCTTAACGGACAATCCTCTACAGGAACTTGGACTTTAAGAATTGCAGATGGATATAATGGAGATGGAGGATCTTTAAACAGCTGGAGTCTTGATATTTGTACCATTTTATCTGTGGCTTTATCAAATCCAGAGTTCGAACTAAATGATTTTAACTTATATCCTAATCCAAACAAAGGAGATTTTACAATACGATTTACTTCTATTTCAACAAATGACATTAAAATTAATGTACATGATATGAGAGGTCGCCAAGTGTATGAGAAATCATTCTCTAATACTGGTACTTTCAATCAAAATATCAATTTAAATAAAGTAGAAGCAGGAATTTATTTAGTTACAATTACTGATGGAGCTAAGAAAACTGTAAAACGTATTATTGTAGAATAAATCGAAGAAAAATAACCAAACTACTTCTTATAAAAAAGCTGTTCAGTAATTACTGAACAGCTTTTTTATGTTAAATATGAAAGACCGCTTTAATCAAAAAAATAATTTCTAAAATTCAACAACTATTTCTCAGCATATTTTTTTTAGTTATTTTATTGTTCAAGAGACAAATAGGTCAAATAATTTGCAAATGATTACTCTAATTCCTTTTTTAAAATCACTTTATTCCATAGCTCAACACCATCTTTATCAAATAAAGTTAGTTTCATTTGACGATTTTCTTTGTTGCCAGAAAATGAAATTAACCCAAAATTGTGTTTAAAAAACGTGCTCCCTTGAACTTTTAGAGGATTCGTCTCACGTTCTTTTGCAACGCCAGATGTAAATGGAGAAACTGTCCAATCATATAACGGATAAGTATTTTCTCTATCCATTTTAGCCAATTCGGCATAATGTCTATCTCCAGTTAGAAATAGGACTCCTTTTATTTTATTATCTAAAAGTTCTTTTAAAAGTTTGGCTTTTTCTTCCGGATAATGTCCATAATTTTCTGAATCTCCAATCGAATTAAGAACTTGTCCACCAATAACAATAACCTTAAAACTAGCTGTCGAAGCAGATAATGCATCTATCAACCAATTAAATTGTATAGTTCCAAGCATAGTGTGATCTCCTGTAATCCTATCGTTTGGCGAACGAAAAAATCGATCGTCAAGCATGAAAAATTGTGCATCTCCCCAACTGAAAGTCGAATAAGTGCCTTCCGCTTGACTTGAATCTGAACCATATGTTTTATTTGCCCAAAAATCTCGAAATGCTTTTTGAGTTACATACTTGTTATAAAAACTTCGATCACTATCATTATTACCAAAATCATGATCATCCCAAATGGCAAAATTTTGAGTTTTTGCCAACAATGGCTGAATTTCTTTTATAGAACGAGAATGAGTATTTCTGTAATAGATTCCTGTTTTACTATCCCAATCGGCCTCACGCAAATACATATTATCTCCTCCCCAAATCATAATGTCTGGATTTTTATTAGCAATTGCTCCAAAAATCTCGTGGTTACTTCCATAACCTTTTCCTGGTCGATCAACCTCTGGCTCATTAACGTAATTACAACTACCGAAAGCTACTGTAAAATCGGGAGCATCTTCACGCCATTGCCATAATTTTTTCGATGAGAATGAAGTTTCATAAGGCAATACTTGTTTTTTATTATCTATAAAAACATTGTATTTATATTTTTTTCCCGGTTGCAATTTATCTAAAATGATATGATAAGTAAATCCAACATCTTTAGTTGTGGTATAATTATCTGAGAAAAAAACTTCCGAAGGTTTATCAATCGTAAAATATTCAATTTTAACTGATGCATTCTTTTTTGTTTGCAACCAGATTACCGCTTCTTTCATTTCACAATACCCCACCATAGGACCCGATTGCAAATTTGAATTTTGAGCAAATGTTATATTCCATAAAATTAGGAATAGAAAACTGTATGTTTTTTTCATTTTTGACATTAATTTTTTATGCGAAGGTAATCAAGCGAAGCATAAAAACGCCATGAGATAGCATTAATTAATCATTAAAAATAAACCCTAATAAACGGCATAAAAGCATTACTGTACACATTGTCCTTTTCATGAAACAAAACATTATAACGCGCTCCTATTGTTACATTATTTGTACGGTATCCTGCGCCCAAAAACAACCCTGTATTCCAAAAACTATTTTTTGTTGAAATTGGAATTGTTTCATAAGTAGTGTTCACTCTTAATTGTTCCAACTCTACCGAAAGCTGAATTTCTTGAATTGGATTTACAAGCCCTATTAAACTTCCGCCATAAAGGAAGGATTTGTAATTGTTTTTTACAGAAATGTAACTCCCTTGAAGTCCTACTCCAAGAGAAAGATAGTCGTTTACATTATAAATGGCACTCGGCGCAACCGTAATATCGGTAAAACCACCACCTACATTAAGACCCAAACCACCTCCAATTTGCACCTTTTGCCAAAAGACACTTTTTGCCTTAACACTCGTAGAATCTTGAGAAAATCCACTTAAACTAAAAGCAAATAAGGCTAAAATCAAATAGCTTTTTGGGGTGTTTTTAAAGTTTTTTAAATTCATATTGCAAATGTCTTAAATATTACATCATAAAAGTATAAAAAAACAGAATGTATTTGTTGTAAATGTTATATTTTTGCTACAGTTTTAATATAATGTTCATTTAATAGACAATATGGATAGGTTTTCTTTTTTAAACGCAGCACACACAGAATTTTTTGCACAATTATACGATCAATATCTCGAAAATCCAGATAGCGTAGAGCCGTCTTGGAGAAGTTTTTTTCAGGGTTTTGATTTTGGAATGACAACTTATAACGAAGAAAATGTTGTTTCGCAAATGTCTACTATCGCTGTAGCGAACGTAGATAATGGTCAAGTTTCTGATAAAATTCTTAAAGAATTTAATGTTCTAAAATTAATTGATGGTTATAGAACTCGTGGTCATTTATTCACCCAAACTAACCCAGTTAGAGAAAGAAGACATTATTTTCCAACGTTAGAATTGTCAGATTTTGGACTTTCTGATGCCGATTTGAATACTATTTTTGATGCAGCAAAAATCCTAGGACACCAACCACAATCACTTCAACAAATTCTTACGCATCTTAAAAATGTGTACTGCCAACACATTGGTATCGAGTACATGTATATGAGAAACCCTGAAGTTATTCAATGGATTCAAGACAAACTAAATACCAATGATAATCTTCCCAATTTCAATACTGAAGAAAAGAAACTTATCCTTGAAAAATTAAATGAAGCCGTTTCGTTCGAAAACTTTTTGCATACTAAATATGTAGGTCAAAAACGATTTTCATTAGAAGGTGGAGAAACTATCATTGCAGGATTAGACGCGCTTATTGAAGCCGCAGCAGATAAAGGTGTCGAAAAATTTGTAATGGGAATGGCGCACCGTGGTCGTTTGAATGTTTTAGCCAATATTTTTAGAAAATCAACCCAAGATATTTTTTCTGAATTTGACGGAAAAGATTACGATCAAGAATACTTTGATGGTGACGTAAAATACCACTTAGGGTCAACCTCCGACAGAAAAACACGTTCAGGAAAAAACATCAATATCAACCTTGCTCCAAATCCTTCACATCTTGAGACTGTTGGAGCGGTTATTGAAGGAATTACAAGAGCCAAACAAGATAAGTACTTTCCAGATGATTTCTCAAAAGTATTACCTATTGCCGTTCACGGTGATGCTGCCATTGCGGGACAAGGAATATTGTATGAGATTATTCAAATGGCGCAACTAGATGGTTACAAAACTGGCGGAACCATTCATATTGTCATCAATAATCAAGTTGGTTTTACAACCAATTACCATGATGCGCGTTCGTCAACGTATTGTACTGATGTGGCAAAAGTAACACTATCGCCTGTATTACACGTAAATGCTGATGATGCCGAAGCCGTTGTACACGCTATGCTATTTGCTTTAGATTTCAGAATGCAATTTGGTCGTGATGTTTTTATCGATTTATTAGGATATAGAAAATATGGTCATAATGAAGGTGATGAACCTCGTTTTACACAGCCCTTATTATATAAAATCATTGCAAAACATGAAAATCCAAGAGATATTTATGCTAAAAAATTAATAGCCGAAAATATCATCGATACTAATTTTGTAAAAGAATTAGAAACGAAATACAAACAAGATTTAGATGATAATTTAGAAGCCTCTCGCAAGAAATCACTGACTGTAATCACACCGTTTATGCAAAATGAATGGGAAGGATTTGTTCAGGTTTCAGACGATGTGATGCTTCAAAAAGTAGAAACAAAATTTGATAAAAAAGAATTAGATTCTATCATTGAAACGATTTCAACATTACCATCGGACAAGAAATTTATCAATAAAATTTCTAAAATTGTTACCGATAGAAAAACAATGTATGACAACAATACTATCGATTGGGGAACAGCCGAAGCACTAGCTTACGGATCACTACTTACCGAAGGTTACGATGTTAGAATATCAGGACAAGATGTAGAACGTGGTACTTTTTCGCACCGTCATGCCGTTGTAAAAGTAGAAGATTCGGAAGAAGAGGTAATTTTACTAAACAATATAAAAAACAAGAAAGGAAAATTTAATGTTTTCAATTCATTATTATCAGAATACGGTGTTTTAGCATTCGATTATGGCTATGCATTGGCAAATCCTAACGCATTAACCATTTGGGAAGCACAATTTGGAGATTTCAGTAATGGAGCACAAATCATGATAGACCAATACATTTCTTGTGGTGAAGACAAATGGAACAACCAAAACGGTATTGTTTTATTGTTACCTCACGGATATGAAGGACAAGGTGCCGAGCATTCCTCAGGAAGAATGGAACGTTACTTACAACTTTGTGCTAGACACAATATGGTCGTTGCAGATTGTACAACACCAGCCAACTTCTTCCACTTATTGAGACGACAAATGGTTACTAAATATCGTAAACCATTAGTTGTTTTCACCCCTAAAAGTTTGCTTCGTGATCCAAGATGTGTTTCTACACAAGATGAAATTGCAAATGGTCAGTTTCAAGAAACCATCGATGATATTTCAGTAAAAAAATCTGAGGTTAAAACATTGGTTTTCTGTACTGGAAAATTCTATTACGATGTTACTGCCGAAAGAGAAAATCTGAAAAGAGAAGATGTTGCGGTGGTAAGAATCGAACAAATGTTCCCATTACCAGTCGAGCAACTAAAAGCTATTGTAGCAAGCTATCCAAATGCCGATGATTATGTTTGGGCACAAGAAGAACCTAAAAACATGGGGGCTTATAGCTTTATGTTAATGAATTTCGATTTCATAAAATGGAGATTAGCATCGCTAAAAGCATATGCAGCTCCAGCAGCAGGAAGTTACACAAGAGCAAAACGCCGTCATGCTGATGCAATAAGAATGGTTTTTGACAAAGATTTGTTTCAATAATTTAAAATATAAATTCATCATTTAAAATAATATACAATGATTTTAGAAATGAAAGTCCCATCACCAGGGGAATCAATCAAAGAAGTTGAAATCGCAACTTGGTTAGTAAAAGATGGCGATTATGTAGAAAAAGACCAAGCAATTGCTGAGGTAGATTCTGATAAAGCTACACTTGAATTACCAGCAGAAGCTAGCGGAATTATTACACTAAAAGCAGAAGAAGGCGACGCTGTTGCTGTTGGAGCTGTAGTTTGTCATATCGATACCGCTGCTGCAAAACCATCTGGTTCAGCCCCAGTTGCAGAAACTCCAAAAGTCGTAGAAACTCCAAAAGCAGAAGCTCCAAAAGTTGCTCCAGTAGCTGAAAAAACTTATGCAGCGCAAACTCCTTCGCCAGCAGCAAGAAAAATATTAGACGAAAAAAACATACAACCATCTGACGTTGTTGGAACAGGAAAAGGTGGGAGAATCACTACTGAAGATGCTGTAAATGCAGTGCCTTCTATGGGAACGCCAACTGGTGGTTCTCGTGGTTCGGAACGCACAAAATTATCTATGTTGCGTCGTAAAGTAGCAGAACGTTTAGTTGCTGCTAAAAATGAAACCGCTATGTTAACTACATTCAATGAAGTTAATATGACACCTATAAACAATATCCGTAATCAATATAAAGACGCTTTCAAAGCCAAACATAATGGTGTCGGATTGGGTTATATGTCTTTCTTTACAAAAGCCGTAACTAGAGCATTACAGTTATATCCAGATGTTAATTCGATGATGGATGGCGACTATAAAGTAGCGTATGATTTTACTGATATTTCGATTGCAGTTTCAGGTCCAAAAGGATTGATGGTTCCTGTTGTAAGAAATGCAGAATTATTAACTTTTAGAGGCGTAGAAGCTGAGATTAAACGTTTGGCTATTCGTGCACGTGACGGACAAATTACGGTTGATGATATGACTGGAGGAACATTTACCATTACCAATGGTGGTGTTTTTGGAAGTATGTTGTCTACTCCTATTATTAATCCTCCACAATCTGGAATCTTGGGAATGCATAATATTATCGAACGTCCAATTGCTGTAAACGGTCAAGTAGAAATTCATCCTATGATGTATGTAGCACTTTCTTATGACCACAGAATTATTGATGGTCGTGAGTCTGTAGGTTTCTTAGTTGCTGTAAAAGAAGCTTTAGAAAACCCGTTAGAATTGTTAATGGGCGGAAATGCTGTAAAAGCGTTGGAATTGTAATTTCCTCACATTCCTAAATTCTAAAAAATCCCGAAATAAGTAGTTATTTCGGGATTTTTTGTTTTCTAAATTTTAGTAATTACCAGTTCGACCCTTCGGTCGTATTGTGTTTCTTTGCCTAGAGGTTGTGTGTTGCCGTACCCTTTGTAGGTCATACGGTTTTTATCAATTTTTTTTACCACAAAAAAATTGTAAACCACTTTTGCTCTATTAACAGAAAGTTGTCGTTTTTTGGTATCTAAATCTATTGCTTCTTTGTGATACGATGGCGTACAGCAGACGTGTCCCTGAATTTCAAATTGTAAATTTTTGTATTTCAGCAAGGCTTTCGCCATTTTTTCTAAATCATTTTTTGCTTTAACATTCAATTTGCTGCTTCCTTTTAAAAAAAGGACATCGCCTAGAAATATTCGATCGCCTACAATATGGTTCTTTTGAATCCCATCAAACATGCCCGGCATTTGAATTTTTGGTAAGGGTTTCATATTGAGCACCACATCGACACGACGATTTTTAGAGCGTACTTCGGGTAGGTTTTCAATAATATCATCGTCAATCATGACACGTCCTTTGCCTTCAATGGTAACAATGATTTTATTTTTGATTCCATTTGCAATTAGTTTTTTTTGAATTGCAGCTGCCCGATTATTGGATAATTTAAAATTATACGATTCTTTGCCACGATCATCACAGTAGCCAAAAATTTGCACCGATTCGATACGCGTAGAATCGATGGATTTTATAAAATTAAGAGTTTCTGTTGCTTGTTTTTCGTCGAGTTTAAATTTATCGAACTCAAAATAAACGGAATGTACAATTTCTTCTTGAGCGATTATATTGCTGGTGGAAGCAAAGAAAACAAATAACAAAATTAGGTAACGCATATTATTTTTTTAATATTTTATTATACTCTATTGTAGTACCCAACAACTGTGTTGCTTTTTTGATTTCCGAATTGTTTTTAGCGTAATACAAATACAATCCTTCTTTATATTGAAAACGCTTTATAATTTCGTCTCGTAATAAATCTAAAATTTGTATTTTATTTTTATCAATTTCGAGTTCTTCGGCTTTTTTAAGTGATGCCAATAAAGTGTCGTATTGTGTTTTTATAGCCGTTTCTATGTTTTCTTTTTTAGCTTCTTCCAGCATTTCTTTCAAAGCCATTTCGGTTTTCGTGTCTAAAGAAATGTTTTCGGATTTTATGAATTTTTTGAATTCTGCAAAATCAGCATCCGATAATGTTGGTATTTTATCGCCTAGCGTTGTGTTTTTATAATAATACTGCGTTGCAAAATTAAAAATAGCATCGTTTTTTACCAAAGCATCTATAATAGGGTTTGTTTTTGTTTCTTCGAGTTCGATATCGGGCAAAACGCCTCCGCCATCGTACACATTTCTTCCTTTTCTCGTTTTAAAATTGTTGTAGTTTTTAGCTTCGGTACGAATGGCTTTTCCGTTAGCGTCTTTTTTAGAATAATCCAAAGCTTGTATGCATCTGCCAGAAGGCGTATAGTATCTGGAAATAGTTACTTTGAGTTGGGTTCCGTAGGTTAAATCGATAGGTCTTTGTACTAAACCTTTTCCGAAACTTCGGCTGCCCAATATTACTGCTCTGTCTAAATCTTGTAAGGCACCCGCCACAATTTCGCTGGCAGAAGCGCTGCGTCCGTCGACAATAATAGCCAAAGGAATTTCGGTGTCTAACGGATTTTTAGTTGTTTTATAAACGCTGTTATGTTTGGCAACGTGCGATTTTGTGGTCACAATAATTTCGTTGTTGGGCACAAATAAATTGCAAATATTTACGGCTTCCGACAGTAAGCCTCCTGGGTTTCCGCGTAAATCTAAAATGATTTGTGTAGCGCCTTGTTCTTTTAGTTTTTCTAGGGCGTTTTTAGTTTCTGACGATGCTTTTGCATTGAATTTGTCTAAAACAATGTATCCCGTTTTGTCGTCTATTTTTCCAAAATACGGAACAGCTTTTACATCGACTTCTTCCAGTATCAATTGGGTTGTTTTTATTTCGCCATTTCGTTTGTATTTTAAATCTAATTTTGCATTTTTTCCTCCTTTTAGGAGTTGGGTTGCATCGTCTTTAAAATCTACTAAATTGACATCGCCTATTTGTATAATTTCGTCTCCCGCTTTGAGTCCTGCTTTGTCTGCAGGGTAATTTTTATAGGGTTCTCGAATAATGAGTTTGCCGTTTTTTCTGGTAACCATAGCGCCTATTCCTGTATATTCGCCCGTGTTATTAATTTTGAATTTGGCTACATCTTGCTCGTTAAAATAGTTAGTGTACGGGTCTAATTCTGCCAGCATGCTTTTAATGGCTTTGTCCATTAGTTCGCCTGGATTAGTTTCGTCAACATAATTCATATTGACTGTTTTGTATAGCGTTGTAAAGATTTCTATTTGTTTGGCAATTTCAAAAAAATCTTCTTTGAAACTGACGCCTACAAATAAAAAAGCACTGGCTACTACTGGAATTATATACTTCTTTTTTAGAATCGAACTCATTTTTAAACTATTTTATTTCATATATCTCCGTTTGATGAAGATAAAAATCAGTACGAAAATAATGATAAAAGGCCAAATGCTGATAATTCCGAGTAAAAAACTTGATAATCCGTTGAAGCCTGATTTTATTTCGTTCCAAATTTTGCCGCCATACGATACTGTAGCGCCGCTTTCGGAAGCGTTGTTGGTGTACATTTCGATACTAACCGTGCTCATTGAAACCTGGCTTTGCATGTATTTTAGCTGTCCTTCTTTGGCTTCTATTTCTTCTCGAATTTCAGCAAGTTGCTTTTCTATTTCTAGCATTTCTGAAATTTTACTGGCTTTAGCCAGCAATTGAAGATACCGTCCTTCAAGTTTCTTTTTGGCATTCATTCTGGCTTCAATGTCGATATACTCTTCCGTTACGTCTTGCTGAGAAATTTCTTTTTTATCAAAATGAGAAACACCTTGACTTATTTCGTTTATAAAAGCGTCAAAATATTGATTGGGAATTCTGATGGTACAATTTCTATAAACCGAATAATCGTCTTTGCCTGAATTGTCATTTTGAATAATGGCTTTGTGTTTTGCTACTGATTTCTGGATGGTTTGAAAAGAATTTTCTAAGTTGGAACTTTCAAAACGAAGATTTCCTGTTTTGATTATTTTAGCTTCTGTTGGTTTTTCGGGCATACTTAAATCCATCTCTTGGGTGGCGGCGGCTTCATCTGCTGGAGCAGCTTCCATTTTACTCATGGTAACAGTAGCGATTTCTTTAGATGCAGAAGCGTCTTTGCAGGAAATTATAAGCAACAAAATGGCGAGGCAAACGAATACTTTTTTCATAAAGATAATTTTGATTTTTTTCTTAAATCGGTATCAAAAATGTAGCCAAAATTGGTTTAGTTTAAAAAACAAATTGATTATTGATTCCAATGTTAGTTTTTCCATCGTTTTTGATATGGATACGTTTCGTAAATCGTATTGTCTTCGTTGATTGTATATCCTTTTTTAGCATCTTCTTTTGCTTCATTGTATAATCTAGTAACATTTTCTTGTTTGTCCATTAACCTTGACAGACAAATGGCTTTATAATATTTTGCATCGGAAAAATTAGGATATATTTTTAATGCTTTGTCAAATTCAATTATTGCTTCGTTCCATTTTTTTTGCTCGTATTTCGAAATTCCATAATAAAAAAGAACTGTTGGATGTTCTAATCCTTGTCTGTTTTTATATATATCTTCTACGTAATCTTTAAAGAATATTTCGGCTTTTGAAAATTCATTAAGTTGTAAAAAAGACAAGCCGATATAAAAGTTATAGGTGTGATCCATGACGTAATTATTTCCAAACTTTTTTTTGCAATCTTCAAAGTCAACAATAGCTTCTTTATAGGTTTTTGCAAAAATACATTTTATAAATGCTCTATAGGATTGCCATCTTTCAGGATTATAGTGCACCGCTTTATCAATATATTTCATGCCAATTTCATATTTTTTCGCTTTAAAATACGGCATGGCTTTTTGTTGCCATAAATAGGCAATGGTACTGTCTTTTTTAAGTCCATTATCTAAACTATTTTGCCATTCTGCCATTTGATAATTATAGTCATATTTTTGGGCACCATTTGTTGCAAACTCTTCGATTATTGCATCTTGGATTTTCTTTTTTTGTTCTTGTTCATTTGCGTTATTTTGTCCAAACGTCATTTGAATTGTTACCAAACAAATACTTGTAAAAAATTTAAAGTTCATCTTTATGTTAAATTTATAAAACTAGTAAAACAACGACTTTAGTACTCCAATTGCCCCACTTGTTTCATGACCCGTAAGGTTTTGTTTTTCCTTTTTTCGATATATGCCGAAGAATGAGTTGCTTTATATTTTCTAGGATTTGGCAAAATTGCGGCTATAGAAGCGGCTTCGTATTTAGTTAAATTTTTAGGACTTTTGTGAAACCAGTGTTTGCTTGCTGCATCGGCACCGTAAACGCCATCGCCCATTTCGATGCTATTGAGATATACTTCCATGATGCGTTCTTTTCCCCAAATGAGCTCTATCAAAACCGTAAAATAAGCTTCTAGTCCTTTTCTAAGATAACTCCTGCCTTGCCAGAGGAAAACATTTTTTGCCGTTTGTTGCGAAATGGTGCTACCTCCTTTTAGTTTTTTTCCTTTTAAATTACTACTAAATGCTTTGCTTATTGCAGAGAAATCGAACCCGTTATGTTTTAAAAAAGTCCCGTCTTCGCTGGCCACAACTGCTTTTTGTAAATTCATCGAAATGTCGGATAACGGAACCCATTCGTGACTGCAAACCATGTCTTTCCCTGCTTCGTTATGCTCGAATGCTCGAATAACCATGAGAGGGGTGTAAAATACAGGTACAAATTTAAACAGGATTACCGAAAGTACCGAAAGCCCTACGAACCACAAAATGAATTTGAATATAAAACTTTTTACTTTACTCCCAAAACTGATCTTTGCTTTTTTAGGAGTTGGTTTTGCTTTTGGTTTTACTGCTTTTTTTGTTGCCATTTTATATCAAATCTGCTAATTCTTGTCCTACTAAACTTCCTATTGCTACTCCCATTCCGCCCAATCGCACGCCACAATACACATTTTCTGATAAAGCTTCAACGATGGGTCTTTTGCTATTGCCAATTCCCATAATACCACTCCAACGGTGCGCAATTTTAAAATCGGTGTTGGGCAAAATTACAGTTCTTAGAATTTCTTCTAGTTTGTTTTGTATCCGTTCTGTTTGACCAAATTGTGTCGTGTTTTCGGCTTCAAAATCAAGGTTTCTGCCTCCGCCAAACAAAATTCTATCCTTTATATTTCGGAAATAATAATAGCCTTTGTCTAAATGAAAAGTGCCTTTTATATCTAAATCTGGGATGGGCTCTGTAATTAAAACCTGTGCTCTGGCTGGTTTTACCGCATTGTTAGTTAATTCTCCTGCAAAACCATTGGTTGCAAAAAGTAATTTTTTTGTTGTAAAAATATAGTCATTTACCACTACCTCAACCTCATTTGCATTGTCATGAAAATTAGAAACAGTTTGATTGTTCAAAATTAAAATACCATTTGATTGTGCTTTTGTTAACAAAGCTTGCATCATGTTTCCAGTATCAATTTGTGCTTCAAACGGATTGAAAATGGTATATTCTTGTATGTTTTTGAAACCAAATCGGTCGATGTTCTTCTCGAAAACATCGGTTTTAAAAATGGGTTTTAAAATGTCATTAATGAAAGGTAATTTCTGTAAACATTCGGTATAAGTCAATTCGTCCTCTTTTAAAAACAACTCGTATCCGCCAAAGGGTTTAAAATCGATGACGTGGTCTCCCAGATTTTTTCTGAGCAATTGCAATCCTTGCCAGCGTTTTTGCACCAGTTGAATAACTTCTTCTTCTGTATGCGATTTTAGATCGTCGATAATTTCAGACAAGCTTCCAAAACAAGCAAAACCAGCATTTTTGGTACTAGCACCTTCAGGCAGCATTCCTTTTTCGAGAATGAGAATTTTGCTTTCAGGAAATTTTTCACGCAAATGCAACGCAGCGTGAAGCCCAACAATGCCACTTCCTACAATGGTGTAATCTACATTTGTAAACCAATTTTTGAGTTCCCAATAACTTAAATTCATCGTTTAAAACTTATTTCGAATGTTGTTCCTTTATTCATTTCTGAGTGTAGTACTTTTATTTTTCCGCTGTGGTATTCTTCTACAATTCTTTTGGTTAATGACAATCCGAGTCCCCAACCTCGTTTTTTGGTTGTGAAACCAGGCTCAAAAATAGTATTAAATTGGTTTTTAGGAATTCCTTTTCCAGAATCGGATATTTTTATTTTAGTCGTTTTTTTATCGTCTTCAATAACAATAGCTATCGACCCGCGGCCTTTCATGGCATCAATAGCATTTTTCACTAAATTTTCAATCGTCCAGCTGTGCAAGACAGGATTGATTAAAAAAGGAATTTGATACTCTGGAGCACTAAACGAAAAAAGGATTTGTTTGGAAAATCGAGATTGCAGATATTCGTAGGCTTTTTGAGTTTCTTCAACCAAATCTTTTTGTTCTAAAACGGGTTCTGATCCAATTTTTGAAAATCGATCGGTAATGTTTTGCAATCTATTAATGTCTTTTTCAATTTCTTCGACTGTAGTTTCATCCACATTATCGGCTTTCATAATTTCGACCCAACCAATGAGAGAAGATAATGGCGTTCCTATTTGATGTGCAGTTTCTTTTGCCATTCCTGCCCAAAGTTTATTTTGTCCCGATATTTTATTGGTTTTATAATAATTGTAAACGAGTGCGCCAAACAAGAAGATTATCAATAATAATGCGATTGGATAATACTTTAATTTATTCAACAAAGGGGAATTGGTGTAATATAAATAATGAAATTTCCCTTTTTCATATTCCATTTCTATCCGTTTGTTGGCATTTTTGAAACTTTGCAACAGTACTTTTGCCTTTGCGGTGTCCTTGATAATTTTTTCATCAATATTAGTTGATTGAAGAATGCTGTCTTTCTGATTGGTTAATAAAATAGGAATTGTATTGTTGTTTGAAATAATTTGAAATGGAAGATCCAAATCCGTATCTGAAGAGGCATTGTTGATGGTTTTTTGTGCCTCGGCCCACAATTCTATTTTTAAACGTTCTTCGTTTTTAAAAATCTGAAAAAAAGTATAGGTATTCCACAAAATCAGCACCGTGATTAGGAACGAGGATAGGATTAAAACCCAACGGGTTGTATTTTTATTGTTTGAAAACTGCATATTTTATCTTGAATGGATAAATATATAAAAAACTATGCAAATACTGTTTTCTAATATTTTACTCTTTAACCACTTTTTTCACAACAACTTCTCCGTCTTCGGTGTATAATTTTAAAAAATACAAACCTTGGTTTAAATTTGATGTGTCTAATTGATTAGAAAAAACTTGACTTATAATTTGCTTACCCAAAACATCATACAACTCTAGTTTTTTAAAAGCCGTATCGCTTTTTATTCGCAACACATTAGTAAACGGGTTGGGGTAAACACTCGTGTTGTCTTTTATAAAACCGTTTGTACTCATAGTACAACCTACATAATTAAACAAGTCTGGATGGGCGATTACTACCGCACCTAAAAATGACAAAGTAAAACGATGTGTGCCTGGTTGGCTAAAAGCCTCTAATGATACGAATAATTTATAGGTGTTTCCTGCTATGACATTTATATAATCATCCCAATCACCACCTGTTGTACCTGTGTCAGGATTTATACCAATACCAGTGCACGCTGTTGTTGGGTCGTTGATAATCATACCGCCTTGAGTCACGATACTATACGCCCCTGTCTCTAAATCATTACAGTTTGGGTTTTCAAACAACAAAAAAGCCAAATCTTCCAACGTTTCTGGACATATTCTTAAACCAAATTGTCCTGAATATTGAGGTGTAAAGACAATGAAAGCCGACTTAGATTCAAATTGTGTAAGAGAACTTCTGTTTAACCCAGGAATACCTAACGAACCATGTGCATCATCTATCAAACCATCGTCTATTAAAGCAAAATTATAAGATTGAGTGACATCACAAATACGGTATGCAATAGGACAGTCAGCAGGTGCATTAATGAGCGGATTGCCTGGTGTCCATTGTGCAAAAGCAAGATTCGTAAAAAATAAGAATAAGAATAAACGCATTATGATAATTTTTGTCACCAACTAATCCTATCTTTTACAGATAGGACTGTCCGTGAAGATTAAATTATTTCTTTATCTTTTTGTTTATAATCGTACCGTCTTCTAATACAATTCTTACGTTAAATAATATTGTATTCGCTTGTAAAGGTAAAATTACTTGGTTCGTATTTTTGTTTTCTAATTTATTAAGTACCGAATTAGAAGTGTTTGGCGTATAAATGTCGAATACGTGTACACTTTTTATTTTTTTGTTACTAGAACTCACAAACAAAGTGTCATTACTCACTTTTAATAGTATTCCATTTTCTAAACCAGAACTTTTAGTAGTAAATGTAGTTATATTATTAGTAAATCGCAAGTTAAATCGTCCTTCGACTATGTTAGTGTTGGCAGTAAAAGTATAATTGCTAGCACTCAAGTTGTGAAGTATCCCTAATTGTGTATCTTCTAAATAAACGATTTGGCTACTGAAAACACCTCCTTTTTTAGGGATTGAAATTGTAAAACTTTGGTTTATATTGTCACTCACATTTACCATACCTAGCGGAATGACTTTGCTAGTGTCAAACCCATCTTGCACATCTATTAGCAAATCTTCTGGGGTGGATTGGGTGTAAAAATTGTATTTTCTGCCCTGAATGGTAGGCGCATCTTCGTTTTGTACAAAACCAGCGTGTCCTGTGGGTTTAAAATAAACACCTAATTGTGCGGTATAATTAGTAGAATCGGTTAAATTAACCCATAATTTATCGCCTTCAATAATCGTACTCGTTCTAGAAAAAGTAATATTAGGCGCCGTGGTTCGCATACTATTGTTAAACAACACATTGCCTGCTGGGGCTATTTGTTGCCCATTTGGGGTACTCAAACTTGTGGTTACAATAGGATTAGCAGGTGTCATACCTGTAAAATCTTTATACGTTCGCACAAAAAAGGATTGTCCTGAAGCTAAAATATTATTCCCTGCAAAAAACGGATTGCTTTCGGTATTCAAACTCATATCGGGTGTGTACACCGAAAAATTGGCAGCGGTATAATTGAGACCATTTGGCCCAGGTATGCCGGCATTAGGGTCATCGGTTAATCGTGTCCAAATATAAGCAATATTTTCAATTGTTGTTGTGTTGGCACTAAAAAATAAATCTAAATCGATAGGTGACGGATAGGGATTTCCTACTAAATTAGAGTTTCGTCCACTAAAAGAATTATTTCTAAAAACAGGAACTGACACCACACCATTGTTCATCTCGCCTGTAAAAGTGATATTGTAATTGTAATTACTTGCTGCTGGCACAGGAGGCCAAGAAGCATACCCACGACCCGGAATTAATTGCTCGTTTGCAGCTGTGGTTAGGGTAGTAAAGGGTATATAATCATCAAAATTATCGTCATAGCCATCGGTCGAGCCGTTGAGCGGGAAATAAATATTTAAGATATCACAAAAATTCTGATTTTCGAAACGGTAAAAACGACTTGGGTCAAATAAATTAGTTCCCAAACCAAAAGGGAATATTTGGCCCGCAGTAGGGTTGCTTGGGTTGCTAGACAAAGGCGAAGACCAATACACGTAATCGTAAGGACCACTCAAATTGACGGTTTGTTTATTAGCTTGTAGCGTACTATTGGCACCTAAATTTATTAAATTAGTACCACATACGCTATAATAGCAATCACGCACCATAACAAGTGAGCCTTCGTTTTGCACAATCAATCGCCCAAAGTTAGGGTCGACCGTCACATTTATTTGCACTTTTACATAATGACTTGGTGTAATTGTTAGTGTTACAAAAGCACCCACAGTTAAACTACAGGCTTCAAAATCTCCATAGGTACTGGTGTCATAATCATTGATTAACTGTATTTGCCTTGAACGGTCGGGGTTGCTTTCGTCTAAACTTAAATCATTCCATATATTTGTAAATTCAAAGGTTAATAAATCACTATTATGTCTCCCCAACACAGCATTGGTTTTCGAGGTAGCAATTGCTACTTCGGCAGCGGAGAATCCTACCCAATCTTGCTCGTCGTAAGCGTCTGTTCGTGGTACTTGTGGTGCGCAGGAAATACGCACTAACGACTCGTAGTTTTGTTGGGTATAATTTTTGTAAAAAACAGAGTTTCCAGTTGTATCGCCTAAAATATCTATGCGGTCGTTGTAAGCGTTCGTGCCGTTTGTGGTTGTAATTATCAATAAATCATCTATGCCATCATAGTTTTGTAACAACGGCATAATTGTAGCACCTCCCACAGCATAAGTTGGTGTAGCCGTTGTATTTGCTCTAAAAACATTTACGCCATTAGCAGGAATAGCCCCTAAATCTACAAATGAGGTAGGTGCTCCTGTGGTTGCTCCGTTTTCGTACAAGGCTAGGTAGTACATACCTGTAGCAATTGCCGTAGTGTTGTCGGCGTTTTTTACTTCTACAAACTTGTCAGCACCGTTATAATATACCTGCGATATATACGGCGGTTGTGCAGGCAAACACGAGTTTACGATAATGGTATCGGTTACTACAATTTCTGGACAAGAAATACCTAAAGGTATCGTATAGGTTATCGTGTGTGTACCCACACTGGTTGTGGCTGGGTTAAAAATAGTGCCTGTAATAGCCACACCATCTAATGAGAAAAAACCTCCTGTAACACCACCCGTTAGCATAGTGCTTAAATCTAAACTGGGATCGTTAGCACAAAACGTTTTAGGTTGTATGTTGAGCAGTGGGTTATAGATAGGGATTAGTTTTACGTTGTCTATATAATACCCTGTTTTACTTACTAAAGTAAATGGATTCATATAACTTATGTTATTATACCCACATAAAAACAAGAAGCCTTGTCCAGCAGTGGCACCTGTTGTAAAGTTGAATGTTATAGTCTCCCAGCCTGTTGCATTGGTAGTAAAAGTATTTCCGTTATTAATGCTATTATCCAACAGGATAGAGTTGGGTTCTAAAATATAATTGCCCCAATCCCCAGGAGGATGTCCAGAAATGGGATTAAACCCTAAATAAGCTTGTATAGCTATAGCATTAGTTGAGATTTCGGTTCTAGAAACATCAAATTGCAAACGATAGCTTGTGTTGGCTAGTAATGGTTGCGCTAACTCGGTAGCTAATAAATTTTGTTTACCCGTATTTTTTGGGTCGTTTGGGTCATTGTATCTAAATAATTCGACTAAAGCATAGGCATCACCGCCGTAAGTAGGATTAACTTCTTGTGGCGAACCCGCTGGATTTCCAGGAACAAGGATACTTTGATTGATAAAACCTATTGGAGCAGCGTGTCTATGATGGTAAGAAGGAGATCCTCCTCCAGCATTATACCAATTGCAAGCACGTTCAATTTGTCCACGTTGCGTTGGGAGTGCTGAATATTGCTCAAAATCGCCATTAAAAACTAAATTACAATCCGTGGGAAGTACAGCACATAAATTTACTAAATAAACATACACATAAGTTATATTTCCTCTTTCGCTTGTAACACTATTGTATGGCACATAGCTTAATAAATGATATCCAGACTGAGTCGAAGTCATGGTAATAGGTATAGTAGTATTGGCGGTTACGGCTGAGAAAGTAGTTGTGGCATCGGTCAGGTCTGTCAGGCATTCCAAGTTCAAATTAACCCCTCTGTCGTTTGCTAATAAGTTTGGGAGAACTAAAGGTTGATTGGTGTTGCCTCTATATATAATTGCACCATTAGGGGCAATTCCGTCAGTAACACCAGCTACTTGCAATCCGCTAGTAGTGGTATTGTAATTTTTGTACGACAAATGTGCTACGGTACCATAGGTAGCTCCAAACGAATAACCTAAACTGTTTAAAATCCCTCTTTCTTCAGGAGCTAAAAAACGTTTGGTTTCGCCTTTAGCCAAACGTTTTTGCATCAAATAATGATTTGGGTTGCTATTACAGTTTTCGTTACTATAATTGAAACTGGTTGCTGTTCGATAACAGTTTGGGGTGTAAAGTTGCACACCAGAATTTCCAAATTGCAACGCAGTATTACAATTGCTCAGGTTTTGTGGGGTTGCACAATTGTCGTGCAAATTACTCGCAGTTCCTGCAAAAGTATACCCCATCAAACCGTTGCAACCATTGTGATCAAGTAGGTTTTGGTTATTTGAGGTTTTTAAAAAAGAATCAAAACGGGAATAATACGCATAGGAATCGCCCAGTTTTGAAGTGCCATTTGCGGAAAGCAACGAGCTGAAACCCATAGAATGTACTACTTCGCGAAGCACATAGGAATAAAAATCGTATTCTTTGCTAGTAGCATTGGAGTTTAGGTTGGTATTCCATTTATTACCTTCAAAATCAAAGGCTAAAGTAGCATGATAAAATTTTTCACGCCCTAGCATTCCATCTTGCGAAATGCTTGAATACGAATCTTTTCCACTCAAAACCATTTTCCAAAACTGATTGTCAGATAAATTGGCGGTAGTATTGTTTTGCGGTACGTTATAATAAGAAGTGCCGTAGCTGATGCCAAAAGAGTTGCGGTTTGGAATTTCGTCAAAATCGCGAATCCAAATTTTGATTTTTTCGGTATTGTTTTTTATTGGTGTTTCTAAAAACTGAGATACATCAGCCAAAACAGCACATACCACACTTCTTCTAGCGATATGATTAGGATTACTAGGCAGTTCCATACCACTACCTTTTTCGATATAAATTTCAAAAATTCCTGAGGTACACAACAAAGTGCTTTCAAGAATATCACCATCTATAACACTAATTTTTGGACCAACAACAATGTCGTTTAATGTATAATGGTTACCATAATTATCAAAAACATTGTCTAATAAACCATTTGGAGTGCGTTTATTTTCATCTACAATAGGGGATTGTGAAAAGGCTGAATGGGTAAAAAAGAGTATTAAAGCTAATGTACAGTAGCTTTTTAAAAATTTATTTTCCATTTGGGGCGAATTTATTTTGTGGCGAATATAATAATAAAATGTTAATAAAGGATTTTAAGCAAAAGCTTTATCTAAAATTATTAACTGTCAATTCAATTAGTTATTTTTGTACAAAATAAACAATTATGCTTAGTATTTCCCCTAAAGATATTACCACTGCACAACTACAAGGTTATTTACAAAGTGCCGTAAGTCCCAGACCTATTGCCTTAGCCAGTACGATGGATGCAGATGGAAATCCGAATTTATCGCCCTTTAGTTTTTTTAATGTATTTAGTGCTAATCCGCCAATATTGATTTTTTCGCCAGCAAGAAGAGTACGCGATAATACGACTAAGCACACTTTAGAAAACGCAAAAGTCACTCACGAAGTGGTTATAAATGTGGTTAATTATGATATTGTACAACAAACTTCCTTATCCAGTACCGAATATGCAGAAGGAGTTAATGAATTTCTGAAAGCTGGTTTAACACCTATCGCTTCCGATGTTGTAAAACCTTTTCGTGTAGCGGAATCGCCTGTTCAGTTTGAATGTAAAGTAAATGAAATTATCGAACTAGGGCAAGAAGGTGGCGCAGGAAATTTAATTATTTGCGAAGTAGTTCGCATTCATATTAATGAAGAAATTTTGGACGAAAACGGTGCTATCGACCAATATAAAATTGATTTAGTGTCGAGATTGGGTGGCAATTGGTATTCCCGCTCCAATCAAGGATTGTTTGAAGTGCCAAAACCATTGGTTACACTAGGAATTGGAGTAGATACTATTCCAAATTTTATAAAAGAAAGTTCCGTTTTTGATGGAAACGATTTAGGTATGTTAGGAAATGTAGAAGCATTGCCTACTGACGAAGAAATTACTATATTTGTACACGAAAATTTTGCTGTAAAAGGCATTTTAAGTTCCGATGACGAACAAAAAATACAGTTGAAAGCAAAAGAATATTTGAATAATCAAGATGCACTTTCGGCATGGAAAGTACTATTAGCAAAACGATAAGTTATGGAAGTTACAGGAAAAATTAAAGTGGTTGGGGCAGAACAACAAATTAGTGCCTCATTTAGAAAAAGAGAATTGGTTGTAACCACAGACGAGCAATATCCACAATCGATAATGATTGAATTTGTTCAAGATAAAGTAGATTTATTGAACAATTATACTGTTGGAGAAGACGTAAAAGTATCTATCAACTTAGGAGGAAGAGAATGGGTAAATCCACAAGGAGAAACGAAATATTTCAATAGCATCAAAGGCTGGAGAATAGAGCGTTTGGCAGCGGCACAAGCACCAACTCCGCAATCGCCACCAATGCCAACAGCGGAAACTTTTGAACCAGCAACCAACTTTAAAGAAGAAGAACACGACGATTTACCTTTCTAAATTTTAGATAAAAGATAATAGTTAAAAGACAGTCATTCTGAACGAAGTAATATTACTAGTTCAGAATGATTTTTATTTTTTTGACTGCCCTTATTAGCTAATGCAAAAAAAATTAGACCACAGATATAACGGATTTTTACAGATTTTCACGGAATACGAACAAAATAATTTTTAATCAGTGTTAATCTGTAAAAATCCGTTATATCTGTGGCGAAAAAAAGTTTGGTTTGTTTAGCAGACAATCAATTTGTTTTTTGAAATTGCCATTGATTTTTATAATTGTTATTGATATGCATTTTTTAACCCAAGAATTATCGTTTCCCAACACAAATGAATCCTCACCCGATGGACTTCTGGCTATTGGTGGCGATTTATCAACCGAAAGATTAGTGTTAGCTTACGAAAACGGAATTTTTCCTTGGTTTGAAGAGGGTGATCCCATCATGTGGTGGTCGCCAAAACAACGAATGGTTTTGTTTCTTGATGAATTAGTCGTTTCTCACAGCATGCGAAATGTCATCAATAAAAATGTTTTTCAAGTAACTTTCAATAAAGCTTTTCGTGAAGTCATTCAGAATTGTCAAAGCGTAAAAAGAGAAGGACAATACGGCACTTGGATTACCAATGACATGATAGAATCGTATTGCAAACTTCATGAATTAGGAAAAGCCATGTCAATCGAAGTTTGGCAAAACAACACCTTAGTTGGCGGATTGTACGGCGTGGATATGTTTCCCGTTTTTTGTGGTGAAAGTATGTTTTCTAAAGTGAGTAATGCTTCCAAAATGGCGTTTATTGCGTTGGTAAATTATCTGAAAACAAACCATTACAATTTATTAGATTGTCAGATTTACAACGATCATTTAGCTAGTTTGGGTTGTCGTGAAATTCCGAGAGAAGATTTTTTAAAGTTATTAAAGAAATAAACTTCTAAAGAAGTTAATCATTCAAAAACTCCATTACATACTTATTAATTTCCTTTTTTTGTCTATTATTTCCTCTATCATTCATGTCATTATGAATTGTGTTGGGAAGTTTTATAATTTTTATTCCAAATTTTTTCTGTTCTTCAGAAGTTGGTAAAACACCTCCGTCTGCAGGTTGATCACTCGATCTAAGTGTGTAAATTCTAGGTTGATTAGTTCTAGGTAATTCCATGCGTCTATTGTCTAACGAAATTATTTTGTCAACTAAATTCGGGTATTTATTAGCAAATAAAACACTTATATCCCCACCATTTGAATGTCCTATTAAAATGAGATGTTTGTAATCTAATTCAGGCTTTGTTTTTTTGATTTCATTCAGAACAAAAAGTATGTTTTCAGTTCCTCTTTCCCAAAAAGGACGGCGGACAACTTGAGGGATTCCCGTTTTGGGAAGTAGCTCGTCGGTGGGCAATTCATGCTGAACACTTACCACAAAATATCCTTTGGAAGCTAAGTTATTAGTTAAAAATGAATATGATTTATTTGCGCCGAGTCTGTTTTCACTATATCCGTGACTTACAATTACTACTTTTTGATTTTCTGTTTTTTGGTCTGTTTTTGAGAAATAAAACGCAACGGGTATTATTCTATTTCTCTGTTTGTCAAATAAATTTACAGTATCTAGTTGAACTTTAAATTTTGGAACAGTGTTTTGAAAGCTTGTAACCTCTTTGTTTTTAATACAACTTATTAAAAACAAACCCAATAGAATTTTTAAATATATTTTCATTTGATATTACTGTAAATTATTCTCTCGTCCAGCAATCTTCTACATGATCGTTTACCATTCCTGTGGCTTGCATGTGGGCGTATATCACAGTCGAACCCACAAATTTGAAGCCTCGCTTTTTTAAATCTTTGCTCAAAGCGTCGGATATGGCAGAGGTTGCAGCAATATCTTTCAGTGTTTTGGGTTTGTTTTCAATAGGTTTTCCATCTACAAAGCCCCAAATATATTTGCTAAAACTGCCAAATTCTTCCTGAATTTCCATAAAAGCAATTGCATTAGTCACTGCCGATTTTACTTTGAGTTTGTTTCTAATAATCCCTGGATTTTGCAATAATTGGTCTTGCTTGGCTTCAGAATACTGGGCAATTTTTTTGTAATCGAAAGCATCAAACGCCAATCGAAAATTTTCTCTTTTATTCAAAATAGTAATCCAACTCAAACCCGCTTGAAAGGTTTCCAATATTAAAAATTCGAATATCGTTGCATCGTCATAAACGGGTTTTCCCCATTCGGTATCATGGTATTCTTTGTATAAATCTGATGACAAGCACCAAGCACAACGATTTTTCATAAAACTATTTTTTTTCAAATATACTAAATTATCACTTCCGAGTGACTTTTATCACTTGCTGAAGCTTGATTTATAACTACATTTGTAGAAACTATTTTTACAATGAAAACCACAATTGCAGAAGGTCTATTGAATGCAATTTCATATACAGACTACAGAAAAATTGTTTCCGAACTATTACAAGAAAACAAATCGACAGGAAACGAACAAACGGACGATTTGCTTCATTACAGCAAACTGAACGAAACGAGAATGAATCGTTTGGATAAAACCATTCAAATAGAAAATAGCGTTGCTGAGTCGTTAAACTCATTGCATCAACACTATTATTGGTTGGTTTTAGCCGAAGGTTGGTGTGGCGATGCAGCGCAGTTATTGCCTATTTTTAATAAAATAGCAAATGCTACAAATACTATCGAATTAAAACTGCTTTTTAGAGATGAAAATGAGGCTTTAATGAATTTGTTCTTAACCAATGGAAGCAAATCAGTTCCGAAACTAATTGTTTTAGAAAAAGAAACCTTACACGTTAAAGGGAGTTGGGGTCCAAGACCTGAAGGTGCCGTAAACCTTATTAGAAGCTATAAAGAACAATATGGTGTGGTAGATGAAACAGCAAAATCGGAGTTACAATTATGGTATTTGCACGACAAAGGGTTGAGTACTCAAAACGAATTAACTACTTTGATGCATCATTTGGAACAATTGAATCATCAAACCGTGTAACATCGATGGCGTTTTTTACATCGTAATTGCCGATTTTTGTTCTTCGCAAGACCGTAAGATGCCCGCCAGATTGCAAAGCCAATCCAAAATCATAAGCCAATGAACGAATGTAAGTTCCTTTGCTACAAACAACTCTAAAATCAATTTCGGGTAAGGCTATTCGAGTGATTTCGAATTCGTGAATTTGGGTTTTTCTAGAAGCAATTTCAACTTCAACTCCTGCACGAGCGTGTTCGTATAATCGAACGCCCTCTTTTTTAATAGCGGAAAAAACAGGTGGTTTTTGGTCTATTTCACCAATAAATTGTTTGACTGTTTCGTGAATTAAGGATTCTGTGATATGTGCTGTTGGGAAAGTAGCATCGATTTTGGTTTCTAAATCATACGATGGTGTGGTGGCACCAATGCAGAAAGTACCTGTATATTCTTTGGCCTGACCTTGTATTTCGGAAATACTTTTAGTAAACTTTCCTGTACAAACAATGAGTAATCCTGTTGCTAAAGGATCTAAAGTTCCTGCATGCCCAATTTTAAATTTTTTGGGCAAACCCAATTTATTAATGAGCGTATATTTTAACTTATTTACGGCTTGAAACGAACTCCATTGTAAGGGTTTGTCTATGAGTAATACTTGACCGTTTAGGTAGTCTTCGGGAGTTAGCAAAGTAAATTATTTTATGTAAATGAAATAAACGATTAGAAATGAACCCATTACAATTCGGTACCAACCCCAAGGCTTAAATCCGTATTGCTTGATGATTCCGATAAAAAATTTGATAGCCAAAACTGCCACTATAAAAGCAACAACATTACCTATAAGAAACATTTTGATGTTTTCGTCCGATTTTAAAATCAATTCATACCCTTTCATTTGAGAAGCTTCGTATGTTTTCAAAAAAACCGAATAACACGTTACCGCAAGCATCGTAGGAACCGCTAAAAAAAAGGAAAACTCAGCTGCTGCTTGTCTAGTCAAACCTTGTTGCATACCACCAATAATGGAAGCCGCCGAACGACTTGTGCCAGGCATCATGGCTAAACATTGCCAAAATCCAATAGCTACCGCTTTTTTGACAGTAATATCTTCTTCTTGGGCAACAGTTGGGTTTTGAAAATGATTGTCAACAAAAAGCAATATAATTCCGCCCAAAATTAATACAATGGCAATAGGAATGGGGTTTCCAAGTATGGCTTCAATTTTGTCGTCAAATAATTTTCCTAAAACCAAGGCTGGAATAACGGCAGCAGCTAATTTGATAAAAAAATTTAATTTCGAAAAATCAAAGAATTTTCGCCAATACAAAACCACTACTGCTAGAATGGCTCCAAACTGAATAGAAACTTGGAATAATTTGACAAAATCGTCATTTTGAATGTCAAAATACGAACTGGCAAATATCATGTGCCCTGTCGAGGAAACTGGCAAATATTCGGTGAGACCTTCAATAATAGCAATAAGTAATGCTTGTAAATAATTCATAATTTCAGATTTCAGATTTCAGATTTCAGATTTCAGATTAAGAATGTTAAACAGCTAGTCTTTTTTATCTGACATGTGCAAACTGCTATCTGAAATCTAAAAACTGTTATCTATTTCTTAGGGTTTTTCAAAATCGAGTAAATCGTAATTCCAAAACCAATTAAAACCATAGTAGGTGCCAATTTTATTCTTCTAAAACTAAAAACCTCTTTGTTAAACACGTTTGGATCATCGCTTCCACCACCAGACATAAGTATAAATCCAAGGGCAATAACGGCAATTCCTAGTAATAAAATTTTATAATTTACTTTTTCAAAAAGAAATCCTTGTTCTTTGTTTTCCATGTTTTTTTGTTTTTCAACGAATTAAAAAAATGCGTTTAATATAAATCGTCTGTTTTTAAATTCAAAAATCGCTGTGTAGCAAAATAAGAACTTAAAAAAGTAATTAGGACTCCTGCTACAAAAACCCCAATCAAAATTAACACAATAGCTAACTTGTCGTCTAAAATACCAAGGCTTGAAAAATTAGTGTCAATATAAGACAAAACACCCAATAATGCAGCAATAGCAATACCAGCACCAATCATCCCTAACTTGACACCACGCCAAATAAATGGTTTTCGAATAAACGATTTAGTTGCGCCTACCATTTGCATGGTTTTAATAATAAATCGATTGGCATGAATAGACAAACGCATTGAGCTATTAATAAGCAAAACTGCCACAAGAGCAAGAATGCCACTAATAATCAAAATCCATAAACTGACTCTTTTTATGTTATCATTGACCAAACTCACTAGTTGTTTGTCGTAAATGATATCGGAAATAAAAGTATTTTCACGCAATTTGCTTTCAATTTTAGAAATACTATCCGCCACCACATAATTAGCTTTTAGATGAATATCATACGAGTTTTGCAAAGGATTTACGCCTAAAAACGCCATAAAATCTTCCCCAATAATGTCCGTATGCTCTTTAGCAGCAGCCTCTTTAGACACAAATCGATAGGTTTTTGCATATTTTGAAGCCTTCAATTCCTGGGTAAATTTTGCTAGCGTAGTATCTTTGGCCTCATCCTTAAAATAAACCGACATAGCGATTCCTTCTCTAAAATCGTCAGACAATTTTTTAGAATTTAACACAAAAAGACCCAACATTCCCAGCAAAAACAACACAAGTGAAACACTCAATACAACCGAAAAATAAGACGTAATTAATCTACGTTTTTGAAAATTATCGAAAGAAGAACTCATACTACATAAAATTATTGGGTAAAAATAATAAAGAATTTCTTTATTTAAAGTTATTAACGTTCAAACTTTCCATTTTCTTATAATAAATGTAAATTTGTCGCAATAAAAATGACCTATTGAGCATAATCGAAGTATTTGAAGCGAATGGCTTGTGCATTTTTGCCATCCATTTTCCTGCTGTTGTTACAATCTCGCCAAGAAAAATGGCGAGGATTTCCACTTCCATCAGGGCTAAAAGACAAATCATTTTTGTGTCAGAATTTTACAAAACCTCTGAGTCTTTGCATCTCAGAACCTTAGAACCTTTTTTTAGAAAGAATGACTAGAGCTTGCGACAGCATAACTCAATTAAAAAACAATAACAAAGCGGAATGAAATACAATCCAAACGAAATCGATGCCAAATGGCAAAAACACTGGGCAGACAATCAAACATTTGCCGCAAGCAACACGTCAGACACTCGAGGCGGAGCCGAACTGAGCGAAGCTAAACCCAAATACTATGTTTTAGACATGTTTCCTTATCCATCAGGAGCAGGATTACACGTTGGGCATCCGTTAGGATACATCGCATCGGATATTGTAGCGAGATTCAAACGCCACAAAGGATTCAACGTTTTGCATCCACAAGGCTATGATTCTTTCGGGCTTCCAGCCGAACAATATGCCATACAAACGGGGCAACATCCAGACAAAACCACCAAAGAAAATATTGCACGCTACCGTGAACAACTAGACAAAATAGGATTTTCATTCGATTGGAGTCGTGAAGTGCGCACCTCAAATGCTGATTATTATAAACACACCCAATGGATTTTCATTCAACTATTCAATTCATGGTACAATAAAACAACCGATAAGGCCGAAAGTATTTGTACGTTAATTGAAACTTTTCAAAAAGAAGGAAATGCCACTGTCAATGCCGTTTGCGACGATAGTATCGCTCCATTTTCTGCTCAAGAATGGAACCATTTTTCGTCCGACGAGCAACAAAAAATACTATTACAATACCGATTAACCTATCTAGCCGAAACCGAAGTCAACTGGTGTCCAGGATTGGGAACCGTTTTAGCTAATGACGAAATCGTAAATGGCGTTTCCGAACGTGGCGGACATCCTGTGATTCGTAAAAAAATGACACAATGGAGTATGCGTATTTCTGCTTATGCCGAACGTTTACTACAAGGACTAAACGACATCGATTGGAGCGAAAGCATCAAAGAATCGCAACGCAACTGGATTGGAAAATCTGTAGGAGCGATGGTATCTTTTAATTTGAAAGGACACAAAGAAGCTATTGAGGTTTTCACTACGCGTCCCGATACTATTTTCGGTGTTACGTTTATGACCTTAGCACCAGAACATCCTTTGGTTCAAGAAATCACCACGGCAGAACAAAAAGCAGCTATTGATGCCTATATCGAAAAAACTGCAAAACGTTCTGAAAGAGAGCGTATGGCCGATGTAAAAACTATTTCAGGAGTATTTACAGGTGCTTATGCCGAACATCCGTTTACCAAAGAACCCATTCCTGTTTGGATAGGCGATTATGTACTTGCAGGTTACGGAACAGGTGCCGTGATGGCGGTTCCTTGTGGCGACGAAAGAGATTATGCTTTTGCCAATTTCTTCAAAGGACAAAACGGAATGCCAGAAATCAAAAACATTTTCGATAATGTCGATATTTCTTCTGAAGCGTATGGCTCGAAAGACAACGTGATTATTGCCAATTCCGACTTCTTGAACGGTTTAAACTACAAAGAAGCAACTAAGAAAGTTATTGCTGAATTAGAAACTTTAAACCAAGGGCAAGGAAAAACAAATTACCGTTTGCGTGATGCTGTTTTCTCTCGTCAACGTTATTGGGGAGAACCGTTTCCGGTGTATTATGTGAATGGTTTACCACAAATGATTGATGCCAAATATTTACCAATCGCATTACCAGAAGTAGAAAAATATTTGCCAACCGAAGACGGACAACCGCCATTAGGAAATGCAACCGTTTGGGCTTGGGATAGTGTTCAGTGCGCTGTGGTTAATAATCAGTTAATAGATAACGTGACTATTTTTCCTTTAGAACTAAATACCATGCCAGGTTGGGCGGGTTCTTCGTGGTATTGGATGCGCTACATGGACGCACACAACTCAACCGAATTTGCCAGCAAAGAAGCAATCAAATACTGGGAAAGTGTCGATTTGTACATTGGTGGCAGCGAACACGCCACAGGACATTTGTTATATTCTCGTTTTTGGAACAAATTCCTAAAAGATAGAGGTTATGCGCCTACCGAAGAACCATTCAAAAAATTGATTAATCAAGGAATGATTTTGGGAGAAAGTGCTTTTATTCATAGAATTGGTTTTAACCTTGTGAAAAGTGCCACAGCAAATTTTACAGATGAAGAAATCATTTTATTTAATGATTTTAAAGACAAAGTCTATCTTATTAAAGATTTTATTTTATCAAATGAATTAATAGATTACTTTAGAAAATCTTATGCTGATCCAAAAAACGATGTTGAAAAAAAGCATATGGAAATTAGAAAAGGCTTAATAAACTATTTATTAGAATCAACATGGAGTAAAATTAATGAATCAAGCATAAAAGATAAAGTGTCTATTACATTTCTTTTTAATTATTATAAAACTCACGTACCTGTCGAATATGTTAATATAAAAAATGAATTAGATTTTGAAAAATTGAAAAATGAAGATTTTCAATATAAAGATGTAGAATTTATTACAAATGAAGGTGTTTTTTATGTCTCTCGAGAAGTCGAAAAAATGTCCAAATCGAAATACAACGTAGTCAATCCAGATACTATTTGCGAGGAATACGGAGCCGATACGTTGCGTTTGTACGAAATGTTCTTAGGGCCGCTAGAACAATCAAAACCTTGGAATACAGCTGGAATTACAGGTGTTTTTGGTTTCTTAAAAAAACTATGGCGTTTGTATTTTGATGACAATGGATTAATTGTAACCAACAACGAACCATCGAAAGACAGTTTGAAATCGTTACATAAAACCATCAAAAAAGTCACAGAAGATATCGAGAATTTTTCTTTCAATACCTCAGTTTCGCAGTTTATGATTTGTGTCAACGAATTAGGAACACAAAATTGTCACGAAAGAGCGATTTTAGAACCTTTAGCCATTATTCTTTCGCCTTATGCACCGCACATTGCCGAAGAGTTATGGAGTCAGTTGGGAAATTCAGAATCCATTTCGACAGTAGCTTTTCCTATTTGCGAAGAGAAATTTTTAATTGAAAGCGACAAGGAATATCCAGTTTCTTTTAACGGAAAAATGAAATTTACCATCAATTTGCCTCTGGATTTAACACCAGCTCAAATCGAAGAAATTATCATGAAAGACGAAAGAACCATCAAACAACTTGATGGGAACACGCCTAAAAAAGTGATTATTGTTCCTGGAAAAGTAATCAACTTGGTTGGGTAAAGGAAAAAAGAAATCTTTGCCAAAGTTTGAAACTTTGGCAAAGATTTATCAAGCCAAACAGTTACACAAACTGATAACCCGAGTAAACTTCTTCAACTTCCTTCAGCACCTTAAATAAATCTTCTGGATCATCTAACGTAACCAATCGTTGTTTGTATTCCTTAAACGAGTGAATGCCTTTAAAATAATTGGTGTAATGGCGACGCATTTCAACAATTCCTACGCGTTCGCCTTTCCAATCCATAGACCAAGTAAGGTGATTTCTGGCTGCTTCTACCCTATCCGTAACTGTGGGTGCTGGCAAATGTTCTCCTGTGGCAAAGTAATGTTTTATTTCATTAAAAATCCAAGGATACCCAATCGCAGCACGGCCTATCATCATACCATCGAGGCCAAATTTGTTCTTGTATTCTAATGCTTTTTCGGGCGAATCGATATCGCCATTTCCAAAAATAGGCATCGTAATTCTTGGGTTGTTTTTTACCCTTTCTATGTGCGTCCAGTCCGAATGCCCTTTATACATTTGCGCTCTTGTTCTCGCATGAACGGTTAGTGCTTGCACACCAATGTCTTGCAAACGTTCGGCAACTTCATCAATATTAATAGAATTATCGTCCCAACCCAAGCGGGTTTTTACAGTCACTGGCAAACTAGTACTTCTTATAACGGCTTTGGTCAACCGAACCATAAGATCTACATCTTTTAGAACGCCTGCTCCTGCTCCTTTGCAAACTACTTTTTTTACAGGACAACCAAAATTAATATCTACCAAATCAGGGTGAACGGCATCGACAATTTTGGCCGACATGGCCATAGCTTCTTCATCGCCACCAAAAATTTGAATTCCAACTGGTCGTTCGTAATCGAAAATATCTAATTTTTGTCGGCTTTTTATAGCGTCACGAATTAATCCTTCGGAAGAAATAAATTCCGAATACATTAAATCGGCACCATGCAATTTACACAATCTACGAAACGGCGGATCGCTCACGTCTTCCATAGGTGCAAGTAGTAATGGAAAATGGGGCAATATGATGTTACCAATTTTAGGCATTGTCTATTTTTTTGCAAAGATAGGGCAAGATTTTTGAATGAAGCGCAATGATTTTTGATTTCAGATTTTTTAACTAATAATCATTCTTTCTTTTATCGAAAAAAGTGATTGGTTTTCTACTCATCGGATTAAAAATAAGTGGATTCAGAATCTCCTTAGTAGTAAATTCAATTTTTGGAGTGACTCTCAATTTGGCTCTAAAATGGTCTTTCAATTCTTGCAAAAAGGCTTCCGATTGGGTTTTTACGGCAATTTTTATTAATATTTCATCAGTCCCTAAATCATTAGTAGAAATTTCGATAATATGACTTTCTATATTTTCAAAATGAGTTAAAACATCATTCATCGCTGGCGGATACAAGGTTGTTCCTTTGTATTTTATCATTTGTTGTTTTCGCCCAATTACGGGCCCAACTCGTAGTGTATTTCGTCCGCAAGCACAAGGTTCATTGTGTAATTGTACGATATCGCCAGTTTTGAAACGAACCAACGGCATGGCTTCTACTCCAATTGTAGTGAAAGTTAATTCGCCAGATTCACCATTTTTTACAGGCTTATTATTCTCGTCTAAAACTTCGATAATAATTAATTCTGGGTGATGATGACCACCAATTGAATGTTCACATTCGGTAAATGCAGTGCTCATTTCGGTCGATGCATAAGTCGAAAACAACTTAATATTCCATTTATCAGTTATTTTTTTAGACAAAATACTCATCGAAAAATCTTGATTCCGAAGCGATTCTCCAATGCAAATTGCACCTTTTATACTTGAATTGTTATAATCAATATTATTATTTTCGGCATATTCTATCAATTTCAATAAAAACGAAGGAACCGTTATGAGATGTGTTGGTTTGTATTTTAGAATCGAATCCCATTGCAATTCAGGAATTCCTGCACCCACACGAATTACGCCTACTTTCATTTTTCGTAACCCTAAAAAGTAAGCCAATCCAGCCATAAATCTTCGATCGATAGTCGTCATCATTTGCACCACATCGCCTTCTTTTATACCTGCGCAATCGAAAGAAATAGCTTCGTTATAGGCCAATCTTTCTAAATCATTATCGGTCAAACCAAAAGTTACAGGTTCGCCTAATGTCCCAGATGTTGTAGCGTAATCGATTATTTTATTAACTGGAACGCACAAAAAATCATCATTGTATTTTTGCAAATCTTCTTTTGAAGTTACGGGCAACAATTGCAAATCTTCTAGCGTTTTTATGCTTTTAATATCAATAGTTGATTTTGCAAAAAGTCTTTTGTAATAAGGCGAATTCTCATTTACGTAAGCTAGTAATTCCAAAAGTTTTTGTTCCTGAAAAGATTTAATTTCTTCGGTTGTTGCGGTTTCTATTTTTGGAATCATCTTAGTTTTCTTTCTATTTTCTTTAAATACTTTTCGATTTCTAATTTCTCGGGAAGTGTTGTAATTTCTTTTGTTAACGCTTTTTCGAATTGTTCTTTTGCCAATTGATATTGTTTTTTTTGATAAAAACTCAATCCAACTTTATAATACACCACCCAATAATTTGGGTTCAAAGATTGGTAGTATTTAACAAAATCCGAAGGTAATTCTTTTTTAGCTTCTAAAAACGCATCTATTTTTCGGTCTTCAATTCTAAACGATTGGTAATTTTTATAAGCGGTTGTTTCCAGAAAAGCATCTTTAGGGATATTCAAATTTTCTTGTTGTAATGAAACTATTTCTCCTGTCCCCTTCTTTTTATTGAAAATGGTGTTCAAATCATAACACACAAATTCCCCTAGTTGATACGGATTTGCCGAAACCCAAACCAGCCGTTGTTCTGGCTTGAAAATGATTCCGTGGTGCGCAATCATTTGATTTAAAGACTTTTCACTCCCATAACCCAAAGGTAAATTATTTAAACCCTCTTTATTTCGTAATATTTCGGAAGCGATTTTTGGGTTTATTTTTGGATTTTCATCAAACAATTCGAGCATTCTGTCATAACGGTATTTAGAATGACTATTGGTAATTTGATACTGATTTCTTTTGTCATTTTGTAAATTTTCACTTTGAAAATGATTGGAACAAATAAGCTGATTGCTATTTTCGACATCAAAAATGCCAAAATTATCTGGCGAAACTTCAATTAAAATTGCTTTTTTATCCTTGGCACTTCCTATCATGATAGATTCTGACACAAAAACTTGTCGCTTTTTTGCAATAGCAATAGCTTCATCGATAGTGGTTGCATATTGCAAAATTTCTCGTGTAAGAATAGAAATTGGCGTTTTGGCAATAAGCGGAATTTCAGATTTTGCCGCATTTATAGTAACAGTTAATCCTTCGTTATTCATACCCGAACAAGCGCCAATCATACCTGCCCAAGTTACCATCATAAAAGGATAGCCTTCTTTTGGATTTACAAAAGCTACAATTTTATCTTTGGCAAAATCATCACCTGCGTAAAAATCGAAATTTCTTCCTAAAATTAAACTTCCGTCTTCCGATTTGTTTCCCCAAGCAGCAAAAGAAGAGCAACCAACTAATGCTAAATCCTGCAAAGCGTGACCAATATCGTGAGCACCATGCAGATAAAGGCTTCGTAAATATGGCGGTGCAATATTATCTAAATTATGAGATGAATATTGCGAAATCCCATAGATTTCCGTTTTGTATTCTTCGGGAACATTCAAATAAAGTTTCCTATTGTACCATTTTAGGAAGGAACGAAGTAAATTTTGTTTGGCTTTTGATGGCAGTAAATCATTAATTTTAGCAAAAAAAACGGTTTCCTGTTTCTTTAACAAACTGTCCGACAAACTCCCGAAGGCTAATCCTCTTTCAAGCGCATCACCTTCTACATAAAGTTCCCAAAGACTTTGCTTGTTCTTAAGTAAGAAATTATTTCCTGTTGAAAAAAGTATATTAGACTGTTTTTTTACAACTGGAATTGTATTGTTATAACTTGCTAATTGCGGTTTGTCTTGTAATGATTTAGAGGTGCCGCAAGAGAAAATTATCAAAAAAAATAGTGATAGAATTAAATAGTGAAAAAGTTTATTTCTATGCAACATTGTATTATTCTTCTGAAAATTGATTGATTTTATTCACCAAATATTCTTTGCCCAAAATTTCTGAACAAGTAAGAACTGCCCCAATAGTTACACCCAAAACACCGTGCATATTAATACTTTGACCTGTAAGATATAAATTATTTAGTTTGGTTTTTGAGGCTATGAATGTTTTCATCGGATTGTTGGAATCTTTTTCATAACCATACATATTTCCTTTGTAACCGCCTATATAATCACGATACGACAATGGTGTAGAGCTATGAACCGATTTAATACAATCACGAATTCCTGGGAATTTGAGCTCTATTTCCTGAAGGAATTTTTCAGTTTTTCTTGCTTTGAAAACATCGTAACTCTCGCCACGATAATCCTTTTCAGCAGTTGTGTTGTATGTTGCTTCCCATTCTTTTAGCTCATCAAATTTCATGTAGGTCATAAACGTCATTCCGTCGGCCCAAACGTCATTTTTTCCAGCATTCATCGAAGCCATAAAAGCTTTTGGCCAAGAATTGTCATCATATTCGTGTGCTGTCCAAACCTCATTACTGTTTTTGTAATGATAATAATTATAGTTTCTGTATTTGAATGTTTCAGGTTTAAAAACTATGTACAAACTAAAAGCCGAAATTACACCTTCTAAACTCTCGATTCGTTTTAAATAAGCTTTTCTAAATTTTTCTTCCCCAGCCATTTTTAGAGTTACTTTTGGATCTACATTAGAGACAAAAATAGTTCCAGAAACGGAAGTTCCATCTTTCATTACAGCCGCTTTCAAATCGTCATCTTCTGACTCAAACCGAACAACTTCTTTGTATTTATAGACTTCCCCGCCGTGTTTCTTGAGTTGCTTTATGAGTTGTTTGGTAATTTGACTTCCACCATTTATACAACGATAAGCGCTTTGGATATAGGAATTTACAGACAAAGCATGAACGTAAAAAGGCGATTTATCGGCAATTCCAGCGTACAAAAAATTGGTTCCACCTAAAACGGCTCGCAATTCTTTGTTTTCAGTCACTTCATCTATATATTGTTTCGCATTTATTGATAAAATATTGTTGTCGTATTCGCCTTCGTGTTGCAAATTGTATAGCGGAAATGAATCGCACGTGGCAAGTACTCCTTTACAATATTTTTCGATATTTTGTTTTTCGTCAGGAAAAAATTTAGTCAATTGCTTCGTGAAATTTTCATATCCTTGAGCGTGTGGAAATTCTTTTTTTGTATCCTCAAAAGAAATAATATCAAACCCATCTTCGTCCATTTTTTTGAGTTTCAAGTCGTCCATTATGCCTAAATAGTTAAAATATTTATACAAATTTTGGCCTTTACTTAATCCTCCAATATAATGAATTCCAGTATCGAAAATGGTTTTGTCTCTTACAAAGGTTTGCAAATTTCCACCAAACTGATTGTTTTTTTCTAACACACATACACTATAACCTTCCTTGGCTAATAAGATTGCCGAAACCAAGCCGCCTAAACCGCTTCCTATAATTACTACGTCGTATTGCTCTTTCATCATTTTTTTAGCACTGTAATTTGCTTGTTATCGGCACTTATTTTAAATCCTTGAGCTATCAAATTTGATTTGATTTCAGGATTATTAAGCACTATTATTTCTCCTACAAAGGTTGTAATATCAAAATTAAAGCTTTTATCAGAAATTAATATCAAATGGTATGAATTAAAATCAATATTATCCAAATTATCGCAATACCGAATAGTGCGCTTTTTTAAATAATGATTGGTTTTAGCCACATTCCGTTTATTTTCATCGACAATATAAGAATCAATTTTTCTGTTGGATTGTTGCAAGGCCAGCAATACATCCAATTGCCCGTAATCGTTTGCAAAATGTGCAATTTTAGCATGGCTTCCAATGTGTTTGTTTAGTTCAAAATAAAGAGCGTTGTTTTGACTGAAATCGTTTTTTACGGCTTGAATTATATAGGTTTCTTTATAATCAAAACTATTCAAAAGTGTCGATTTGAAATAATTAGCATCTTCATATTTCGCTCGCATTTTATCATAATGTGCTCTAAAAAAAGCGTTTACTTTTTTAGATTTTTCGGTATAATTTGTTCCAAAAGCGGAATCGTTTGAAGTAATTCGATCTAAAATTTCGACAGTTGTTGAGGCTTTATACAACATGAAATCGCCTTTTGGTGAACCTTCAGAATACCCGTGAATAACTACTGGGATAATATCTAAATTAAATTGCTCCGCAAGGTAAAAAGCGCCTTTGTGAAATCTTTTTACGGAATTATCGACCGATCGTGTTCCTTCTGGAAAAACCATCAACGAAAAACCTTGGTTTACTTTTTCTCGCAAATGTTCTACACCGTTATCAATTCCGTTAGAAACGGGGTAAAATCCTGCTAAACGAACTCCTTTTCCAAAAAAGGGCGAATTATAAACCCAATCGCTAACTAAAAAAATAATTTTTGGGCTTAACATTCCAACAGCCAAAATATCTAAAAATGAAGTGTGATTGGCAATAATTACGGCTGGTTTATCAAATTTTTCACCATGTGAGTTGATTATTTTTCGTTTTATTGCTGGATAGGTCAAGAAAACAGAGTGCATGAATTTTGACATCAAATAATGAAAGCCTTGCAATTTTTTCTTTCTAGACAACGGAAGAACTTTTACTAAAAAAGCCCCTATAAATGACAATATTAGACCGCCTAAACCATAATACATAAAGGACAAAAGCGAATGAATAAATCGCTTGATTTCAAACGGTGGGTTTCCTTTTTTGGTTTGAAAATAGACAAAAAAATGAAAGACTAACGGTTGAATTACAAACGTAATAAGCAATGCCGAAAATATGCCTATAATACCTATTAAAGCGACCGATTTCAAAGCGGGATGTTTTGCAAAAATTAAAACACCTATTCCTAAAATTGTGGTAGCAACGGATAGTAAAATCGACGTTCTATAGGTAGGCAATTCGGGTTTTCCAAACGTATGCTCTTTTTGCAAAGCCATGGTCATGAAAATACTATAATCGACTCCAATACCGAATATTAAAGTGCAAACAATAATATTAATTACATTAAACTGAATACCGAAAATACCCATAATGCCAGTGGTAAAAATCCAACTAATCAATATCGGAATGATGCTTACAATAACCAATTCGATTCTTCGAAAAGCTAAAAACAAAACAAAAAAGATAATAACAAACGAATAATTTACTAAATTTTCAAAGTTTATTTTTAATGTTTTTAAAAACGTTTCATTGGTCTCTTTTCGGTCTATAACAACCGTATTGGGATTTTCCTTTATCGCGCTTACGAATGAATCGCGTTTGCTATTAGGCACTGTAACTAAAGTAGAAACGGTATAAAAACCGTTTTTAGCTGCTACAAATTCTTCTAAAAAAAACGATTTCACCTTTGCGTATTCAGCAAAAGGAATGGGAATGAATTTCTGGTTTAACGTTTCGTAAAAACTAGAAAAGGTATTTTCTTTAAATCCAAATTTTGCGCCATTTGCAACCAAGTTGTTTTTTAGGCTTCCCTTTTTTTCGGTAGTCCAAAAAGTAGTCCAATCTTTTATTTTTTGTTTCTGAATTGCTGTGGAAAAAACCAAGCCGCCAATGGAGCTAAAATTTTGAATTTTACCTTCCTTTTTATCTTGTTCTAAAACAGCAAACAGTTTGTTATTGTTGGCGATTCCTTCTTCATAACTGTTGGCATGTGTAACCAAATAGATGGATTTCGATTCGCCTTCGTTGGCTATTTTTTCTAATTCTTTTTGACTGTTTTTCAGCTCATTTGTCATAAAATTTAATGACGAAAGATCGTTGTCAAAAGTCAGTTTATTATACGTAAAAAAGGAAACAAACAGCAAAACAAGCACCGAAACAATTAAAAATTTGTTTTTATGATAGTTGTGAATTCCTAGAGTATCTATAAAATTATTCTTGTTAACCGCTACCATTTCCTCCTTACCCGTTTGAGGACGATACAACAATGGGATTAAAACCAATGAGAAAAACGAAGTGGCTACCACACTCAAAGCAGCAAAAATACCCAAATCCTGCAAGGCTTCTGATTTGATAAAAAACAAACATAAAAAAGTAATGGCGGTTGTAATGCCGCAAAGCATCAAGGGTTTCGAAATGTCTTTGTACAGTAGTTTTATGTCTTTTTTGTTCCGCAAATGCGTCAACACATAAATAGAATAATCGGTTGTTTCGCCTAATAAAATGGAACTAATTCCTAATGAAATGGCCGAAATGGTTCCTTTGAAAAAGTACAATACGGTCAAGGCAAACAAGGCTCCAAAAAGAGATGGGATAAAAATAAGAATGGGCGTCGAAATGTTTTTGTAGAAAAAAGCCAAAATCAAGATCAACGTTACCGTTGCAAAAATAGAAGTATTGCGCACATCGGCTTTTATTTGTGTGGCATTAGCTACTGCAACGGGAGTCGAACCAAAATAACTCATGGCTACTTGTCCTTTGAATTTTGCGTTCAAATCAGTTTTAATTTTTTCTAATTCCGAAATAAAAAGTGTGTTTTTATCGGTTTCATTTGCGGCTAGTTTTGGGGTAATAAAAAGCAGTAAATTTTGCTTGTCTTTGGTTAAAACAAAACCATTCTGCAATTCAAAACCATCGCCAATACTCAATTGTTGGAGTTTTTTTAGCGCTATAAACGAAATTCCGAGCGGATCTTGAAGAATAAAATCTTTCGTAACCATTCCTGTTGGCGCAACTAATGATTTATAATTGGCTTCTACAATTTTAGAAATACTATCGTTTTGAATTTTATTTTGAATAGTGGCATAATCATTTTTGTCTAAAAAAAGTGGCAAATTTTGATACACAAAATCAAATGTTTCTTGTATGTTTTCTTCGTCAATTTTTCCTTGAATTTTTCCTACATACGGCTTGCATTTGCTTTCTAATTCGGTAATAAAAGTATTCGCATATTGGGTCAAATCGTCGGTAGAACCGTTTTGCTTTTTTATAATAATGGTGATTTTATCAGCAAAATTAACTTGTTCCAATACTTTTGAGGTAATTCCAGACTCGTCATTAGAGGGAATTAATTGTGTTATGTTTTCTTGAAATGAGATTCGAGTAGCAAAAAAACCTAAAAACAAAACCAACGAAAATAGCATTCCAGCAAAGAGAATTTTATTTGTTTTGGCCAATTTGTTTATGCTAAAGAAAAAATGTTGCATTTTTATTATTTATTTTTAAAAGTACTAAAAAATGTCAATAGAAAATAACCTACAAGTCCAAAAAAAAGCGACATGATAGAAGCCAAAACAAAACTTCCCACAACATATTGTACAATATGATTTTGAATATCAACAAAAGTCATTGCCGTGCTTAGTTTTAGCGGTGTTTTTGTTGTTACAAAATAACTCCCTATTTGGAGCGAGCCAAAAATGATAAACGGAATAAAAATAGGCAAACTTACATTAGAAAAGGCAAATGCAATCGCTTTATTTAATTTTAAAAAAATGGCTAAAAAAATCACAATTAGTGTGTGAAATCCCCAAAATGGCGAAATTCCAACAAAAGTTCCTAATGCAATAGAACATGATTTTTTTAAAATACTATCTTCGTTATGAAGAATATTTTCGTCTAAAAATCGCTTAATTCCTTTTTTTTTTAGTTTCAAAACTAAATCTCGAGGAATAATGTAGCACAATTTTAAGGTTACTAATACGGTATTTAAAATACTAATTCGGGTAAAATCTTTGAAGGGTCTGAAATGCGAAACCCTTTCTGCTGGATCGTACAAAACCTGAATGGGAATATTTTTAACCCGAACGCCCTTCCAAGCGGCACGAACAATGACTTCGATTTCGAACTCAAATTTATTCGTAAAATAGCGTTTTGAAGTGTTTTTTAAAGGATATAATCGATAGCCCGATTGGGTGTCTTCGAGTGTAATTCCTGTTTCGAACCAAAACCAAAAGTTAGAAAATTTGTTCCCAAAACTACTTTTTTTAGGTACATTTTCCTGAGTCATATTACGACTTCCTATTAAAAGAGCATCGCCATTAGTTTGAATCTCATTAATAAATACAGGTATATCAGAGGCAAAATGTTGTCCGTCAGAATCAATTGTTATAGCATAATCGTATTGAAGTTCGATGGCTTTTTTGAATCCATTTTGCAAGGCTTTTCCTTTTCCGGCATTTTTTGGATGATGAACTTGGGTAAGGCTTGGGTAATTTTTTAAAATTTCAGAAGTGGTATCGGTCGAACCATCATTAACCACAATAACATTTGATGTGTATTGAGAAACGGAATCTAAAACACGTGCTAAGGTTTTGTGATTATTGTAGGTCGGCACAATAACACAATAGTTAGGCATTCGATTTGAATCGTTTTCGGTATTAGAAAATTTCATTTTGCTTGCTATAAGGATTGTTTTTCTTTGTCGGAAAAACTTTTAGATTGCAATATAAAACTTTTTATATAGGCAACCAAAGAATTAGATTGCTCTTTATAATGGGCTAAAATAAAAACAACATCTTCGTTCTTATTCTTACTATACTTGACTATTTTTGGGGCGTTTTCTTGAACGCTCAAGCGAATCAACCTAATTTCTATATTATTGGGTTCGCTTGCTACAGCAAATTCGATAAGTTTGATTCCTTCTTTGACGTTTTTAATTTTATCTGAAACTTTTTTAGCATATTTTGATACCATGGTAATGGAAGCTCCTTTATAGGCTACCAAAGTTTTAGTACTTTCATTGGTAACTCCTGAAAAACGAGATGCAAATTCGCGCGCCGTACTTTCTGAATTAGCAGCGTTGGGATACAGTTTTCTAACTTCCGAAAGTTCTGGATTACTGAAGGAGAGTAGAAAATAGAAAATAGAAAATAAAAGTTTCATTTTTGTTGTTTAATTGTTGGTTTGTTTAATCGGTTAAACGCTTAACCAAATCAACGATTATCCTATTTTTTTATAAACACTGCTCAATTTCAAAGCGACTGTTTCGTTAAAATAGCTGGTGTTTTTTACTTTTACCAAACCGTCCTCGGTTGTTGTAATATCGAGTTCTAATCGCAATTCTGGCGTTTCAAAAGGGTTTATCAATGCCATAAATTTCACATTAGATAAGCTTTGCATAACGAGAGAGCTTTCGGTAATTTGCTCGGTTAATTCTTTGATAATTTGCATCATACAAACTCCTGGCATAATTGGGTTTCCAGGAAAGTGTCCTTTGAAAACCTCATGACTTTCATTAACAAAAATGATAGCCAAATATTTTTGACTATCATTTTTTTCTAATGAAACTACTTTATAAAAATCTTTTAAAAGCATATTTTAATTTTTTAAATACTGTAATCTTATTTTTAATGGAATAGTATAATGCTCAATTATAATATTTTCGGCAAAAATATTGTTTTCAGATGTAAAACTAATATTTATTTTCTCTTTTCTTTTTGACGCATGCACAATTTTATAGCATTTTTGGTCTTTTTTGGAAAAATACAAATAATTAAAAATTTTGCCTTCTGCCGATTTTAGAATTTTATCCGATTCGGTTTCCAATTGCTCTTGGATGGCATATTTGTTTCTTAAAAGCAATCGAAAATCCGTTTTTAGAGTATTAATCAACATTTTTCTATTCAACTCCTCTACAATTGAATTTACTTTGAAATCGGTTTCAGAAATTTCAAAATCCAATAACTTATTCCCAAACTCGGTCGTAAAAACGACTCGATGCGTGGTTTCATTAATTTTTTTAGCAATAAATATGCCCGATAATTCATTACCATACACCGTTATATTGGCTTTATACACGTAATCTATTGCTGGATTAGCAAAATAGGGCACGTTATAAATTGCCGTTTCTAAAGCGACTGGTTTGGCGTCTTTTACAATAGTATTTGTGGCACAAGAAGTTACTAAAAGCCAAAAACTAATTAAAAACAGAATCGTCGATTTTTGCATTGATGGTTTTATTTTTTAGTACAATTCGGGTATAATCTTCGTATGATTCTAGTAATTTCACTTGAACTACTGTTGCATCTTCTTTATCAAAAGTCAATTCGATTTGTTTGATGTATTTTTTTAAAGCGGCATCTTTAGGAATAAATTTAGTAATATTATTGGTTTTGTTTTTAAAATACGAAATCGAAAATTCCTTATCGTCAAACATATTACCGCTCACGCTTCCTACTATAAGTTTGTTTATTTTTCCGAAAATTTTGCTACTTCCCACATCCATGGCGCTTTTCTTACCTTCGTCATTAATCAAAATTTTTCCGTTTTTGAAAACAATACTGTAATTATACGGTTTTTTGTATTGCCATTGTAGCGTGTTGGGCTCTTTAAAATACATTTTCCCTGAAGTTTCAATATCTTTTGATAAAAAATCGAGGTGTTTGTATTGTACAAAATCGGTGCTCAATGTTTTTATTTTTTTAGCAACAACTGCTACTGATTGCTTAAAAGAAACCACTTCTGATTCCGACATTTTTTGCTCTTGAGCCCATAGCGAAACATTGCAAAAAGCCACAAATAATAGTATATAATAAATTTTAATCTTCATACGCTTTGCTATTCAATAGTTGTTCTAACGAAACTACTTTGTAGTTATTTTCATTTAAATATAACAATAATTGTTCCAATACATGTACTGAATTTATTGATGTATCATGCAAAAGTACAATTCCTCCAGGTTTAATTCTATTTTTAATTCTATTTAAAACCACTTTTTTATTTTTTAAAACACCATCCATCGAACGAATATTCCAACCAATAACGGTGTGTTTTGTAACCTCTAACGCCCTCCGAATGGAAGGATTAGTCACGCCATAAGGTGGTCGAAAAAACCGAACTTTCTTCCCGATGTGTTTTTCTAGTAAAGCATCCGTTTTTTTAATTTCATCTATCAATCTGTTTTTTCTATAAAAATCAAAAAAATGAGAATGGCTGTACGAATGATTTCCTACGAGATGTCCTTCTGAAGCTATTTTTTGTACTATTTCAGGGTGTTTCTCAATGTTCTTTCCAATGCAAAAAAAAGTAGCTTTTGCCTGATGTTTTTGCAACAAATCGAGCACTAACAAAGTATTTTCATTAGGTCCGTCGTCAAAAGTGAGTGCCACATTTTTTTGGGTTTCAAACGGATTATTACAATACGCTTTTACATGAAAATTGAGTTGAATAAACGAAGAACCAACGACTAGAATCAAAAACCGAATTACAAAAAGAATCAAGAAAAACCACCAATTTACCGTTACAAAAAAACTAAGAAGTAATAGTAAGGCAAGAAGTACAAAAAAAACAATATTTGTATTTCTGTAATTTAGCATTTTGAAATTAAAGTAAAACTATGATCGATTCCTTTGTATTGGTTGTATAAAAGTATGTTTTTGCACTCTACTTTTTCTACATGATTTACCTTTATAATTTCAGGAATTTGCTGTGTTTTTACAATTTTGGCACCCACCCACAATCCAAAAGCGGAAGCTGTATTGTACTCGCCTGACAAATGTTTATAATAAACTTGCTGTGTTTTTGCAAAAGTATTTTCAGCAATATTTTTATAAAAAATATCCGTTTCTACATCACCATTATAACCCAAAACTACCACATCGATATCTGAAATTTGTAAACTATTTGATTTCAGGAAATCAATTATTTTTGTTTCAACTTCATCTATTTTAAGTTTATTGATGATTTCAACATCTAAAACGGCAGCATACGAATTCTCTTGTTTTTTATCTTCGAGAACAAAAAAAGTAGCTCCTTCACTATATACAACTCCCTTTGTAGTTGAATTTAGGACTTTGTACGGACTTTCGTTGTCTTGTTTTATCAATCCAGCCAACTTAAAAAGCGATGCTGTATAATCGTTCATTTCGTCTATTCCGCCAATTAAAATTGAGGAAGCTTCGTTTTCATCAAACTGTAATTTAGCATCTAAAAGTGCCGATTCAAAAGAGACTGAACCATTTACATACGTAAAATTATAGGCTTTGCATTGCAATCCTAAAGCAATTTGAGAACCCACTGTATTGTGAGTCGATTGGATAAAAGAAGTAGGGGTTAAAAATTCTTCATTATTATCGATTAATGCTCTTAGAAATTTATCCGAATCGTCTATGCAACCCATTCCAGTTCCTGTAATAATAGCTTCAAAGGTTTCAGTATTCGCCTCTCTCATAGCTAATGTAGAAGCCACGATGCCGTTTTTTACACCTTTTGCCATTCTTCGAATTGCTGTTGGTGAAATAAAATCTTTGTAAACAGGAATTTCTAATGGTAAAACATTAGCGATTTCATTTATTATTGCTTCTTCCAAAAAAATTGTGTCAAACGTTTTTTGAGCCGAAATACAACCTACACCATTTATATATGTCTTTCTCATTCGCTTTTAGAAAAAATTACAGTCGAACAATTTCCGCCAAATCCGAATGAATTGGACAAAACGTGTTCGATATTTTTTTGTTTTAAAGTGGTTTGCGGAATCATATTAAACTCTTCCATAGGTGTTTTGAAATTCAAATTAGGAAAAACCACGTTATTTTGAATTGCCAAAACACTATAAACGGCTTCAATCGCTGCTGCTGCTGCTAGTGTGTGACCTGTAAATGGTTTTGTTGAGCTAAAGTCAGGGATATTATTCTCGCCAAAAACTCGCACTATTGCTCTTCCTTCAGATAAGTCATTGTTTGGCGTTGCTGTTCCGTGCACATTGATATAATCAATTTGTTCTGGTTTTAGTCCCGAAACTTTAAAAGCTTTTTCCATAGCTAGAAAGGCACCATCTCCATTTTCGGAAGAAGCAGTTTGATGAAAAGCATCGTTTGCATTTCCGTAACCTGAAACTCTTGCCAATACTTTTTTATTTTCTTTTTTTATAATTTCATCGGATTCTAATACTAAAAAAGCGGCGGCTTCCCCAAGATTTAATCCTTTTCGGTCATTATCAAATGGCATATTATATCCGTCCGATAAAATCATTAGGGTTTTGAATCCGTTGATGGTGAATTTTGCTAAAGCATCAGTTCCGCCTACAATCACTCGATCTAGTTTTCCTGATTTTATTAATCTTGCACCTAACATAATCGAATTGGCTGCCGACGAACAAGCAGTGCTTATTGTAGTTACCATTCCGTTTAAGCCTAATTCATTTGCTATTTTTTGAGCCACATCACCACCATCATGACAACTAATATATTTGATGGTTTCTGGCTTTTCGAAATAATCGTAATAATATCTTTCGGTCATGTCCATTCCGCCAACGCTAGTTGCCGAAATTAGCCCTGTTTTGTATTCGTTTATTGAAGTAATTCCTGCATTTGCAACCGCTTGTTTTGCTGCAATGGCACCAATCATAGCGGTTCTCGAGAAATTATTATCCGATGGAAGTTGAAGTTCATCAGCTAACTCTTGGTTGGTTTTCTTGATTTCACCCACTTTTCTCAAATCAGCATGTACCGTCGAAATATTTTCGATGGTTGTAATTGCCGTTTTGTTATTTAGTAATGAAGCATAGTTTTCTTCAACCGAATTCCCGATTGCAGATATTATTCCCATTCCCGTGATTGCAACTCCTTTCATTTTAATTTTAGATTTCTGAATTTATAAAATTCTGTGGTTTGCGTTAGGGATTGCAGTGGAAATCCTTTTTTGAGGTTTTTCTCCGAAAAAAAGATTGCAACGAAAAGCCCGACCCTTGTGGTAACGCCAAAATCAAAAAACTATTTTGTTCTGTTTGCAGTAATATAAGCTGCCATAGTTTCGATAGATTGGAAAATATTTTTTCCTTCTTTTGGATCCACTAATTTGATTCCGTAATCTTTGTCAAGCATAACAATAAGCTCTAAAGCGTCGATAGAATCTAATCCTAATCCGTCGCCAAATAAGGCATCGTTATCTGCTACATCTGCTACATTTATATCTTCTAAGTTTAGAACTTCAATGATTTTTCCTTTTAATTCTTGTTTTAACGCTTCCATATTATTTGTTATATAAATTTTCTATTATTTCTTTATTATGTTCTGTTTTCCCTTCGTTGGCAACCAAATAAAGGAATGCTTTGTATTCTTCGTTATAATATTCGACCCAACCGCAAAGTACTTTTTCTGCTTTTTTTGTATGCAAAAGTACGTTGGCATAATTTGTCATGAATTCCGAATGGAACGCGTCAAAGATAAAAAAAGAATTTTCACTTTTCAATTGGTGCTTAATACTTATTTCTCCGATGCAAATATTGGGTAACGTGTAAACGAAAACTGCTGGAGACGGAAAATAATTTTCCTTATCAGAAATGGAGTTTTGGTATTTTACATCGGTATCTAAACTTGATGATTTATTGGCAAAAACTAAAGCGATGTTGTTTTCTTTAGATTCGTCAATTTCGTTTTTCAGAAGTAATTCAGCCGCCAGAAAAGCCAATTTACTCAAATTATCCATTTTGAAAAATTTTGAATAATTTATATCGAAATTCTGATACGCTTTCTTTGAAAAATCAGAAAACAAATCAGAATCTGATTTAAAAATCGATTCTCCATTCAGTATAATTTCATTATTCTGAATGGTGCAAAAGGATTGTATGTAGGTTTTATTTTCTGACATTATTTTATTTTTTCGAATAAAACCGCTGTATTGCAACCGCCAAAACCAGATGCTGTTTTTAGGAAATAGTTGCAGTTTTTATCTTGATTTTCTTTAATAATAGTAATAGGTTGACTCACGCCCATTTCATCAAAACCTAAAGAAACGAATAGTTTACTTTCTAAAACAGATTGGATTCCGATAACGGTTTCTAGTAATCCAGAAGCACCTAAAGTATGTCCGTAAAATCCTTTTAGACTATTTATCGGAACATTTTCTAATCCTAATCTATTGAATGCGATAGCTTCCATCTCGTCATTAAAAGGCGTTGCGGTTCCGTGAGCAGAAATATAATCGATTTGATTTGCGTTTATTTTGGCTTCCAATAAAGCACTTTCGATGCTTCTAAAAAGTCCTTCGCCTGTTCTTGATGGTCCAGAAATATGATTGGCATCGTTTATAGCACCATCGCCAATAATTTTTATTTTAGCATTTTCTTTATCTGCAGAAACCAAAACCGCTGCTGTTGCTTCGCCAAGAGAAACACCCGTTCTATTTTTTGAATACGGTTTGCAAGGCAAATCGCTCATCGCTTGAAACGAATTGAATCCAGACAAAACAAACTCGGAAATCTCATCGCCAGCCACGACAAATATATTGTCGAACATTTCAGATTGTATCAATCTTTTAGCAACTGAAACTGCTAAAATTCCGGAAACGCAAGCATTTGAAACGACAATTGGTTCAGTTTTGAATTCGAAAAAATTGGCTATATTTTTTGCTAATTGATGTAAATGTGCACTTTGGAAACTTTCCTCTGAAGGATTTGCTAATGCTGTAATATTTCCTTTGGTTGTAGAAAGTAGGAAACCAACTTTAGTATTCAAATCTAATTTTGAGTTTTCAACTATAGGTTGCAAAGCCAAAATCATCATTTTTTCTAATCTTGTGAAATTCTCTGATGGAGAAATTTTAGCGAAAGCCAAATTTAATTCCTCATTATCGATTGTTGATGCATAAAATGGTTTGTTCAACATGGCATTTTGATGTAATTGAATACCAGAAATACCACTTTCAATATTTTGAATATTGGTGGCAACATCAAACCCGATTGGTGTGATGCAGTTTGTTTCGGTAATAAATACTTCTTTGACCATTTTTATTTTATTAAACCAACTTTACGTTTCCATTCCTCATAAAAAGGTGGATTGGTTAGCATTAAATCTCCATTTTTATCTAAAAAAACCTGAACAGTTTCTCCTGTACAAGCAATCTCGTTGTTGGCATCATAAATAACATATCTGTAAATCATTTTGGCAGCAGGAGTATCTACAATGGTAGTTTCTATTCGACCCACATCGCCATAACGTAAAGACAACTTGTGCTCGCAAGTCGATTTAACAATGGGAGTTGTAAATCCACTATCGAAAATATCGAGATATGAAAGTCCATGTTGACGACCAAATGCTTCACGACCGTCTTCAAAATAAGTAATATAATAACCATGCCACACGATTCCTAAAGGATCTGTTTCATTAAATCTCACTCTAATTTCATGTGAAATTGTTAATTGAGAGGCTTCGTTAAACTGCTCTTTTCTTCTTATCATACTGCAAGGCAATGGTTGTGGTAATTATGAAAAATAAAAATAACAAACTTATTTCTGGTAAAATATCTACGATAGAACCATGCCGCAAAAGTACATCATAAAAGGCATTCAATCCCCAGTTCATGGGAGAGGATTGTGCGATGAGTTGCATTATTTTTGGCATCGCAAAAACAGGAACCCAAACACCTCCTATGGCTGCCAAAATAATAACCGAAGTTGCACCAAACGGGGCAGATTGTTCTTGTGTTTTGGCAATTGTTCCTAATAGTATTCCGAAACCAATGGCTGCAAATCCTGAAAACAAGGCTACAATACTCATTAAAAATAAATTGCCTTCTACATTTAATGAGGGCAAACCTATGTGTGGAAATAGGAATATTGCTACTAAAATCATCATGTAAAACTGAATCATACAGATCATTAAATAGGTAATTGTTTTTCCAGCAATTACAATAACGTTAGCAACTGGATTGGTTCGTAAACGAATGAATGTTCCTTGCGATTTTTCTTTTACAATGTTTATAGATAATGGAATTACAATAAAAAAAATGGCAAACAAAGTCCAAGCTGGTACATTGTGTTGTACCGAATTTGGAATAATTTCTTCATTATTCACTTTTGGAACAATTTCTTTGAATGTGATAAAACTTTTTTGTTCGAAACTGGTTGTTTCTTCTCCTAATTGCGCTTGGAAAGTAGCATAAATCGATTTGGTTTCTATTTGAGAAATCATCTTGTCAATCGAACTCATGACCGCATTTTTGAAACTCATTTGCACCGCAGGATCAAAATACAATTTCACTTCTTTTTGATTCACAATTTTAGTTTTTTCGGCTTTCGCCAAAGTATCGGTCATGCCTAAACTAGCTGTTATTTTTTCGACATTTTGGTCGATTTTAGATTGCAAATCGGCGCTTAGCTTTTCTGGAATAATGATGGCTAATTGATATTTTCCTTTAAAAACAGCTTCTTTAGCCGATGATTCGGTTAGTTGTTCGTCATTTATTTTGGTAACAACCGTAAAAATGTTGCTTTTTTGTAAATTATCGAAAACCGTTTTAGACACATTTCCGTTGTCGTTATCGACCAAAAGAATCGGGATTTTGGCATCGCTAACTGTTTTGAAAGTGCTATCTTGAATTAAAGTCACTGTAATTATGAGTACCAATGGCATAATAAACAGAATGACAACGCCACCTATATCTCTTTTTAAGAGTAGGAATTCTTTGTAAACCGACATGAACAATTTATATATCATCTCGCAATTCTTTTCCGGTTAATGCAATAAAAACGTCTTCCAAATTTCGAGCGTTTGCGGTGGAAGCAATCAAGCTATTTGGCGTTCCTTCTGCATAAATTTTTCCTCTATCGACAATAGCAATATCGGTGCAAAAATCCTGCGCTTCGGATAAATGATGTGAAGTATATATTATAGTCGTTCCGTTTTTGTTAAGCTTTTTTAGATAATCGATAATCGCATTTTTAGATTGCACATCGACACCCACTGTTGGTTCGTCTAGAAAAAGCACTTTTGGATTGTGCAAAATTCCTGCGATAAGATTAATTCGGCGTTTCATTCCGCCAGAAAAAGTTTCTATTCGTTTGTCGGCAAATTTTAACAATCCTAAAAAATCAAGGCTTTCGATTACTTTTTCCTTTAAATCATTTCCTTTTAAACCATACATACTTCCAAAATACAGTAAGTTTTCTCTTGCGGTTAATGTTGGATATAATGCATATTCTTGAGGAACTACTCCAATTATTTTTTTTATCTCGCTAGAATTTTTTGCATACGTCAAATCATCAATCGAAAAACTTCCTGATGTTGGTTTTACTAATCCGCAAAGCATGGATATTAGGGTTGTTTTCCCAGCTCCATTTGGTCCTAACAAACCAAAAATCTGACCTTCGTATATAGAAAGTGTAAAGTCGCTCAAAGAATACATTTCGGCATCTTTGTACTTTTTGGAGAGTTGGGTTATTTGGATAATGGGTTTCAAAATAGTATTAGCTAATGGCTACTTTTAATTTTTTAAAAAAAACTTCTTCTTTATTTGCAATATCTAATAGTTGATCAGCAATGGTATTGTAAACATCAGCTTGTGTGCTTCTATTTTTGTATACTCTAGAGGCATTTACAGCAAAATCTCTCCATAAATCGCCAATTATTGTCATTTCTTGTGATAATTCTTTTAGTTTTTCATTTTCTAGAATTACAGCCGATTCTTGTAGAAAAGCAGCATAAATAAATCGAAAACCACCACCGCCTGTCCCAATTTCTTCTTGCATTCTGACCATTTGAGCTAGATAATGGTTGGCTTTTTTGGTTCCGTGTTTTACTGGCCATTTTCTAATTCGACTGGCTACAAACTTTATTCCTCTAACACCAATAATGGGCGCAGGAGCTAACATATCTCGGCAAGTATTCTTAATTCCTTTGATAATAGCACTTTTTAAATCTATAGTAGCAGGAATATGAATTGGGTAATACATTTGTCCTCTTGGTGCAAAAGCGCCTTTGGCAAATCGTACTTTATTTAGTTCTTGATGCGTTAATGTGGTTACGGTTTCCATTACGGGATCGCTAATAAGATAATCAGTTTCGGTTTTGCCGTAAACGACTAAATTATGAGCGTTGAAATGAAAACGATATTCGTCTGGAAAATAAGTCAAATTATAAACACCAACCTGCAATCCTGTAGGAATATTATTTTTTAGATTTTCATCCAAAGCTTTTGTAGCATTGGCTTCGCTAGAAAATTTTTGTCTTTTTATTTTTAATCCTAATCGTTTTGCTAATTTGTTGAAAATAGCACCAGGCATGGGTCTGTAACTTATTGCTGGGGCATAATTTACTTTTATAAATGGTAAATAAACAAAGAAAAGCCCTGATCCAATACCGAAAACCATAGGCTCACTAATATTCAAACCATTGTTTTTAAGCAAATTAGAAGCTACTCCGTTTTCGCAATGCGCAGATTGATGATGTGTGAAATTGATTTCCATTAATCTGTTTTAAAATTTCTTAATTCAGCAACCGAAATATTAAAAGTTTCGGCATATTTCTGTAAAGTGGCATCACTTAATTTAGCAAAAATGGTAGGTTTGAAATGTCTTTTTACACGCCATTGCCACATACCAACGTAACTAGACAGCACACCAATATCCATTTTAGAAAACTCCATAAAATAAACAATTGGGCTTACTTCGCCATTTTTTACTTGTTCTTTTGCAGTAGCAATTCGTTCGTTTATTTCATCAATAGAATTAGAAAGCGCTATCGTTTTTGGTTCCCAACCAGTGCTCAAAGCGGTTGTATAATTGCCTTTTTCATCGGTTGCATAAACCAATTCTTTCATATTGCTTTTAGAAAGATTGCCTTTGTCTTGAGGAACTTCGTTTTCTTTCATAGCTTTCTATTGTTTTGAATGATTTTCTTGAATAAAAAGATTAATCTCTCCTTCTAAAAGTAACTCTTCATTATTGAAAGTTTGACAACTCATAGTACATAAACTATAATCGTCTGTTACGAATTTTGATACTAAAGTTGAAATTGTTTTGATTGTACTTCCAACCTCTGGAAGTTTATGAATTTTTAATGATTTTATTGCGCTTATGAAGCCAACCACGTCGACATCTGATTTGTCTTGATTATTCTCATCTACAAAATAATCTTTTGCAACAATCGAAGAACAGGTTTGAGCCGCATTTTCTATTAATCCAGCTTCTATAAAGGTATTGTTTTGAATAAATATATTATCCCCTTTTATTTCAAAAATGGTTTCAACTTTTTCTTCATCCATGATTAGAATCATGTCAACCATCAAAAAAGGTGTACGATGAGGCAAATAGTTTTTTATGTCTATAGTTGTATCCATTTTATTGAAATTATTTAGCTAAAACCGTTTTCATTTGACCTGTTGCGATTTCGACACCATTTAATTTTGTTACGATATCAACCAAAGTTATTCCTCCAAACTCTTGAAGAATAGAAACTGTCGTTTGAATTTCGCTATCTAATTTTGGTAATTCTTTTATCTCAATATCTTTTATCGAACCTATATAACCTGTTGGTGCAGGCTCTTTTTTTAAATAAAATTGATACCCTGTGTGTAACGCTACTGATTGCGCCATGTGTTCTACCAATCCCGCTTCTACAAAACTTTCGTTATGAAAAAAAATGTTATCGCTTTGTATTTTTAATCCTGAAACCAAAGAAATTTCGGTATAAGAATACAGTTTATCGACCATGACAAAAGGGAATTTTTGTGGCAACAAATTTTCTACAAAATCTTTTTCAAAAATAGCATTTGATATTTCCATAATATTCCTAACAAACTGTTAAATAAGCATATGCATACGAAAATCGTCCGCTCTCTGGAACTGACAATAGTATTTTTTGCCCCTTTTTTAATTTCCCAGAATTCATTAGTTCTTCGACCATTAAATAAATGGAAGCTGCACCGATATTTCCGATTTCCTTAAGATTCATAAACCACTTTTCCATTGGAATATCCATTCCTCTGTCTGACAATGATTTATGAAGTCCTTTTACAAAATAATGAGACGAAACGTGAGGCAAAAAGTAATCTATCTCGGTTGCTTTTACCTTGTTTTTATCTAATGCATTTTTCATACTTTCAGATCCTTTTACAAGAATGTGTTCGTCCAAAAGTTTAACATCTTGTTTTATAGAAAAAACAGATTCTGAGAGCCAATCACTTGATTTAAAATCACTCCACGGCTTGATACTTCCATCTTCTAATTTATCGCCGCCAGAGTACATACACGCCTCAATTTCAAAAGCATACGAATACGCTTCCATCCATTCTATTTTTAGCGAAACGGGGCCTTTTGGTTTGTTTTCCAATAAAAAAGCACCTGAACCATCAGACAACATCCATCGAAGAAAATCTTTTTTGAAAGCTATAATTGGTTGTTCTTCTATTTTTTTTAGATTGATAATTTCATTTTCAAATTTATCGGCTATCATCAAGGAAGAAGGTCTTTCTGAGGCAGAGCAAACTGCATTTTTTGTATTTCCAGATTTAATCGATAGAAAGGCGAATTTGAGTGCATTCATACCAGAGCAGCAAACGCCTGAAGAGGAATTGAGTTCGACTGATTTATTTTTCATAAATCCGTGAACCATGGCTGCGTGAGATGGCAACATCAAATCGGGTGTTGAAGTACCGCAGGATAATAATTCCACATCATTTTTTGTGAAATTTTCATCATATAATTTTTCTATGGCTAAATTAGCCATTTGAGCATTGGAATGTGTTGAATTTCCGTTCTTATCTAAAGCATAATACCTTGAGGTAATCCCGTTATTACGTAAAATTATTCGTCTTGCTTTTGAGGCAACGTCATTGATAAGTCCCAAATAACTTTCCATTTCGTCGTTAGAAACGGCTTCATTTGGTAAATATTTGCCGGCTTTTGTAATATATACTTCGAACATAATTATATTTTGTATTCTATACCTTGATAATATTGAGTGTCTTTTCTTATTTTATTTAGCTTAAATGGATAAGTAAAAATATGCAATATATACACAATTGGCGAGATTAACCAAATTGCAAGCCACAAATATATATAAAATACTTTTAACCAATTTTTTCTTGTTTTTTTTCTACTTTTAATAAAATTAGACCATTTATTAAAGATTTTATTAGCAGTCCTATCGACTGTAACGAGATAGGGACTTATTTTTACGGCATTAATAGCCAGTAATTTTTGTTGTAGCTCATCAAAATTATTCTCATTCAAACTGGAAAGGATAACTTCTCCAAATTTAGATGATTCTTGGATGTCTTTTTCAGAAACACCTGGCAAAGGAAAAATTCCTAAATATTTTGTTTTTACTCCCGAAAAAAGCCATTCTACAATGGTAATAACACTAATCAAATTACCTACTCTATCTACTAACGCTATGTTTCCTTTCAGTTGCGCGTGATTGCTTTTGAGGAGCGCTTTTATTTTTTCTTGTGCCATTACCCACATATTTCTGGAACCACTAATGGTTACAACGGGGGTATTGTGAAAAAGTTGTTTCGCTTCTGCACTTTTTAAAAATGAATTTACTGGTATTGATGGGGATAAATACCAAACTTGATAATGCAAAAGAATTAAATCAAATTTTGTTTGTACTATCTCTTCAGGAATAGGTTTTAAAGCTGCTGGAATTTGCAAAAATGATTCTGGGAAAGCGTCAAAAAACGCCTCTTTATTCCAAGGAAAAGGGAACGGTTTTTCTAACTGAATTTCGTGAAATACAACCTTAATTCCTGACGATTGGAGTAATGGCTTTGCAATATTTCGAGCTATATTTTCTAATTGTCCTGATTGGGAATAGTAAATTACAAGAACATTTTTCATTAGACCTTTTTTTTAAAAATGCAAATTTAGTGTAAAAAGTGTGAAAATACTAATTGACTTTAACTTCCTTAAATGTTCTTATTTTATCCGAACGTTTTACATTAACCCATTCTGGCCAAGTTGTTTGGTCTTCGGCATCATAAATTCGCAATTTTTGATGTTCATCTTCTACTAACAAATCGTCTTTATGACAATTCAAAATAGCGGCGGCGGCGGCTAATCCCGAATGTGTTGCGCCTCCAACTCCATGCGAAAGTGTACTTGCACCACAGAGATACAAGTTTTCTATTTCTGATTTGTTTTTATACGAAAATGGGCCTACTTGATTCAGTGTTTTTTCGGTACCGTACACATTTCCTCGTGTTGAATTGATGTAAAATTCATTAGTTTTTGGAGTCCCTAATTCGGCTTGAACAATGTATTGTTTCGCATTTGGAATTATTTTCTCCATATTATTCATCAGTTTATCGATGACTTTTTGTTTGAAAATAAGATACGATTCGTTATGATAATCTTCTAAGCCATTAAATTCTTGCAATTTATCGTAGTTCACATAGGTTACTACTTCAAAATTATGATATCTCCCGTTAAAACTCACAGGATCTTTCAATGTAGTGCAACTTATAAATAAGGCTGGAAACGAATCGCCTTCGGCAATATCGTTATTCATTAATTCATCAAAATTAGCATCGTCGTTTTCGTCTTTCATCATCCAAATATTCCCAGAATCGATACCAAATTGGGTAACATCTATATCTAATGTCAAAAATAAAATCATCGAAGTTACCGAGTATTTTGTTTTTTCTAATTTCTTAATTAAGTTTTTGCTTAGGTGCTCTTTTCCAATTAAATTTAGATACGTGATGGATGGATCAGCATTGGAAACAACATTTTTAGCAAAAATTTGCTTGCCATTTTTGAGTTGAATACCTATAGCTTTTTTATTTTCGATGAGAATCTTAGCAACATCTTGTTTTACTCTTATTTCGCCACCATGCCGTTTTACGGCGTTTGTCATGGCTTTTACAATGCCACCACCACCGCCCATTGGGTAAAATCCTCCGTCAAAATAATGACTCATTATGGAACAATGTACTGGAAAACAAGCTCTGTTTGGAGGAAGTCCATGGTCGCCACATTGAATATTTAAAACAGCTTTCAGTAATGGATCTTTCACGTGCCAACCGACTACTCTTTTTAAGGAAAATAAGGAAAATTTGCCAAAGTGTTTGGTTCTAAATGGCACTGTAAGTTTTTGCCACCAGCCTTTTAATTTTGGCATTAATTGCAATTCGTAAGTAACTCTTTGAACTAATGTCAAATACTCTTGTATGTTTTTTTCTTCTTTAGGAAAACGGGTAGTAAGTGCTTGTTTCAAGTTTTCTACCCCTATAGGATAGTTAATTGTTTCTCCGTTAATTAAACAGTGTTCATAGCCGTTTTTATTCATCCTAAAAAACACCATATCGTTTGCAATCCCTAGGCCTCGGTACAATTCGTTTGTAGATTGTCCTTCGTCGATAAACCCCACATAATGTACTCCAGGGCTAAATCGTTGACCGTTTAGCGTAAAACTATGGCTCCAACCTCCAGGCACATAATGCTGCTCTAGAACGAGAACTTTTTGTCCTGCACGAGCCAAACAAATAGCGGTTGCTAAACCACCAACTCCTGAACCTATAATTAGCGTATCAAACTCTTCCATTTTATTCTGAAATTTATCAAAACACAAAATGAAGAGGCTGATTCAAGTTGCGGTTTATGATTAAAAACTCTTTTACTCTTTATTTTGATTGTCCAACTGATTCCAAAAATCGAAATAATTAAACCATTGTAAAGGATATTTTTGCAACATTGTTTCTACACTTTCTGTATATGCTTTTAATAAAGCTTTTTGGTCACGATGTTTAACATTAGCTTCGCGTGTGTAAAGATGGTAGTGCAAATTAGCCTCTTTCATTACGTAAACAAACACAACAGGAACTTGCAATCTTGAAGCTATTAGAAAAGGTCCTGCAGGAAATTTTGCTTCTTGTCCTAATAATTTTTCTGTTAAAAATTTTCCACCTTCAAAATAACGATCGCCTGTAAAACAAACCAATTCGTTTCTCGCTAAAGCGGCATTGATTTCGAAAATATGCGACAAATCTTCTTTTATAATAATAAATTTGACACTAGATTTTTTCGAGATTTTTTCGAGATAATTTTTTATAGCCGAATGTTCTAAATCGGTTGTAACCAAACTAGTATGAAAATCGATATTGTCATTTTCACCAAAAAAATGTTCTGCTATTTCAAAATTACCTATATGTGCACTGATGAGTACGCCTCCTTTTTTCTCGGCTAACAGTTTTTTTAAAATTTCGCCTCCATCATGTTCGCTAGTAAACCGATTACTCATTCCTGATGAGATTGAAATCTTGTCCAAAATAGTTTGTCCAAAAGTATAATAACTTCTAAAAACCATTCGTTTAGATTTAAAATAGGAATATCCTAGCCTATCCTTGAAATAATAAAAAATGGCTCGATTACTTTTTCTGAGAAACAAAAAGTAATACGTTGCTACAAAGTATAATATAAAATAAGCTGACTTGATTCCTGCTTTTTTAAGAAAAAACACAAAAATCTTATATCCTAGGACTGTTCCTTTAGATTTTCCGTCCCATTCTGCCATTATTCGATTGTTATATTGTTAGATCTGTTAGATTCTTAGACAATTAGTTTAGAAATCTAACTTTTTTAGACAATTAGACTTCTTAAATTCTTAGAGTTTTGCATCTAACCAATCTAAGAAGTCTAACGATCTAATAAATCTAAAATTATTATTTAAGTTTTAATTTGTTTTCAATTAAATCATAAAAATGTTGAAATGTTGATAGACCTACAAAATCCACTTCCACTAATTTTACGCCAAAATTAGATTCAACCGAAACGACTAAATCGACATAATCTAAACTATCTAGACCCAAAGTGTCTTTTAAAATGGCATCTGGCTGAACAGCGTCTTGATCTACTTCAAATTCTTCAACAAGAAAGCTGTTTATTTTTTTTATAATTTCTTCTTTATTCATCGCTTTTTTTATACTTTTTTATAACTAATGCCGAATTTGTTCCTCCAAATCCGAATGAATTCGACAAAAATATATCTATTTTTTTATTTAAAGTCGTTTTTACTAAATTTAATTTTAAAGCGTCTTCGTCTGGAGCCTCTAAATTGATGTTTGGGGCTACAAAATCGTGCTGCATCATTAGTAGCGAATAAATGACTTCGCTTGCTCCTGCCATCCAACATTCGTGACCTGTCATCGATTTTGTGGAGCTGACGTGAGGGTTTTTTTCTCCAAAAACTTCAAGTATTGCTTTGGCTTCATTTGCATCTCCAACTGGTGTTGAAGTGGCATGAGCATTTATGTAATCTACTTCACTTGGCTTTACATTTGCGCTATCTAATGCTCTTTGCATTGCGGTTGCTGGCCCTTCAACGTTTGGTGTAGAAATATGTCCTCCATTGGATGAAAATCCATAACCAATCACTTCTGCAATAATAGGTGCTCCTCGTTTTATTGCTGATTCGTAACTTTCTAAAATTAGAGTTGCTCCACCACCACTTGGAATTAGTCCGTCGCGAGAAGCGTCAAAAGGTCTTGATGCTTTTGCGGGTTCGTTTTCTCTTGGCGAAAAAACACCTAGCGCATCAAAACTACTCATGGCATATTTATTAATTTCTTGTGCTCCACCACAAATTATCATGTCTTGCAAACCACTTTTAATTAAATGATAACCCAATCCTATGGAATGTGAACCACTCGCGCAAGCGGCACTTATGGTTAGGTTCACTCCTCTTAATTTGAATATGGTAGATAAATTCATTGTTACGGTGGAATTCATCGATTTAAAGATGGCTCCAGTACCTATAAGTGCGGTGTCTTTTTTTTCACGAATAACATCGGTTGCTTCTATAATAGCTTTAGAAACACTGTCGTTTCCGTACATGATACCTACTTCATTTTCATCAAAAAAAGCTTCATCAATATTGGCATTTTTTAAAGCTTCAATAGTTGCCATATAGGCATACTCTGATTCTTCGCCAAGACTAATTCTTTGTCTTCGGGAAAGTAAATTTTTCAGGTCGGGTTTTGGAACCATGCCTGTTAATGCGGATTGAAAGCCGAATTCTTTTCGTTCAGGATCGATTACAATTCCAGATTTTCCGTTGTATAGTGATTCTTTCACTTCTTCTAAAGAAGTTCCTATGCAGGAGTAAATTCCCATTCCGGTAATGACAACTCTTTTATTCATTATCTACAAATGTTTTTATTTAAGAATAAATCCCCCCGTTGATATTAATAACTTCTCCGGTTATATAACTTGACTTTTTAGAAACTAGAAAGCTTACTAAATCGGCTACTTCTTCGGCTTCTCCAAAACGATTTACAGGAACCATTTTTATGAGTTCTTTTTCGTCGAGATTGCTTGTCATTTCGGTTCTAATAAAACCTGGCGCCACAGCGTTTACGGTTATATTTCGTTTTGCTACTTCTTGTGCTAATGCTTTTGTTGCGGCGATAACAGCTCCTTTTGCAGCAGAATAATTGGTTTGTCCTGGTGTTCCTTTAACACCTGAAACCGAAACCATATTGACTATTCGCCCATATTTGTTGCGTAGCATTTTTTGAATGAAAAAGTTGGTTACATTAAAAAATCCGTTCAAGCTAGTATTTACCACACTAGTCCAATCTTCAGGTGTCATCCACATAAACAACCCATCTTTTGCTATTCCTGCATTGTTTACTATAGCTTCAACAATAGCGTTTGGGTTGGCATCTTGCCAATTTGTTAATACAGTTTTTACTTCGTCAAAATTAGCAACGTCAAATTGGAGTATTTCGCCTGTCGCACCTAGTTGTGTTACTTCTGCTAACGTTTTTTCGGCAGCTGCTTTGTTTGCTTGATAATTAATTAGAATGTGATAGTCTGTATCTGCGGCTAATTTTTTGCAAATTTCATTTCCTATTCCTCTTGATCCTCCTGTTACTAATGCACACTTCATGATTTAATTTTAGATTGTAGCTGTTAGATTGCAAATTGATTGCAATTTAAATACGATTTGTTTTGTATGGCTGTTTGCTAAACAAAGCCTACTTTTTTTAACCACGAATTACACAAAATTTTGTGCGATTCGTGGTTTTTTCTAAACTGTAATTATAATACGTATTTGGTATTATAACTTGTTGTATTATTTTTTAAAAGGTTCAGCGCTTTCATACCATTGATTTCCTAAAACGGTTCCGTCTGGTTTAAGGAATCCCCATTTTTTTTCGTTTGTTACTCTTGCTAATCCATTTACGAATCCTTTTTCATCATCTCTAAACAGCATTGCAAAAAGTCCTCCTGAAATTCCATATTGGGTTGGAATAATCATTTTTCCTGTTTCATTTATAAATCCCCAATCTTTTTCTTTTACAGGAGCTAATCCGTTTGCGCTAAAAATTTCGGCACCTACATACGTTGGTTCTTCAATATAGTCTTGTTTTGTATTGATGTAACCCCATTTTTTTCCTATTTGTTCGGGTGCTATGTTTTTTACAAATGCTTTTGCTTTATCATATTTAGGTTCTATAACCCAATTTCCTTTTATGTCTATAAAGCCAATTTTTTCGCTTTTTCTAGCATAAGTAATGTCTTGAGAGAAGAAATCCCAGATTTTATCAACACCCTCTATTGCTTTAAACTTCCCAGCAATTACTAATCCAAATGCTGTTCCGTTTTTTGCCCAAGTGGTGTTTTTGTAATAATCGCCTATTTCATCGTAAATTATTTCAACAACAACTTTTCCTGTTTTGTCTATAATCCCCCAACGTTCATTATTTTTCACTCTTGCAAATCCGTTTTGAAATGATTTGATGACATCGTATTTTGGCTCTACCACAACGGTCATTTTATTGTTGATTAGTCCTGTTTTTTTATCTTGTTTAATAAAGGCAAGGCCATCTTCAAAATCATATACTTTATCTGAACTTGGCGAGGCAATTGTTTCGCCTTTTGTGTTAATATAAAACCACTTTTTGTCTTTGGCAACAACACAAATACCGTCATTAAAATATTTTGCATCATCATAAGTAGCAGAAATAACCCAGTCTCCTTTTGGGTTTATAAATCCCCATTTCTTATTATCTTCTGCAGCAGCTAATCCTTCCGAAAAGTTTTTAGCTACTTTAAATTTGGGCTGAATTACAAATTCTCCTGTTTTGGAAATATATCCAAATTTACCGTCTTTTTTAACTAAAGCTAATTCTTGTGCATTCGCAAATTGCACCATAAGTAACATTAAAAATAATTTTTTCATAACATTTTTTTTTAAATGGTTAAAATAACAAGTAGGTATTAAAATTTTTTGAGGGCTTTTTTAATTATGAATTAGATACTCTTTTACTTTTTGAACAAAAGGATACATCACTTGATCTTGACTAAACACTGGGATTATCTTACGAATATCGTCGTACATTTTTCTAGTTACAGATGAAATTGCGTCTTTTTGCTCTAAATGGTCTATTGCTTGTACAATTGTAATAAGCTCTATTGCAAGAACTTCAAAAGAGTTTTCAATTACTTTGGCCGTAATTACAGCGGCATTTGTACCCATACTAACAATATCCTGATTATCATTATTATTAGGAATACTGTGCACATACATAGGGTTGGATAGCATTTGACACTCGGCTGTGGTCGATGTGGCTGTGAATTGAACCCCTTGCATACCAAAATTAAATCCTAACGTTCCTAAGTTTACAAACGGAGGAAGAATTTCGTTTATTTTTGAATTTAACAAATAATTCAATTGTCGTTCGGCAAGCATTGTTAGTTTGGTAACTACAATTTTCAATTTATCCATTTCTAATGAAATGTAATCACCATGAAAATTACCTCCATGGTACACATGTTGGTTTTTGACATCAATAATTGGGTTATCGTTTGCTGAATTGAACTCGCCTTCAAGAATAGAAGCGGTATTGTTTATTGTTTCTAAAACGGGCCCTAAAATTTGAGGCACACAACGCAAAGAATAGTATTCTTGTACTTTCTCTTTAAATATGTCTTCTGTGTTTTCACCAGAATACAAATGATCCTCTCTTTTTCTAATTAAAGTACTATCGGATAAGTTTTTTCGCATTCTTTCGGCAACCTCACGTTGTCCTTTATGACGTTTGGCGTTATTTAATTCTTCCGAAAAATGATCGTCGTAGGCTTGAACCACTTCGTTGATGGCACAAGAAAATTTGATCGACCAATTTAAAAGTTTATTTGCATGATGTACGTTGACCACGCCAATTCCAGTCATTACAGATGTACCGTTCATTAACGCTAATCCTTCACGGATTTCTACTTGTAGGGGTTTTAGGTTTTCTAATTCAAACACCTCTTGTGTTGGTCTTCTTTCTCCTTTATAAAAAACTTCACCTTCGCCAATAAGCACTAAGGCCATGTGTGCTAATTGTACTAAATCACCGCTAGCACCAACGCCCCCATGTTCAAAAATTAAGGGAGTAATGTCTTTATTTATTAATTCTGCCATCAATACAATCAACGACGGATGAACTCCTGAATTTCCTAAAGAAAGTGAGTTCAATCTGGCTAAAATAGCTGCTTTTACAAAAAGTGGACTTAATGGTTTTCCAGTTCCTGACGAATGACTTCTGATTAAATTATATTGCAATTGCAATCTGTCTTCGTCCTTAATACGGTATTGCGCCATTGGTCCAAAACCAGTATTGACACCATAAATCACTTTATTACCTGAAAATTCTTTAAGGAAATTAAAGCTTTCTTCCACTCTATCCAGCACTTGCTTGCTTATTTCAACCTTATTTTCCTCAAAAAGAATTGATTCAAATTCTTTTAAGCTTAAAAACTCATTAATAGTATTCATTTAATTATTTTATAAAAATTTTTAAAACTAATTACAAAATTAGTTTTTATTTAGATTTTAATGTACTTAATTTGGGAATTGCAAATATAAACTTAATTTAAGATATTTTATAATAAAAAGAGTTGCGTTTGCAAGTTTAAAAAAATATTTTTATAATTAACTAATTTTAAAGATTTTTAAATGAATGATTTTGGAAATGATAAAAAAAGTGTAGTTCAAGCAAACTTAGATGCACAAAAAATTGCTTTTGCCCCTATTATGTTTCAAGCGGCAAAATCACTTAGAAATTTAGGCATCTTAGAATACCTGTTTGACAACAAGAAAGCAAGTGTTGAAACTGTTGCTGACGCCTTAAAACTGTCGGTGTATGGAGTAAAAGTTCTCCTAGAAGCAGGTTTGAGTTTAGAAATGGTTTATCTGAAAAACGACGAATACTATCTCACAAAAACAGGCTATTTTATTTTAAGAGATACCATGACTAATATCAATATGGATTTCACGCAAGATGTAAATTACCTTGCTATCAATCATCTCGAAGAATCTATAGTAAACGGAAAACCCGAAGGTTTAAAAGAACTAGGAAACTGGGACACCGTATATATAGGATTATCAGAATTACCAGGACGAAGTAAAAAAAGCTGGTTCGATTTTGACCATTTTTATTCTGATTATACTTTTCCTGATGTAATGCCTATTTTATTCAAAGATCATCCAAAATCTTTTTTAGACGTGGGCGGAAACACGGGTAAATTTTCGATGCAATGTGCTAAATACGATGCTAACGTAAAAATAACTATTCTAGATTTGCCAGGACAAGCTAATGTTGCTCGAAAAAACATTGCAGAAGCTGGATTTTCTGATCGAATTTCAGCAATCGACACTAATTTGTTAGACAATTCCATTCCCTTCCCTAAAGGTGCTGATGTTATTTGGATGAGCCAATTTATTGATTGTTTCTCTCTCGAACAAATTTTTGGCCTTTTTACAAGAGCTTACGAAGCAATGACAGACGAAGCCAGTTTTTATATTTTGGAAACTTTTTGGGATTTACAAAAATTCCAAGCCTCTACCTATAGTTTACACGCAACTTCTTTATATTTTACAGCAGTTGCCAACGGAAATAGCCAAATGTATCATTCAACCGATATTTTAAAAGTGGTTGAAAAAGCGGGCTTTATGGTAGATGAAATGTATGACATAATAGGAATGAGTCATACCCTAATAAAATGTAAGAAAAAAAGAATATAAAACTATACAAATGAGTATATTTGTGTTATCAAAATAAATTTTATTTCTAATAATAACGCTAAGAATATGTTGCAAGAATATGTTGATGTTTTAGTCATTGGTGCTGGTCCGTCGGGTTGTGTATCAGCTTCCTATTTACACACAAACAATGTAAAAGTAAAAGTTGTTGAAAAAACTAAATTTCCACGACTTGTGGTAGGAGAAAGTTTAATTCCACGCGTTATGGATCATTTTGCAGAAGCTGGTTTTTTCGAGACGCTTGATGCAATGAATTTTGAAAAAAAACCTGGTGCTCGTTTTATTCGTGGCGAGGAAATTTGCATTTTCGATTTTAGCGACAAATATGGAGAAGGTTGGGATTGGACTTGGCAAGTGCCTAGAGCTGATTTTGACAACACGCTAGCGCAAGAAGTTATCAAAAAAGGAATTGATTTGGAATTTGAATCGGAAGTCATTTCAGTAGCTTTTGAAGGAAAAAATTCCACAACGGTAGTAAAAGACAAAGACGGGAATTTAAAAGAAATCCATGCTAAATTTATTATCGATTCAAGTGGTTATGGCAGAGTTTTACCTAGATTACTGGATTTAGACACGCCCTCAAAACTAGACCCGCATTCGTCAATATTTACCCACGTAAAAGACATAAACCGCCCTGAAGGAATAGAAGGAACTCAAATTTCGTTCGACATTCTAGAAACTCAAGTTTGGTTATGGGTTATTCCTTTTTCAAACGGAAATACAAGTTTAGGAATTGTAGGTCCAACAGAATTCATCAATTCGCTATCCGAAAACAACGATACCCGAGAAGCCTTAAACAATGCCATCAAATTGTCCGATTTTTACATCAAACGCTTCGGTGGAGTTGACTTTTTGTTTGAGCCTGTAAAATTAGAAAACTATTCTCGCTCGGTCAAAAAAATGTATGGTGATGGTTTTGCATTAACTGGAAATAGTTCTGAATTTTTAGATCCTGTTTTTTCATCGGGAGTTGCTTTTGCAACCGAATCTGGAATGCTAGCCGCAAAACTGTACCTAAAAGAGCATCAAGGCATTGCCGTTGATTGGGAAGAAGATTTTACAGGATATATGAAACGTGGCATTGCTGTTTTTACTACTTATGTAAAAGAGTGGTACACTGGTAATTTGCAAACTTTATTTTTCCATCAACCTGAAAATCCAGATGTAAAACAAAAAATATGTTCTGTTCTTGCTGGATATGTCTGGGACGAAACAAACCCTTTTGTTAAAAAACATGATAATGTGATTAAAAACATGGCGTATATGATAAATGCCGAAAAACAATGAAAATAAAAAAAGCCTTAGTATAAAATGACTAAGGCTTTTTTTATAAAAATCGTTTTAATTGCATAGCAAAATTTTTTGCTAATTTCTCATATGCCCCTGATATTCTATCGCCTTGTTGTCTGTAATTTTTGACAATTCCAATAACCTTATCAAATTGTATGGCGACTAAAATTTTTGAAGGATTTGCAGTCTCTACTATTGTAATTATAGCACTAATCTTTGCTGGCTCTACCTTAGCAAGTTCATAACCTGGATAAACCCAAGTAGTTTTTACATTCATAGAATATTTAGCCTCTGTATTTCTACTTACTATTACTTTTTCTTTCTGCAATTGCTCGTTGAAATAGTATATAAATTTGGGTTCATATTTATTTTCCCTATCGGAATACCAGCTTTCTTCAAATTTTTCAGCTTTTTTACTGTCGTAATGTTGGCGTTTTTCAATTTTTTCTTTTAGATACGCTTGCTCGGAATCGAAACCATTTACTTCTAAATCTGAATAATCAAAAACAACATTGTATTCCGAAATTTCTTTTAAATTTTCTAGTTTACCAGAAAGTATATCGAATCGCTGTGCATTTACTATTGTAGTGAATATGAATAGTAAGACCAATGCGGTTGTTTTTTTCATCAAAATAATTTGCTTTTCACTAAATTCTAACCTATTAATCCCAAAACATAATTAGGAAACAAGCCCAAAGCAATGTTCAGCACAAGAGCGATAACAGCCACTAACTGATACATTACGGGTACATTTGGCAAAGTTACTTCGCTGTCTTTAGTATACATGGCAAGTATAATCTTAAAGTAATACCCTACACTTATAATAGAGCTAACAATGGCTACAATGACAACAACTACCCAACCTGTCTGAATTAATTGGCTTAGCAAAAAGAATTTTGCAAAGAACCCTGACAATATAGGAATACCAGCCATCGACAATAAAGAAGCCGTAAGCACTCCTGCTAATAACGGATGTGTTTTTCCAAAACCATTAAAACTGTCTATAGTTTCGTTTTCTTTATCCTTAGTAACATATATCACTACTGCAAAAAAACCAATTCCTGCAATGGCATATGCCGTAGCATAATACAATAAAGTTCCTCCTGAATTATTAGCTAACAGAAGTGTTGTTACCATAAATCCAGCATGTGAAATACCCGAAAATGCAAACATACGTTTTACATTATTTTGGCGCAAAGCCATAATGTTTCCTAATAACATTGATCCTATTGCTACGCAAACAATAATCATTTGGAAAGAGTAGGTTTGAAGTGGAAAAAGGGATAGCACTAATTTGTATAATGTTGCCATGGCTACAATTTTAGCTAAAGTACTCATAGTTGCCGTTGTTAGCGCTGGAGCACCTTCGTAAACATCGGGAGCCCAAAAATGAAAAGGAAATACTGCAATTTTAAACAACATTCCGATAACTAATAAAATTAGCCCTATAAAATACCATTGTGGATAGTTTGTGGTATGGATTATTTGTGAGATAGCATTCAAACTGAAACTTCCAGTTGCTCCATATATCAAACAAATACCAAAAAGTAGTATTCCTGAAGCAAATGAACCCATAAGAAAGTATTTCATACCTGCTTCGTTACTTTTTAAATTTAACCGATTGCTTGCCGCTAGAACGTACAATGAAATGGATAAAACTTCAATTCCTAAAAAGAACATCGATAAGTTTAGAAACGAAACCATGGCGACTGATCCAGCTAATAAAAACACTTTTATTCCTACATAATCGGAAATTTTAGTTTCTTGGTTTTTATAAAACTCTTTTCCTAAAGCGATTAAAAAAATAGTCACAATTATAAATAAACTCGAAAATGCTACCGAAAATTTATCGACAACCATCATTCCTTTTTGATAGGTTCCAAATTCATTGTATTCAGAAATATTGAATCCTAAAATAGCCAAAAGTCCAATAATTGTAGCGGGTACAATGACTTTTCTTGCATTAAAAATTTCTGCAAGTAAGCTTATTATTCCTAATCCTGAAATGTATATAAGAGTATTCATTCTGTATCTTTTATTTTATTGAATTTTAAAATTCTATAACTTTAAACTTTGTTGATTTTTAACATAATTTCTTGCAAACTTGGACTAATTAGCTCTATTATTGGTTTTGGAAACATCCCGAAAAACAATAAAAAAGCAATTATAATTACAAAAATTATGATTTCATTGAGGGTTATCGATTGAAAAACGTTTGTATTCGCTTCGCCTAACATTACATGTTGAAACATTTTTAGCATATAAACCGCTCCCAAAATAATAGTTGTTCCCGCAATAACGGCAAACCAGATATTCACATTTGACAAGCTATATAACAACGTAAACTCGCCAACAAAATTGAACGTTCCTGGCAAAGCAACCGAAGCTAACATAACAATCATAAACATCGACGCAAATTTGTTATCCTGAATTCTGATGCCTCCCATTTCTGAGATTTCCTGTGTTTTGAAACGACGTTCAATAACTTCGGCAGCAAAGAAAAGTCCTACTACAACAAATCCGTGAGCAATCATTTGCAAAACGGCTCCACGCAAACCGTCTAAGGTTAATGTATAAGCTCCAGCAGCAATTAATCCAACATGAGCAAGAGATGAATACGCTAATAGTTTTTTGATGTTTTTTTGTTTCAATGCTACTATCGAACCGTAAACAACACCTGCAATACTTAATCCAATAAAAATATCTAAATACATTTTTGCTGCCATTGGCGCAATAGGCAATTGCCAACGAATTAGACTGTACAATCCCATTTTAAGCATAATTCCCGACAGCAACATGGTTCCCACAGTAGGGGCTTTTTGATACACATTAGCCTGCCAAGTATGGAAAGGAATAATTGGGATTTTGATGGCATAAGCTAAAAATAACGCTAAGGATATCCAAACTTGCTCACTTTGGCTTAAACGTACGGCATACAAATCGCCTATCATCAAACTTCCTGCTTTTTGGAATAAATACATAAAGGCAACTAACATGAATAATGATCCTGCTAGGGTATAAATGAAAAATTTAATTACTGCTTTTTTGCGATCTTCAGCATCACCATTACCCCAAATTAAAGTAATAAAATAAATGGGGATTAATGATAATTCCCAAAAAATATAATACAAGAAAGCATCAACACTTAAAAAAGTTCCAACCATGGCAAATGACATAAACAGAACTAAGGCATAAAAGCTTTTGCTGTTTTTATATTCGTTTCCAAATGAAGAAAATATAATGATCGAGGTTAGTGCTGTTGTAAGAATTAACATGGCAAGCGATAATCCGTCTGCTTTTAAAGCAATGTATAAATTAGGGCTTGAAATCCAATTCGCAATAAAATCAGAATTAATCCCGTGATTGTACTGATTCAAAACAAATAATGATGCTACTAAAGAAGCTACACTAAAAAGCAAGGCTACCGTTTTAGCTAATTTATCTCCAGCAAAATAAGTCGCTACAGCACCGAATAGTAAAAGTATGAGTATAAATGATACGTTCATTATGTGTAATTATTAAACTAAAAATAAATAAATAAATATGGAACAAACTCCTAATACAAAAGCAAAAAGATACAATCCTATATTTCCGTTTTGAACTAATTTTCCTTGATTTCCTAAAGCATTTGTTGTTTTTCCTAAACCGAAAACAAATCCAGAAACCGCAGTTTCAATATATTTTCTGAAGAAATGTGATACTTTATATAACGGATTTACAAATAAAGCATCGTACGTTTCATCAACATAATATTTGTTGTACAAAACTTTAGTAACACCTATAATTTCAGAATCTTCTGAAGGTACTTCACTGTTTTTAATATATTTAAAATACGCAATTCCAATTCCTACCAAAGCACCAACGGTTGCAATAGCCATTAGCATATAAGCTGTTCCATCAAGATGATGTTCGGCATGACCAACTTTACCAAACAAAGGTGCTAAATAGTGGTTTAGCCAACTGTTACCTGGCAAGCTGATAAGTCCGCCAACAGCAGCTAAAAACGCTAATAGGATTAATGGAAAAGTAATTAAACTTGGACTTTCATGCAAATGATTTTTTTGATGTTCAGTGCCTCTAAAATCCTTAAAGAACGTTAAATATAGTAATCTAAACATATAAAATGCCGTCATGATAGAAGCAATACTTCCCACAATCCATAAAGTTATGTTTCCATGAAAAGCCGTCATTAAAATTTCATCTTTAGACCAAAATCCTGCAAAAGGAAAAATTCCAGAAATGGCTAGGGTAGAAATCATCATTGTCCAAAAGGTAATAGGCATCGCTTTTCGCAAGCCACCCATTTTGCGCATGTCTTGTTCTCCGTGCAAAGCGTGAATCACTGATCCAGAACCTAAGAACAAACAAGCTTTAAAGAAAGCATGAGTAATAACATGGAAAACAGCTACTTCATAAGCTCCAAGTCCTAATGCCAAAAACATCAATCCCAATTGTGAAACGGTAGAGTAAGCCAATACTCTTTTAATATCATTTTGTACTAATCCTATCGAAGCCGCAACAATAGCTGTAACGGTTCCAATAACAGCCATAAAAAACTGTACATCATGCGCTAAATCAAATAAAAAATTCATTCTAGTAACCATAAAAATACCCGCAGTTACCATTGTCGCAGCGTGAATTAATGCCGAAACAGGTGTTGGTCCAGCCATGGCATCTGGCAACCAAGTATATAAAGGAATTTGAGCCGATTTTCCCATAGCACCAATAAACAAACACAAGGCCGCTAGTGGTAGTAAAGGGTTTTTTATAATTTCGGCATCTGTATATATAGCCCCTTGTATGGTTCTATAATCTAATGTATTGAAGACATATCCTAAGATAAAAATTCCAATCAACAACCCTAAATCTCCTATTCGGTTCATGATAAAAGCTTTTTTAGCTGCATCATTATAGTCTTGATTTTTGTACCAAAAACCAATTAGCAAATAAGAACACAACCCTACGCCTTCCCATCCAATAAATAGGATTAGCAAGTTGCTACCCAAAACTAAGGTTATCATAAAAAACACAAACAAATTCAAATAGGCAAAAAACTTGTGCATATTCTCATCATCGTGCATATAACTAATAGAATACACGTGTATTAACGAACCGATTCCTGTTACAAAAAGCAACCAAATGATAGACAATTGATCTAGTAATAACGAGAAGTTCACATTGAATTTTTCTAACGAAATCCATTGAAACAGATTTATTTGATTTGGGTTCGGATTTTTTTGTATCAAAGTAAAAAAGTAAATTGATGCCAAAAATGAAATCACAACTGATAAAGTTCCTAGTATTCCAGAAACCGATTTACCGGCTTTCTTTCCGAAGAAAATAGTAAATAAAAACCCACAAAACGGAGCTAATACTAATACTAAAGCTAAATTTTTTTCCATTAGTATTTATCCTTTTAAATTTTTCAAATTATCAATATCTATCGAATGTAAGTTTCTATATATTGAAACTAAAATAGCCAATCCCACCGCTACTTCGGCAGCTGCCACTGCCATCGAGAAAAACACAAAAACTTGTCCTTGCGCATCTTGGTGGTAGCTTGAAAAAGCTACAAAAAGCAAATTCACAGCATTGAGCATAATTTCTATTGACATAAACATAATAATAGCATTTCGTCTGTACAAAACGCCAAAAATTCCGATACAAAACAAAACGGCACTTAAATAAATGTAATTTTGAATTCCTATTTCTGTTAATATAGTATTCATGTTATTGAATTGATTTTTCTTTTTTAGACAATAATACAACCCCTATCATAGCTACTAATAATAAGATAGAAGCAAATTCAAAAGGAACCATATACTCGTTTAGCAACACTTTTCCCAACACTTTTATCGATTGAAAATCTTGTCCTGTTTGTTTGTAAGAACGAATAACCGGCATCGATTTTACAAATACAGCCAACATCACAAAACAAACCAAACCAAAGGAAACGGCAGCGGCTAATTTTGTAGCCATATTTTTATGTTGTTCGTCTTCTTTATTCAAATTCATCAACATGATGGTAAACAAGAATAAAACCATAATGGCACCAGAATACACAATAATATGAACCATGGCCAAAAACTGTGCGTTAAACAACAAATAATGACCTGCAATGCTAAAGAAACAAATGACTAAATAAATAGCACTATGAATAGGGTTTTTGCTAATAACCGTCAAAAACGCAGTTGCCAACGTAATGGCCGACAAGAAGTAGAATATAATTAATAAAGTACTCATTAGTTTAATTTTTTTGAGTTTGCCATAGCCATTTCGAGTGGCATTACTAATTTGTCTTTTCCAAAGATAAAATCCTCACGCTCGTAACTAGATGGTACTAATACTTTTGAAGCGGTTAAGTAAATAGCGTCTTTCGGACACGCTTCTTCACACAAACCACAAAAAATACAACGCAACATATTGATTTCATAAATTTCGGCATATTTTTCTTCTCTGTACAAATGCATTTCCGATGATTTTCTCTCAGCAGCCTTCATTGTAATCGCTTCTGCAGGACAAGAAAGTGCACATAAACCACAAGCAGTACAATTTTCACGACCTTGCTCATCGCGTTTCAACATGTGCTGACCTCGGTACACAGGACTCATTGCTCGAACCTGCTCTGGGTAGTGTATTGTTGCTTTTTTTCTAAAAAAGTGTTTAATTGTTATAAACAATCCTTTTACAATTGCCACAAGATATAGGTTTTCTAAAAAAGTCATTTCCTTATTGGAAACCACTTTTTTCCTGCCCGATAATGATATTGTTTCTATTGCCATTTTTTAATTTATGTTTTTAGATTTATCTCTTTAGATTGCTCTAAAAAGTGTTCCATCCGTTTTTAATCGTTTTTTTAGAAGCCATTCCTGCTATTCGTTTCAATCTTTTGCTTTTTAAAGAAAAAAGCAAAAGTATTTCCACTGCTATCAGGGCTAGGGCATACCGTTTCTAAAACTGTTTAATTATTTAAACAATAACAAACAAATTCCTGTTATCACAATGTTTAAAATCGATAGTGGAATTAAAATTTTCCAACCCAAATTCATCAACTGATCGTATCTAAAACGAGGAATTGTCCATCGAACCCACATGTAAAAGAAAATAAACCCGCAAATTTTAATAAACAAAACGCCTATCCCTAACAGATTAGCCGTGTTTACTCCTGCATGTTCAACCATCCATTGCATTCCAGGATAATTGTATCCTCCGAAAAACAAAATGGCTAAAATAGCTGATGATATAAACATATTGGCATATTCAGCAAAGAGATAAAATCCCATTTTCATCGATGAGTATTCCGTATGATATCCTCCAATTAATTCACTTTCGCATTCGGCTAAATCAAACGGTGTTCTATTAGTTTCGGCAAAAGCACAAATTAAGAAAATCAAGAACGAAAGGGGTTGATAAAACACATTCCAATTCATTCCAGCTTGTTGCTCTGAAATTTCTTTCAAACTTAATGTTCCCGTCATCATCAATAAAGCAATCATTGATAATCCCATGGCCACTTCGTATGAAACCATTTGCGAGGCAGCACGAACCGCTCCCATTAAGGAGAATTTATTGTTCGAAGCCCAACCTCCAATCATAATTCCGTAAACACCTACAGACACTACGGCAAAGATGTACAATAAAGCATTGTCTATATCCGTCGCTTGGAGCAAAATGTCTCTTCCAAACAAGTGCAACTTATCGCCCCACGGAATTACGGCACTAGTCATTAGTGCTGTACTCATCGCAATGGCAGGACCTACAAAAAATAAAAATCTGTTTTTAGTATCGGGTTCAAATTCTTCTTTCGAAAATAATTTTAGTCCATCGGCAAGGGGTTGCAATAATCCGCCCCAACCCGCACGGTTAGGACCAACTCTGTCTTGTAAAAAGGCAGCCACTTTACGTTCAGCCCAAGTAGAATACATGGCCATAACCATAGTAATAGCAAATACAACTACAATAACGATGCTTTTTTCTATTATAAATGCACTCTCCATTTTTTAAGCTTTTTTGTCGTTAGGATTCAATGGTATTTTTGCCATACTTATTTTCTTACGGTCTTGGTCTCTGCCTTCAAGAATTAGTTTTTCGGTAGCAATTGTTACTTTTTCTAATTTTTGAGTGTAATTATTCTGATTGATTACGGAGTCTTTTTCAAATTCTCTTGGCCCTTCAATAGCCCAATCAGAAACTTCTTTTTTATCAAAACGACACGTATTGCAAATAAAATTTTCTACTTCATGATATTCGTCTTTACGACCTGTAACTCGTTGAATTTCTCCACCAAACATCCAAACGGTTGTTTTTCCGCAACATCCTGGAGTTGTACATTCTCTGTGTGCATTGTACGGTTTGTTGAACCAAACTCTCGATTTGAATCGGAATGTTTTATCGGTTAAAGCACCAACAGGACAAACATCAATCATGTTTCCAGAAAACTCATTGTCGATTGCTGCAGAAATACAAGTAGATATTTGTGCGTGATCACCACGATTTAAAACACCATGAACTCTATTATCTGTCAGTTGCTCGGCTACTTGGACACATCGTTGACAAAGAATACAACGGTTCATGTGCAATTGTATTTTATCGCCAATGTTTTCGGGTTCAAACGTTCTTTTTTCTTCAATAAAACGAGATTTTGGATTTCCGTGTTCGAAGCTTAAATTCTGCAAATCACATTCTCCTGCTTGATCACAAACTGGACAATCTAACGGATGGTTAATTAACAAAAATTCCGTTACCGATTTTCTAGCTTCTTGCACTCTTGGAGAGGCTTTACTGGCTATTTCCATTCCGTCTTGACAACCTGTTACACAAGAGGCTACCAATTTTGGCATCGGTCTTGGGTCGGCTTCACTACCTTTGGTTACATCAACTAAACAACAACGGCATTTTCCGCCTGTTCCTTTTAGTTTTGAGTAATAACACATGGCTGGTGGCACTACTTCGCCTCCAATCATGCGCGCAGCCTGCAGGATGGTTGTTCCTGCTTCTACTTCTATACTTTGTCCGTCTATGGTTACTTTCATTATCTGTTTTTGTTTTTTTTGTTTCATGTTTAAGGTTTCATGTTGTGTAACTTGAAACTAAAAAAACTTGAAACTTGAAACTATTTTAAACTTCTTGTTTGCCCACCAAATGCTTCACTTTCTCAAATGGCTCATTTACAAAATGATCTCGATTTTTTATTTTTTCTGGGAAACGAATATGGTATTCAAACTCGTCTTTAAAATGACGAATTGCTGCTGCCACTGGCCATGAAGCTGCATCTCCTAAAGGACAAATCGTGTTTCCTTCAATTTTTGATTGGATGCTCCACAACAATTCGATGTCTTCTTCGCGACCTTGACCGTTTTCAATTCGCCACAATACTTTTTCTAACCAACCAGTTCCTTCACGGCATGGTGTGCATTGTCCGCAAGATTCGTGGTGATAAAAACGTGAGAAATTCCAAGTATTGCGAACGATACAAGCTCGGTCATCATATACAATAAATCCACCAGAACCTAACATGGAACCTGTAGCAAAACCACCATCAGACAAACTTTCGTAAGTCATTAATCGATCTTCGCCTGCTGCGGTTTTATAAATTAAATTAGCAGGTAAAATAGGCACCGAACTTCCTCCTGGTACTAATGCTTTCAAAGGTCTGTCGGTTTGCATTCCGCCTAAATACTCATCAGAATTCATGAATTCGTACACAGAAACGCCTAATTCAATTTCATAAACTCCTGGATTTTTAATATTTCCAGAAGCAGAAATCAATTTGGTTCCTGTAGAACGACCCACTCCGATAGTAGCATATTCAGCACCCGAATTGTTAACAATCCAAGGCACAGAAGCAATACTTTCTACGTTATTTACAACCGTTGGATTTTGCCAAAGTCCTTTGACCGCAGGAAATGGTGGTTTTAATCTTGGGTTACCACGTTTTCCTTCTAAACTTTCAATTAAAGCTGTTTCTTCACCGCAAATGTAGGCACCTCCACCAATTTGAACATACAATTCCAAATCGTAGCCTGTCCCTAATATGTTTTTTCCTAACCAACCCGCAGCTTTTGCTTCGGCAATGGCTCTTTCTAAAATTTTGTACACCCACATATATTCTCCACGAATGTAGATATACGATAAGTTGGCTCCTAAGGCGTAACTTGAGGTAATCATTCCTTCTATTAATAGGTGCGGAATGTGCTCCATTAGGTAACGGTCTTTGAACGTTCCAGGTTCAGACTCATCTGCATTACAAACTAAATGTCTTGGATTTCCCGATTTTTTATCGATAAAACTCCATTTCATTCCTACAGGGAAACCTGCACCACCACGACCACGAAGACCAGAAGTTTTTACTTCTTCGGTAACTTCATCAGGAGTTAATGTTTTCAAGGCTTTTTCTACCGATGCGTAACCGCCTTCACGACGATACACTTCGTAGGTTTTAATGCCTGGTACATTGATTTTGTCTAATAATATTTTTTTTGACATCTTATTTATCGTGTAATATTATTTTATTGTCTTTACAATCAGTAATTAACTGATCTATTTTTGCTTCTGTAAGGTGTTCTTGGTAAAAATCTCCTAGTTGCATCATTGGAGCATAACCACAAGCACCTAAACATTCTACACCACGAACTTCAAATAGTCCATCAGCAGTTGGTTCTCCCACTTTTACACCTAATTTATCACAAGTATAATCCATTAAATTTTCGGTTCCATTCAGACAACAAGGTGAAGTATGACAAAACTCGAACATGTATTTACCAATTGGTCTTTGGTTAAACATGGTATAAAAAGTCACTACCTCATACACTTCAATAGGTTTGATATGCAAAATTTCAGCTACTTTGTCTTGCAATTCAATACTCAACCAGTTGTCGTGAGCATCTTGAACTTC